>CAXUEQ010000004.1:0-59383 GCA_964250175.1 uncultured Sphingobium sp. | reverse complement strand
ACGCGCGCGGCGGTGGCGTAGAGGGTGTCGATGGTGAAGGTCGACTTGCCCGATCCCGACACGCCGGTGATGCAGGTGAAGGTGCCGAGCGGGATCGACGCAGTGACCCCGCGCAGATTGTTGGCACGGGCATTATGGACGGTGAGTTTCTTGCCCGATCCCTTGCGGCGCTTGGCTGGCACGCCGATCGCACGGGTGCCGTTCAGATAGTCGGCGGTCAGGCTGTCCTTGGCGGCGAGGATTTCGTGCAACGTCCCCTGCGCGACGATCGCGCCGCCATGCACACCCGCGCCCGGCCCCATATCGACGATATAGTCGGCGGCGCGGATCGCATCCTCGTCATGTTCGACCACGATCACGGTATTGCCGAGGTCGCGCAGGCGGCGCAGCGTGACCAGTAACCGGTCATTGTCGCGCTGATGCAGCCCGATCGACGGTTCGTCCAGCACGTAGAGCACGCCGGAAAGGCCAGAGCCGATCTGCGAGGCAAGGCGAATGCGCTGGCTCTCGCCACCCGACAGCGTGCCACTGGTGCGGTCGAGATTGATATAATCGAGACCGACATTGTTAAGAAAACCAAGCCGCTCGACGATTTCCTTGAGGATGGCCTTGGCAATCTGATTCTGCTGATCGTTAAGATGGCCGGGCAGCGCGGTGAAGAAGGCGAGTGCGTCCACCACGCTGCGCCGGGTCGAAATGGAAATGTCTTCCCCCGCGATTCTGACCGCACGGGCTTCCGGTTTCAGGCGCGCGCCGCCGCAGGTTTCGCAGGGTTGCGCGGTCTGATATTTGCTCAACTCTTCGCGCATCCATGCGCTCTCGGTCTGGAGCAGGCGGCGGTTGAGGTTGCCGATTACGCCTTCAAAGGCTTTCTTCACTTCGTAGGACTTTCGGCCGTCGATGAAGCGCAAAGTAACCGGCTTGCCGCCAGTGCCGTGCAGGATGATGAGCTTCACCTCGCCCGGAAGATCGGCCCAGGGCGTGTCGAGCGAGAAACCGAATTCCTTCGCGAGGCTCCCGAGCACCTGCATATAATAGGGGCTGGGCGGGTTGGACTTGGCCCAGGGGACGACCGCGCCCTTCTTGATCGAGAGCGCTTCGTTGGGGACGACCAGTTCGGGATCGAACAGCATCTTTTCGCCCAAGCCGTCGCAGGCCGGACAGGCTCCCTGCGGCGCATTGAACGAGAAGAGGCGCGGCTCGATCTCGGCGATGGTGAAGCCGCTGACCGGACAGGCGAATTTTTCGGAAAAGACGATGCGGTTCGCCGGAATACCGGCATTTTTCATCTTGCCCGCGTCAATAGCCTCTTCTTCGCGGCCCGGCACCGCGCCGTCCGCCAAGTCCACATAAGCCAGCCCCTCGGCCAGTTTCAGCGCGGTTTCGAAACTGTCGGCCAAGCGCGTGCCGATATCAGAATTGACCGCCATGCGATCGACCACGACCTCGATGTCATGCTTATATTTCTTGTCGAGCGCAGGGGCCTCGTCAATCTCGACCATTTCCCCATCGATGCGGACGCGGGTGAAACCGGCCTTTTGCCATTCCAGCATCTCGCGTTTATATTCACCCTTCCGCCCGCGCACGACCGGAGCGAGCAGGTAGAAGCGTGTGCCCTCGGGCAATTGCATCACGCGATCGACCATCTGGCTGACCGTCTGCGCGCTGATCGGCAGTCCGGTGGCGGGGCTGTAGGGGATACCGACGCGCGCCCACAACAAGCGCATATAGTCGTAAATCTCGGTCACGGTCGCGACGGTCGAGCGCGGATTGCGACTCGTCGTCTTCTGCTCGATGCTGATCGCGGGAGACAGACCGTCAATATGTTCGACGTCAGGCTTCTGCATCATCTCAAGAAACTGGCGCGCATAGGCCGACAGCGACTCGACATAGCGGCGCTGCCCCTCGGCATAGATCGTGTCGAAAGCGAGGCTGGACTTGCCCGAGCCTGACAAGCCGGTGATGACGACGAGGGAGTCGCGCGGCAGATCGACGTCCACGCCCTTGAGATTATGCTCGCGCGCGCCGCGCACACTGATGTGGGTCAGCATCCGGTGCACCGATGCTGTAGTAGATGAGTCGGCATGGGGGCACTTGTTCCATATTTGTTCTGATAGGGCAAGGGGTGGACAGCGTTCGAACATGGGAGGTTGACGACCGCTTTGCAACGTCTTGCCACGGTGATGAGTCCAACCATAAAGCCGCCGTTCAGCTTGGCGATGCCATCGGCGCTTGATGCGTATCAAAACCCCTCTTTCCTTCGCTCTACTTCCCCTCATGCTTTCTGCCTGCGTGACGCCGCAGGCTAAGGTCGAGGCCGGGCTGATGAAAGCGGGGCTGCCCGAGCCGATGGCGCGCTGCATGGCGGACCGGATGGTGCGCAAGCTGAGCCTGGTGCAGTTGCGCCGGCTCCAGTCGCTCGCATCGGTGCCGAAGACCGATTATCAGAAGCTGTCGCTCGACGCATTCGTGCACAAGGTGCGCGCGCTCAAGGATCCCGAGATCGTCGCGGTGACGGTCAAGGCCGCCCTGGTCTGCGCGCTCCAGAGCTGACCGGCATTTCGCAAAATTTCCGGTACAGAACGCCGAATCGACTTTGCAATTTTGCAAAGTCGATTTGCGAAGTCATGGCTTCCAATCAAGAATTGCCTGTGCTTTAGCCGTCACCGACATTCTGACCGCTGTACAAAGGACGGGCCGGGCTTATGAACATTCACGAATATCAGGCCAAGGAACTGCTGGCGACATATGGCGCGCCGATCGCCGCCGGCTTTGCCGCCTTCTCCATCGACGAAGCGGTCGACGCCGCCAAGAAGCTGCCCGGACCGCTCTATGTCGTGAAGTCGCAGATCCATGCCGGCGGCCGCGGCAAGGGCAAGTTCAAGGAACTGG
The DNA here is from genome assembly GCA_964250175.1 of uncultured Sphingobium sp. Taxonomy (GTDB): domain Bacteria; phylum Pseudomonadota; class Alphaproteobacteria; order Sphingomonadales; family Sphingomonadaceae; genus Sphingobium. The sequence continues at coordinate 56,491 of CAXUEQ010000004.1, read as the reverse complement.
GGCCTGACGCGAAGGGCGGCGTGCGCCTCGCTTTCTCGCTTGACGAAGTGAAGGCACATGCGACCGACATGCTCGGCAATACGCTGGTGACGATCCAGACCGGCGAAGCGGGCAAGCAGGTCAACCGCCTCTACATCACCGACGGCGCCGACATCGCCAAGGAATTTTATCTCGCCCTGCTGGTCGATCGCGGCAGCAGCGAAGTCGCGTTCGTCGTCTCGACCGAAGGCGGCATGGACATCGAGGAGGTCGCCCATTCGACCCCGGAGAAAATCCACAGCTTCTCGGTCGATCCCGCGACCGGCTTCATGCCGCATCATGGCCGCTCGGTCGCCGCGGCGCTGGGCCTGACCGGCGACCTCGCCAAACAAGCGTCGAAGGTCGCCCAGTCGCTCTACACCGCCTTCCTGGCCACCGATGCCGAGCAGATCGAGATCAACCCGCTGGCGCTGACCGAGCAGGGCAATCTGCTGGTGCTCGACGCCAAGGTCGGCTTCGACGGCAACGCCATGTTCCGTCACAAGGACCTGCTGGAATTGCGCGACGAGAGCGAGGAGGACCCGGCCGAGCTGGAAGCGTCCAAATATGACCTCGCCTATATCAAGCTGGACGGCGACATCGGCTGCATGGTCAACGGCGCCGGTCTCGCCATGGCAACGATGGACATCATCAAGCTGAACGGCATGTTCCCCGCCAACTTCCTCGACGTCGGCGGCGGCGCGAGCAAGGAGAAGGTGACGTCCGCGTTCAAAATCATTTTGCAGGACCCCAATGTAAAGGGCATATTGGTCAACATCTTCGGCGGCATCATGAAGTGCGACATCATCGCCGACGGCATCGTCGCCGCGGCGAAGGAAGTGAATCTTTCAGTTCCGCTGGTCGTTCGCCTGGAAGGCACCAACGTGCAGGCCGGCAAGGATATATTGGCCAATTCGGGCCTGCCGATCGTCGCGGCGAACGATCTGGGCGACGCCGCCCGCAAGATCGTGGCGGAGGTCAGGAAGGTCGCCTGATCCTAAATTATCGGCGCGCTCGTGATAGCGGGCGCGCCGCAACGACATTATGGCTCCCAGGCAGAAGCTTGAACCGGAGGTAAGGGAAAATGAAGATCCTGGTGCCCGTCAAACGGGTGATTGATTATAATGTGAAGCCGCGCGTGAAGGCGGACGGGACCGGCGTCGATCTGGCGAACGTGAAGATGTCGATGAACCCGTTCGACGAGATCGCGGTCGAGGAAGCGATCCGCCTGAAGGAAAAGGGCGTTGCGACCGAGATCATCGCCGTATCGATCGGCGTCGCCAAGGCGCAGGAGACCTTGCGGACTTCGCTCGCCATGGGCGCGGATCGGGCCATCCTGATCCAGACCGATGAGGAGGTCGAACCGCTGAGCGTCGCCAAGCTGCTCGTCAAGGTGGTCGAGGAAGAACAGCCCGGTCTGGTCATTCTGGGCAAGCAGGCGATTGACGACGACAGCAACCAGACCGGCCAGATGCTGGCCGCGCTGCTGGGCTGGGGTCAGGGGACGTTCGCGTCCAAGGTCGATGTGGTCGGCGACACCGTCAACGTGACCCGCGAAGTCGACGGCGGCCTGGAGACGGTCGCGCTCAAGACTCCGGCGATCATCACCACCGACCTGCGCCTGAACGAGCCGCGCTATGCCTCGCTGCCGAACATCATGAAGGCAAAGAGCAAGCCGCTCGCGAACAAGACTCCCGCCGATTATGGCGTCGACATCACGCCGCGTCTCGAAACGCTGAAAGTGGTGGAGCCGCCCAAGCGTATTGCCGGGATCAAGGTGGCCGATGTCGATGAACTGGTCGCGAAACTCAAGACACTGGGAGTTGCCGCATGACGAAGACTCTCGTTTGGGTGGAGCATGAGGCGGGCAGCCTCAAGGACGCCACCCTCGCCGTCGTCACCGCCGCGTCGAAGCTTGGTGAAGTCCATCTGCTCGTCGCGGGCAAGGATGTGGGCGGCGTCGCTGCCGAGGCGGCGAAGATCGCGGGCGTGGGCAAGGTCCATGTCGCCGACGACGCATCGCTCGAACATGGGCTGGCCGAAAATGTCGCGCCGCTGATCGTCACGCTGATGGCCGATCATGACGCCTTCCTCGCGCCCGCGACCAGCCATGGCAAGAATATCGCGCCGCGCGTCGCCGCCTTGCTCGACGTGATGCAGATCAGCGACATCCTGTCGGTCGAGAGCGAAGATAGCTTCACGCGCCCGACCTATGCTGGCAACGCGATCGCGACCGTGCGGTCGAAGGATGCCAAGAAAGTCATCACCGTGCGCGGCACCGCGTTCGAGAAAGCGGCGACGACGGGCGGTTCGGGCACGATCGAAGCGGTTTCGGGCGCTTCCGACAAGGGGGTTTCTTCCTTCGTCGGTGCAGAGATCGCCAAGTTGGAACGGCCCGAACTGACTAGCGCGAAGATCATCGTATCCGGCGGCCGCGCGCTGAAGGACGGTCCGACCTTCGAGGAGCTGATCTTTCCGCTGGCCGACAAGCTGGGCGCCGCCGTTGGTGCATCGCGCGCCGCGGTCGATGCGGGTTATGTTCCCAACGACTATCAGGTCGGCCAGACCGGCAAGATCGTCGCGCCGGAAGTCTATGTCGCGGTCGGTATCTCCGGCGCGATCCAGCATCTTGCGGGCATGAAGGACAGCAAGACCATCATCGCCATCAACAAGGACGAGGAAGCCCCGATCTTCCAGGTCGCGGACATCGGCTTGGTCGGCGACCTGTTCAAGCTCGTGCCGGAATTGACAGGGAAGCTGTAAGCCCGGCCCCGATAAGGCGCAAAAAGGCTCCGGCAGCGATGCCGGGGCCTTTTTTTTGCTCAAGCAATATTAGTCGGGTCGCACAATGTCTGTAACCTCACGGTCACGCCCTTCTGTTCTATGCTGCGATCGATGAGGTATAATGTGCGCAATTGTCTTTTCGTCTGTGCCCTGTCGGGGGCTGCTACGCTGTGCCCGACGCCGGCGCTGGCGCAGCAGCAGGATGAGCAATTATGGCTTCAGGCGAACACGGTCGTGCCGCTGGACGACAGGTTCAGACTGACGCTTGAACAGATCGCCCGTTTCAGCGACCGGCAGGATGGATTATATACCACTGAATTCGGCGGCATCCTTGGCTACAAGCTGGACGATCATGTCGAACTGGGCTTTGGCTATCGCCGCGTTGATTTTTATAACGGCAATACCGGGCGCAGCGAGCATCGGCTGCGGCAGCAGATTATTGCGAGTTTCGGTGCGATCACCACGCGCTTACGGGTCGATGAGCGCTTTCATCCTGCGGGCAGTGAAATCGGGTTTCGTGTCCGCCCGCTCATTCGCTATAATTATAAGCTGCGCAAAAATGGATTGGGACTGTTCGCCAGCCATGAGAGTTTTTTCCTCCCGAACTCGACGTCCTGGGGGCAACGCGCCGGTTACGAGCGGATGCGTAATAGTGTCGGCGTAACGGTAAAGATCGTAAAAGGCGTGAGCGGGGATCTAGGATATCTGAACCAATATCGGTTTGCGCGTGGTGGGGCGCGCGCGCAAATGGATCATGCGCTCAGCTTTCAGTTGACGATCAATCTTGCCGATCTCGCCATCCACAAGGCCGACGACTGAAGCGTCCAGGCAGCACAGACGCGCTCAGCACCCCATTGCTTCGCTATCCAGCCTGATCTCCCCTTCCTGTTCGACGGCAATCTCGGCATGGCGGGGATGGAGCGGTGCGAAGCGCAGGATAAGGAAGCCGGCGAGTCCGGAAAGTATCGACCCGGCAAGTATGCCCACCTTCGCCTCTTCCACCAGATCAGGCGAGGACGGAAAGGCGAGCGCGCCAATGAACAGACTCATCGTAAAACCGATGCCGCACAACAGCGCGATACCGTAGATTTGCAGCCAGGTCGCACCGTGCGGGCGGGCCGCGATGCCCAGTTTCACGCTTAGCCACACCGCCACGAATATCGCCGCCTGTTTGCCCACGAACAGCCCGGCGGCGATCCCCAGCGGTAACGGCGCGACGACCTGTGCCAGCCCAATGCCGGCCAGCGACACCCCGGCATTGGCAAAGCCGAACAGCGGCACGATCAGATAGGCGCTCCATGGATGTAGCCTATGTTCGAGCCGGTGAAGCGGACTTTCGTCGGCATCGGGTGCGCCGGGCGACTTGCGGATCGGGATCGCCAGCGCCGCCAGCACCCCGGCGACCGTGGCGTGCACACCCGAGAGCAGCACGGCATACCAGAGCGCGGCGAAACAGAGCAGATAGACCGGCAGCGCTTTCACGCCCATGCGGTTGAGCGCGAACATCAGGGCGAGGATCGCCGCCGCGCCGCCCAGCGCGGCCAGACCGATGCCCTGCGTATAGACGAGCGCGATCACCGCCACCGCGCCCATGTCGTCGACGATCGCCACCGTGGTCAGGAACAGTTTGAGCGACAGCGGCGCGCGCTTGCCCAGCAGCGCCAGCACGCCGATCGCAAAGGCGATGTCGGTGGCGGCGGGGATGGCCCAGCCCTTGGCCAGCCCCGGCACATGCCCACCGACCGCGAAATAGATCAATGCCGGTACGATCATCCCGGCCAGTGCGGCGATCACCGGCAGGCGGCGCTTGTCCCAGCTCGACAATTGCCCGTCGAGAAACTCGCGCTTGATCTCCAGCCCCACCAGCAGAAAGAACAGCGCCATCGCGCCGTCGTTGATCCACAGATGCACGGTCATTGGTCCCAGCGCGGGCGCAAGAACCGGCCCGGTTCGCGCATGCAGCAGCGCATGATAGAAATGCTGTATGTCGCCCGGCCCGTTGGCCGCGATCATCGCCAGCAGCGCGGCCAGCATCAGCAGCACAGCGCCGCCCGCCTCCCCGGCGAGAAAGGCGCGCGCCGCCGATCGCCCGGCCTCACCCCTCATGCGGCTGCCTTCACGAGATTACTTGCCAAAAAGCTACGCATATTCATACATATCCTTCCAGGATCATTGCGTTGGGGGAACAGGCGCATCGTCATATTGCTCGTCCTGTATGGCTTGCTGGGCGCTGTCCAGCATGAAGCGATGCTGTTCGCCGCGATAGGACTGGCGATCGGCGGTACAGACGACATGGCGATCGACCTCGTCTATTTCGGGCGCCTGTTATGGCGGCGCGCCACTGTCTATCGCAGTCACCCGCCGATGACGACCGCCACCCTGCCCGCACCCGCATATCCCGCGCCGCTCGCCATCTTCGTCCCCGTCTGGCACGAAGCGCAGGTGATCGGGCCGATGCTGCGCGGCGCGCTGGGGCAATGGGGGGTGCAGGATTATCGCATCTTCGTTGGCGTTTATCCCAACGACCCGGATACGCTTGCAGCGATCGCACCCTTGGCGACCGGCGATCCGCGCATCCTGATCGCCGTCAATCCGCGCGCCGGTCCGACGACGAAAGGCGACAATCTCAATATTTTATGGGCAGCGATGCTGCGTGACGAAGCAGCGCGCGGCCTGCGTTACAAGGCGGTGGTGCTGCATGACGCGGAGGATGTGGTGCATCCCGATGCGCTCCGGCTCCTGTCGCGGCTGACCGATCGCTTCGCGCTGGTGCAGTTGCCGGTATTGCCGCTGCGCAGCCCCCGATCCTTCTGGATCGCCGGCCATTATTGCGACGAATTTGCGGAGAGCCATCACAAATCTATGGTCGTGCGCGAGGCTTTGGGCGCGGCCGTGCCGTCGGCGGGCGTGGGATGCGCCTTTGCCCGCGACGCACTCGCCGGGCTGGCAAGGGGATCGGAAGGGCCATTCGACCCGGATTCGCTGACGGAAGATTATGAGTTGGGGCTGCGTATCGCCGAACAGGGCGGGACCGGCATTTTCGTGCGGATGCGCGACACGGCCGGTGCGCTGGTGTGCACACGCGAGCATTTCCCCGAAACCCGCCAAGCGGCCGTCAAGCAGAAGGCGCGCTGGATGGTCGGTATCGCGCTGGCCGGATGGGATCGTCTCGGATGGCACGGCGGATGGGCCGAACATTGGATGCGGCTGCGTGACCGGTGCGCGGCGCTCGCCGCGATCGTGCTGGCGGCCGCCTATCTCGCCATGGCGCTTTACGCACTGCTCTGGTGCCTGCGCCAGGTCCTGCCCCTGCCCGATATCGAGATGGCGCCGTTCCTGGAAAGCCTGCTCTGGTTCAACCTTGTCCTGGCGATCTGGCGTGCCATGATGCGCGCGCTGTTCGTGACGCGGGGCTATGGCTGGCGCGAGGGCCTCTATGCGCTCCCGCGCATGGTAACCGCCAACATCATCGCCATCATGGCGGCCCGGCGCGCCATCGGCCTATATGCGCGGATGCTGCGCGGGTCGCCGGTCGTCTGGGACAAGACCGCCCATCGCCATCCCGGCGAGGATGCGGAAGCGCACGCATGACGGCCCGGCCAACGACCGGCCGGCCTTTGCAATTTCTGCTCAGTATCCTGCTGTTCTGGGCCTGCGCCCGGCTCGCTTTCGTCACCTATTGGGCGACGCCCGTATCGGCGGAAGACACTGCGGTCGCGCCGGGACAGGCGGTTGCCGCCCGCCAGGTGGCGGTTATAAGACCATCGCATCTGCCTGACATATTTCCTGCTTCGAAAACGACTTTCACGCCGCACCTTCGTCCCGCCGACGCGATATTCCGGCCGGTCGGACATGCGGACCAGCGAACAAACGCGCCTCTGTTAGCGCCGGCCGGAGCTGCGCCGCCCTCTGTCGTCGACACGCTGTCCGGCGGCGAAAAGCTGTTCGCCAATGTCGATATTGGCCCGCTTTATCCTTTCGCCGTCCCGCCGCCCGCAAAACTGGCCGCCCTGTCCGACCACTGGCGCGGCGGCGCCTGGCTGTTGTGGCGCGCGGGGAGCGGCGGGACCGCGCTTGCGGGGAACGGACAACTCGGCGGGTCGCAGGCCGGGCTTCGCGTGGAGCGCATCTTGACCGACACCGCCAGTGGTCGGCTCGCCGCCTATACCCGTATCACAGCCGCGCTCGATCGCCCGCATGCGCCGGAGGCGGCGGCGGGGATTGCCTGGCAGCCCGGTCCTTCCATCCCGATCAGCCTGGCCGTCGAGCGGCGGATCGGACTGGGCGACGGCGCGCGCGACGCCTTTGCGCTGATGGCCGTCGGTGGTTTCGGGCCGGTCGATTTGCCTGCGGGGATCAGGGCGCAGGGCTATGGGCAGGCGGGCATGGTCGGACTGAAACAGCGCGACGCTTTCGTCGATGGCCGCCTGTCGCTGCTTCACCCGCTCGGGCGGACGCCGCTGTCCGCGGGCTTCAGCCTGTCGGGCGGCGCGCAGCCACATGTCTCCCGGCTGGACATCGGCCCGGCGGTCGAGGTGCGGCTGCCGCTGGCGCATTCCCCTGCCCGGCTGGTCGCCGAATGGCGGCAGCGCATTGGCGGCAACGCCCGGCCCGGCTCCGGCGCGGCACTGACGCTGGCCACCGATTTCTAAAGCGGCGGTTTCGATGCAATCGAAGCAAAGCCTGCTTCGGGTCGCGCAGACACATCTTTAAGTCGACACGCTTTGCGACTAGGCCATGGTCTCCATGGATCTCTACCTGCCCATCGCCAATCTGTCGGTCAACGCCCTGGTCATCATCGCGCTGGGCGGGGTCGTCGGCATCCTGTCCGGCATGTTCGGCGTGGGCGGCGGGTTTCTGACGACGCCGCTGCTGATCTTCTACGGCATCCCGCCGACGGTCGCCGCCGCCTCCGCAGCGACGCAGGTGACCGGCGCGAGCGTGTCGGGCATGTTCACCCATCTGTCGCGCAAGACCGTCGACGTTCATATGGGACTGGTGCTGGTGGCGGGCGGTATCATCGGCGCGCTGATCGGCGCGGCGCTGTTTCGTGTGCTCCAGGCGCTGGGACAGATCGATACGGTGATCGGCATCCTCTATGTCGTGATGCTGGGATCGATCGGCCTGCTGATGGCGAAGGAATCGATCCAGGCGCTCTTCGCGCTGCGCACGGGCGCGCGGTCGCAGGCGCGCAAGCGCCGCCATCATCCGCTGATCGCGGCGCTGCCGATGCGCTGGCGCTTCTATCGCTCGGGCCTGTATATCTCGCCGCTCGCGCCGCTGTTGCTCGGCATCGCCACCGGCATTCTCACCATGTTGCTGGGGGTCGGCGGCGGCTTCGTCATGGTCCCGGCGATGATCTACCTGCTCGGCATGACGACGCAGGTGGTGGTCGGCACCTCGCTGTTCCAGATTACCTTCGTCACCATGGCGACGACGATGGTCCATGCGACGACGACCAAGGCGGTCGATCTGGTGCTGGCCCTGCTGCTGCTGATCGGCAGCGTGGTGGGCGCGCAGGTCGGCACGCGCATATCGATGAAGGTGAAGCCGGAATATCTGCGCGTGGTGCTGGCGTTCATCGTGCTGGTGATCGCGATGCGACTGATGCTCGGCCTCGCCTGGCGGCCTGATGAAATCTACACGGTGCAATTGCGGTGAAGGGGAGAGTGGCGGTCCTCCTCGCGGCGATGACGCTGGCGACCGGAGCGAAAGCCCCGCCGCGACTGGTGCCGGACGTGTCGCAGCGCGAAATCGACATTCAGTACAGCTTCACCGGCGCGCAATTGCTTCTGTTCGGCGCGATCGTCTATCCGGACGGCCGCACGCCGCAGGACAAGCCCGACATCGTCGTCGTGCTGAAAGGCCCCGACCAGTCGATCATGATGCGGGAAAAACAGAAGGTCGCGGGTATCTGGGTCAATGCCGACAGCGCGCGTTTCCGCTCCGCCCCCAGTTTCTACGCAATGGCGTCGTCGCGCCCGATCGACCGGATCGTCGACGCGCGCACCGCCGCCATCTACGAGCTGGGCGTGGACAAGCTGCAACTCTCCCCCGCCTCGCTGAACGAGAATGCGGAACTGGAGCGGTTCCAGGCGGGACTGGTCGATCTGCGCAGGCGCGCCGGCCTTTATGTCGAGCGTCCCGGCGCGGTGGAGATCAGCCAGGGCATCCTCTATCGCGCCCGGCTGCCGCTGTCTGCCCGCGTTATCGTGGGCGATTATACCGCCGAGACTTTCCTAGTGCAGGACGGGCGCGTCATCGCCGCCGCGACCCGCGACATCGTCATCCGCAAGTCGGGCTTCGAACGCTTCATCGCGCAGGCGGCGGAGAATTACGCCCTCTTCTACGGCCTGGTCGCCATCGCCATGGCGGTGGCAATGGGTTGCGCCGCGGGCGCCGTGGCGCGCAGGATCTGATCCCCGGCTGTCCTAAGCCTATGTTTACCTCTTTCCTTTACGTCCGTCCGATCGGCCAGAGAAAGCGGCCTCTTGGAGCGGCGGTATGAATCAGATGACGGGCAATGCACAGTTTGGTCAGGCAAGCGCCCATCCGCTGGGCGAGGCCATGGGCATCGTGTTCCAGATCGCCGGGTCAAGCTCCCAGGCGCTGATCGAAGCATCGGGCCTCTCCCGCTACGCCAATGACCCGGACCCCTGCATCGCCATGGCAGGGCAGGTCGGCAGCCAGGTCAAGATGCGCGTCGGCGCCAGTTGGCTGGTCGCCAATATCCGATCGATGACGCTGGACCGGCGCGATCCGAGCAAGATCGTCACCGACATCGATTTTCTGGGTGAGGGCGACGAAGAGCGGCTGACCGGCAAAATCTATAATTTCCGTCGCGGCGTGACCCGCTATCCCACACCCGGCACCCAGATCTTTCCCGTGTCGAGCAGCGACATGCGCGAAATCTATGCGGCGGACAACCGCGCCAATGTCGAGATCGGCATGGTCTACCCCACCCAGGATACGCGCGCCGCACTCTATGTCGACGCCATGCTGGGCAAGCATTTCGCGCTGCTCGGCTCGACCGGCACCGGCAAGTCGACCAGCGCCGCGCTGATCCTGCACCGCATCTGCGACCTCGCGCCGCAGGGCCATATCGTCATGATCGATCCGCATGGCGAATATAGCGCCGCGTTCAAGGATAATGGCGCGATCTTCGACGTGTCGAACCTGGCCCTGCCCTATTGGCTGATGAATTTCGAGGAACATTGCGAGGTGTTCGTCACCTCCGAAGGGGCCGAACGCACGCTCGATTGCGACATTCTCGCCAAATGCATGCTTGTCGCGCGTGGCAAGAATCGTCTGGCCGAACAGATCGGCCGACTGACCGTCGATTCGCCGATCCCCTATCTCCTGTCCGACCTGACCACCCTCCTGTCGAACGAGATGGGCAAGCTCGACAAGGGCACCAATTCGCTGCCCTACATGCGGTTGAAGACCAAGATCGACGAGATCAAGGCCGACCCGCGCTACAGCTTCATGTTCTCCGGCATGCTGGTCGCGGATACGATGCAGGCTTTCCTCGCCAAGATTTTCCGCCTGCCCTCGAACGGCAAGCCGATTTCGATCATCGACACCTCCGCCATGCCGACCGAGATCACCTCGACCGTGGTATCGGTGCTGTCGCGCCTCGTGTTCGACTATGCGATCTGGGCGCGCAACGAACCGCAACGGCCGATCCTGCTCGTGTGCGAGGAAGCGCATCGCTACATCCCCAATACCACGACCGGCGGTGGTCAGGCGGTGCGCAAGATATTGGAACGTATCGCCAAGGAAGGCCGCAAATATGGCGTGTCGCTGGGTCTCATCACCCAGCGCCCATCCGACCTGGCCGAAGGCGTGCTGTCGCAGTGCGGCACGATCATCGCCATGCGGCTCAACAACGACCGCGATCAGGCGTTCGTGAAGGCGGCGATGCCCGAAGGGGCGCGCGGCTTTCTCGATTCGATCCCCGCGCTGCGCAACCGCGAGTGCATCATCTGCGGCGAGGGTGTCGCCGTGCCGATCCGTGTCGCGCTCGACAATCTGGAAGAGCATCGCCGCCCCGCATCGGGCGATCCGAGCTTCACCGGCCTATGGCAGCAGAGCGGCGGCGAAGACGGCATTCTCGAACGCACCGTCACCCGCTGGCGCGCGCAGGGGCGATAGAATATGGGGCGATAGAATCCCCGGCTCCGCGGGGATGACGGGAACCGATATTCAGGCCGGTCATACCGTCGGCGTCATCCGCCCGGCCGGTTCGGCCTCCGCCCGCACATGCTCCTCGCATTCTTCGCGCACGGGCGGCACGATCAGCCGCGCCGTCTTCCAGCCGCCCTTCAGATAGACCGCGCCCGCCGCCAGCACGGCGAAGCCGGACCCGACCGGCATGCTGAGCCACAGCGCATCCGCGCCGAGCAACGGATAGCCCAGAAAATATGTGCCAAGCCGCACCGGAAACATCGACAGGGCAAGGATGATCAGCGGCGTCACCACCACGCCATTGGCGCGCATCACTCCGAACAATACCATCGGCACACCGAACAGCAGGAAGCTCCAGCTCGCCAGGAACTGCATATGGCGCGCGATGGCGATCGCGGGACTATCGCTACCCAGAAACAGCGCGAGCACGGGACGGTCGAACAGCAGAATCAGCACAATGACCGTGCCGGTAAAGGCGATGTGGAAGCCGACGCCGCGCCGCGCGATCAGGCCTACCCGGTCCCATCGTCCAGCACCCACATTCTGCGCCGCCATCGCGCTTACCGCGCCGCCGATCGCCATCGCCGGCATCTGGATATAAGTCCATACCTGTTGCGACGCGCCATAAGCCGCCGTGGTCAGCAGCCCTTCGCGGTTGACCAGTCCGATCAGCACCAGTCCCGCGCCGGAGATGACGATCATCTGCAGGCCCATCGGCAGACCCTTGGTCAGGATCAGCCATAGTTCGGCGCGATTGGGCACCAGCCAGCGCAGTTCCGCGCCCTTCAGCCGCAACGGCATATCGCGCGCATAGATGAAGGCGGCGAGGGCGAACACCGCTATATAATTGGCCACCAGTGTCGCCAGCGCCGATCCGGCGATCCCCATGCGCGGCACCGGGCCAAGACCGAGGATGAAGAGCGGATTGAGACCGCTGTCGAGGACGACCGCCAGGATCATGAACCAGAGCGGCGTCATCGCGTCGCCGGTCCCGCGCAGGCCCATCATCAGCATGACGAACATCAATATGGCGGGCATGGCGAGAAAGATGATGCGCAGATATTCGCGGGCGAGCGGATAGACCGCCTCCGGCGTCGCCAGCGCGCGCAGGATGGCGGGCGAAAAAAGATAGCCCAGGACCGCGACCGCCAGCGCCAGCGCGAAGCAGAATCCGAGCGCCGAACCGAACGCCTTGCGCGCGGCCAGAATGTCGCGCTTGCCGAACGCCTGCCCCACCAGCACCGTCGCCGCCATGCCGAAACCGAACACGGTCGAGAACATCAGGAACATGATGATGTTGGCGTTCGCCGTCGCCGCCAGCGCGCCCTCCCCCAGAAAGCGCCCGACCCACACCGAATTGATCGATCCGTTGAGCGACTGGAGGATGTTCGACGCCAGCGTCGGCAAAGTAAACAGCAGCAAAGTCTTGCCGATCGGCCCGACGGTCAGGTCGCGTCGCTGTTGTCCCGATGCCGTGGCCATCTGCTTTCGCTCTCCATAAAATATTGCCCGGTCCATCTTGTGAGTAACCATGGCCGTTCGTTCTGAGTAACCATTGAGCCTGTCGAAGTGGCGTATCGAAGGATCGTGCGTCTGGACGCGATACTTCGATACCGCATCAGGTGAAACAAGCTCAGTCTCTACTCAGCACGAACGACGTTGATATGACTATAATCTTACCCCAAACGCGCCAGCGCCGCCGCCAATCGCTCGGCCTCGGCGCTTTTTTCAGCATGATCCTCCCGCGCCTTCGCCACCGCTTCGGGCTTGGCGCGCCCGACGAAGCTGGCGTTGGAGAGCCTTCCGGCAAGCGCATCACGCTCCTTGGCGGCGACCTCCATCGCCTTGGTAAGCCGCGCCTTTTCGGCCGTGAGGTCGATCGCATTGCCCAGCGGCAGCACATAGGTCACGCCATCGACCGGCACCTGAATGGCGGCGTCGTTCCCGTCGATAGCCCCAAAGCTGATTCCGCTGACCCGTGCGAGACGACCGATCGCGGCTTCCTGTCGACGCACACGATCACGCGCCGCTTGATCGGCGTCGACAACACGCATCGGCATCTTTGCGCCGGGGGGCACGTTGAGTTCCGTTCGCGCGGTGCGGATCGCCTGCACCAGTCGTATCAGCCAGTCGACCTCAGCGCTGGCAACCGTGTCGAGCGACTGCGCATCGACCTGCGGCCATGCGGCGACGATCAGGTCGTTGGACCGTGGGTGGGTGGGACCGGACATGGCATGCCACAATTCTTCGGTGACGAACGGCATGAACGGATGCAGCATCACGAGGATCTGGTCGAACGCCCAGCCCGCGACCGCTTGGGTCTCTTCGTTCATCTGACCCTTCGTCAGTTCGATATACCAGTCGCAAAACTGGTCCCAGACAAAGTGATAGATGGCATTGGCGGCCGCATCGAAGCGCAGGTCGGCCAGCGCCATGTCGATCGCCTGCACGGTCTTTACCGTCTCGGCGATGATCCAGCGGTTGACCGGCAGCGCCGCCTCGGGCGCGTTCGCGCTGGCCGAAGCCGCGACCCCGTTCGCCTGCAAGAAGCGCGCGGCGTTCCACAGCTTCGTCGCGAAGTTGCGATAGCCCTCGACCCGCTTCTCATCCATCTTGATGTCGCGGCCCTGGCTCTCCATTGCGGCCATGAAGAAGCGCAGCGCGTCGGCGCCATATCGGTCGATCAGGCCGAGCGGATTGACGACATTGCCCTTGGACTTCGACATTTTCGCGCCGTCGGCGGCGCGGACGAGGCCGTGAAGATAGAGTTTCTTCCATGGCACGTCGCCCATGAACTCCTGCCCCATCATCGCCATCCGCGCGTCCCAGAAGAACAATATGTCAAAGCCGGAGATGAGCAGGTCGTTGGGATAGTGGCGCGCAAGGTTGGTCGTCTGCTCGGGCCAGCCCAGCGTACCGAATGGCCAGAGAGCGGAGGAGAACCATGTGTCGAGGACATCGGGGTCACGATGAATTGATATAACCCTAAGTTCATCGCCATGGAATTCCGACTCATGAGTCATGCCTTGTGGGGCATTCCACGGAGCATCGTTGCTCGTAGTGACTACAAATTTAGAACCATAATATAACCGAGCAGCTTCGGCCGCTTCATCCTCGGTTTCACCGATGAATATCTCAAGCCCCCCAAGCGAATTGGGGTCTTCAGACAAATGGTCGTCGTCAATCTTCTTAGGACCATACCATGCCGGTATCCGGTGCCCCCACCACAATTGCCGCGACACGCACCACGGCTGGATATTCTCCATCCAGTTGAACCAGGTCTTTTCCCACGTCTTCGGCACGATCTCGATCGCGCCCGAGCGCACCGCCTCGATCGCCGGCTTCGCCAGCGTCGCGGCATCGACATACCATTGGTCGGTCAGCCAGGGTTCGATCACCACGCCCGACCGGTCGCCATAAGGGGTCTGGATCACGCGATCCTCGACCTTCTCCAACAATCCCAGCGCGTCGATCGCAGCGACCACCTTCCTGCGCGCCTCGAAGCGATCGAGGCCGATATAGGCGTCGGGAATGCCGCCGACCTGCACCACCTTCGCATCGGCGTCGAGCATGTTGAGCATCTCGCCCGCCTTGAATCCCGCGCGCTTGCCGACCTCGAAATCGTTGAAGTCATGCCCCGGCGTGATCTTGACCGCGCCCGATCCCAGTTCCGGGTCCGCATGATCGTCGGTCACGATCGGGATCAGGCGGCCAGTGATCGGCAACCGTATCTTCTTCCCCACCAGCGCGGCATAGCGCTCGTCGGACGGGTTCACCGCGACCGCCATGTCGGCCAGCATCGTCTCCGGCCGCGTGGTCGCGACCGAAATGGTGCCGCTGCCATCCTCCAGCGGATAGGTGAAGTGCCAGAACTGCCCTTCAATCTCGCGCGTCTCGACCTCTAGGTCGGAGATGGCGGTCTTGAGGCCCGGATCCCAGTTCACCAGCCGCTTGTCGCGATAGAGCAGCCCGCGCCTGTGCAGTTCGACGAACACCTTGAGGACCGCCTTCGAAAAGCCTTCGTCCATCGTGAAGCGCTCGTTCGCCCAGTCCATCGAGCAGCCCAGACGACGAAGCTGCGACGTGATCTCGCCGCCGCTCTCTTCCTTCCACTCCCAGACCTTCTTGACGAAATTCTCGCAGCTATAGTCGGTCCGCTTCTCGCCCTTCGCATTCAACTGCCGCTCGACCACCATTTGCGTGGCGATCCCCGCATGGTCGGTGCCGACCACCCATAGCGCATCCTTGCCGCGCAACCGCTCATAGCGGATCATGATGTCCTGCAACGTGTTGTCGAGCGCATGGCCGATATGCAGCGACCCGGTCACGTTCGGCGGCGGATTGACGATCGTGTAAGGCGTCGCGTCAGGCCGCGCGGGCCGGAACAGCCCCTCGCGCTCCCAATGGCTATACCAGCGGGCTTCGATGGCGGCGGGGTCGAATGTCTTGGGCAGTTCGGTCATGGAAGCGGCTTTAGCGCTTCCCCGTCGAGGCGCAAGCGCGTGCGCGCATCACACCAGCCGGGACATGATCTCCGTTGGCACGCCGGATTGGATTGTGATTTGCCCAGGCTCTTTTCGCGCAACGAGACGCGGTTCCGAAAGGCTGTTGTCAAAAACCCACGCAAGATCGGCCTGTTCGAAAAACCATTCGAGTTGCTCAAAGGAGCGGTCGCGTCGCGCCGCGACCTTGTCCGCCGGCACATCATGCCCACCCTTGGCAACCCGATACTGAATGCGTTCGAGCTGCCGCTTGACGCTGTCGACATAGATATAGATCAGCCGGACTTCGAAACCGTGCTTATGCGCCTTTTCGACCAAGCGACGATATTTGGGACTGGACAATACGGTTTCCACACCGATCGTCTGGTGCACAGCGATGGACGCATGCAACCACTGTTCAATGCGTTGCACGGCAGCGACATTCGCCGCTTGCTGACCGCGCGTTTTCGCTATCGCGCAAACGCGCGGTCAGCAAATCAGGATTGATAATCCAGACTGATCCGTCAAATCCCGCGACGTCGCTACGCCCATAGGCCGTACTCTTACCGCAGCCATTAGGTCCTGCGATAATCCATAGGCGCGGTCGGGCAAAACCTTTACCGCTCAGCCTTTGACAAATCAAATCTTGCTCTTGTGCGCTCGGTTTTCTTCGCGCGCCATACGGACGCTAGCCTTGAACGACGCTTTGAAATCAGCGGCGAAGCTTGGGCTGTCAGCGTCAATCATACGCAGCTTTGTCATGCGGCCATCCGCCTGTCGAACAGTACGATATTTGGGCTTTTGGGGCATGCCAGCATCAAGCGGGCCATCCACAATATCAATCTTAATGCTGACCATGAACATAATATAGCACTTAAGACCCCCAGCTTCAAAGGCAGGAATATGTTTCTGCCAAGAATTCGTAATCAATACGCCCTTCTGTAGAATCCCTCATTTCCTCGTCCACTGATCCACCCAGCGGAACACTTCCGCATACCATTGCATGCTGTTCTTGGGCTTCAGCACCCAGTGATTTTCGTCGGGGAAGCTGAGGAAGCGGGAAGGGACGCCGCGCAGTTGCAGCGCCGTAAAGGCGGCGATGCCCTGTGTCACCGGGATGCGATAATCCTTCTCGCTATGGATCACCAGCATCGGCGTCTTCCAGGTGCTGGACAGGCGCTGCGGATTCCATTTCTCGGCATCGGGGCGCGTCCACCAGTCGCCCAGATTGTCGTGGCGGTCGAACCATTGCTCCTCGGTCTCGAACGCCATGGCGCGGGTGTCGAAGATGCCGTCATGGTTGACGATGCATTTGAACGCATCGCCCCAGTTTCCCTGCACCCAGTTCATCATATAGCCGCCATAGGATGCGCCCAGCGCACAGGCATTGGCGGGATCGACCGCCCCGTCCTCCGCCGCCGCCGCCGCGAGGCCCAGCTTTAAATCCTCCAGCGGCTTGCCGCCCCAGTCGCCGGTGATGCTGTCGGTGAAGGCCTGGCCATAGCCGATCGATCCGTGGAAATCGACCATGACCGCCGCATAGCCATGCGCTGCAAAGACCTTCGGGTTCCAGCGCCAGGACCAACTGTCGGCGAAACTCGACTGCGGCCCGCCATGGACGAGGAAGGCGGTGGGCAGCTTGCCGGTCGCACGCGTTTTTCCGCCACTCTGGGGCTTCACGATCTGCGCCCATACCGTGTCGCCGCTCGCGCCCTTGAAGGGGAAGCGCACGACGTCGACCGGGTCGATGTCGGCGAGTTTGTCGGCATTGACCGCGGTCAGCCGCACCGGCTTGCCCTTAGCACCTATGCGCCACAGGTCGTCGGGGGCCTGAATGGTGTTGATCGTATAGACGAAGCCGCCATCGCCGGTCGGCACGACATTGCCCGCCGCGCCCTGTTGTGTCAGCCGCGTCACCTTGCCCGATGCCGCATCGACGCGGAACACCGGCTCGTCCAGCGTGTCGAAAGCGGTAACCAGCAGCGACCTGCCGTCCTTCGCCCAGGCGATCGACGCCACCGACCGGTCCCAGTCCTGGGTCAGGGCGCGGGTCTGCCCGCTGGCAAGATCGCGCAGCATCAGCACCTGACGGTCCGATTCATAGCCTGGCGTCTTCATCGCCGCATAAGCCAGCCACTTCCCGTCCGGCGAAACCGTCGGCAGCGTGTCGGTCGCCTTGTTCGCGGCCGTCAGGTTGACCGGCGCACCACTGCCATCGGCAGGGGCGGCGAAGATGTCGAGATTGGTCGAGAGCGACTCGTTCGTCCCCGCCTCGCGCAGCGCGAAATAGAGCGTCTTGCCGTCCGCGCTCCAGCCGATCTCCTCGCCCCCGCCGAACGGCTTGGACGGGCTGTCGCCGACCAGGTCGCCCATCACCGACACGCCCATACGCTGGAGCAGTGTGCCGGTCAGCGGCAGAACGAAGATCGCTGATCGCTGGCCGTCCGCCCAGACGTCCCAATGCCGCACGAACAGCCTGTCATAGACCCGGCCCGATCCCGCATTGGCGGTAGCCGGGGCCTGTGTATCGGCGAGCGATTTCGCACCCACCGGCCGGTCGGCCCAGACCGCCACCCTGTCCCCGGCCGGGGCGAGCGCAAACCCAGAAATACCGCCGGGCGCGCGCGTCACCTGCTCCGCAGCGCCGCCCGTAACGGCTGTGCGCCACAACTGGTCGTCCTTCAGATAATAAAGCGTCTTGCCGTCCGGCGAGAAAGCCGGGCTGCCTTCATTGCTGTCGGGCGCGGACGCGATGGCTTTTGGCGTCTCCCCCCTGGCGTTCAGGTCAAGCAGATACAGGTCGGTCCGCCCGCGATTGGCGGCCAGATCGGTGGTGCGCAACTGATAGGCCAGCCACTTTCCATCGGCCGAGACCGCCGGCGCGGCGATGCGGTTAAGCGTCGCCAGGTCCAGCGGGGTGAGCGGGCGGGCCTCTGCGGTCCCGGACGATAGGGCAATCAGCGCAGCCCCGGCAATCAGCATCCTCTTCATGGCAGGAGCTTAGGAGGCGATGGCGGCGCTGGAAAGAGGGTTGGCCGCCCCGGCGAAATCCGGGACGAAGCCGTTTAAATCCCGCGTCCGGTGATTCGCGCAATTTCCTTGGCGACCATCGCTTCGACCATTTCGGGTAGCTGCGCGTCGAGCCATTCCTTCAGCATCGGCCGCAGCATCGACCGGACCAGCGCGTCGAGCGTATTGTCGCCCCCTTCGGCGGGCTTCACGACCATCGAGGACAAGGCCGAAAGCGAATGGCGCGCGGCGACTTCGCTTTCAACCGAAAGGATCGTCTCGGGCGCGCCTGCCTCTGTTTTCACAGTCGTAGGCGCGGCATCCGCAACACTCTTCGCAGTCGCCTTTGCTTTGGACACCGCCTTCTCCGGCGCGCGGGGGCTGGGGGCGGGCGTCGGCGCCATGACGTCCTCCATCGCGATTGCGTCGGTCAGTTCCAGCACTTCCTCGGCCTGGGCGCTGATCGCCCCCGGCGGCAATTCGCCTAGCACGTCATCATCCTCCAGCGCGGCGCTTACGAGGGAAATGGAGTCGGAGACATCAGGGCCGGAGGAAACAGGAACAGGGTCGGTCCCGCGACGCGGCGCGCGCGGCGCGGCGCGGGCCGCTTCTTCGCCCTCCTCCGCGATGATCCGCTTGATGGAGGAGAGTATCTCTTCCATCGAGGGTTCCTTGCTCATGTCCCCCATTGCCGTCCCTTTAGTAGCGCGTCAGCCGCCGGCAATCCGGACCGGTTATGGTTACCGGTCCGTTGCCGGGGCCACAATGGCGTTTTGGGCCGGCGTGTCAACGGTGCGCGTGGCGACCGGCATCGGCTTTGGATCATAGTCCCAGTCCCACCACTTGTCCTTCACCCGCGCATAATTGACGATCGGGTCATAGAGCGCGCCGCTCTCCAGCCCCAGGTCGCGCGCTTCGGCATGGCCCATCGCCGCCAGCACCGAAAAGGCCGCGACATAGGCGTTCCGTCGCGCCGACACGAGCTGCACACGGGCAATCAACGCTTCCTGCTCGGCATTCAATATGTCGAGAATGGTGCGGCTGCCGACGGTGTTTTCCGCACGCACGCCCTCCAGCGAGAGCGACGCCGCGTCGACCGCCTTCTGGCTCGACTGGATCGTCTGCAGGGACGCCTGCCAACTCGCATAGGCGGCGCGGGCCTGCGAAATCACGCCGCGCTCGGTCGCTATTTCATTTTCCATCGTCGCCGATTCGCGCGCCTGCGCCTGCCGCACCTGCGCTGCGGGGCGGCCGCCCTGAAACAAGGGCAGGTTCAGGCTCGCGCCGATAAACGCCTGGTTGACCCGCTGGTCGACCGCGCCCGGCACGCTGCTGCGCAGGGATTTGAGATAGTCTGTATGGCTGGCCTGACCGACCGCCGAAATCGTCGGCAGCGCGGCGGCATGGGCCACGCGCACGTCATAGGCCGCCGCCTCGCGATCCTTCTTCGCCGACGCTATATCGGGATTGTCCGCGAGTGCGACCTGCACCGCGCCGTCGGGCGTGGCGGGCAGGCCGGGCAATTCCGGCGGCGCGTCCAGCATGT
Organism: uncultured Sphingobium sp.; assembly: GCA_964250175.1. Classification (GTDB taxonomy): domain Bacteria; phylum Pseudomonadota; class Alphaproteobacteria; order Sphingomonadales; family Sphingomonadaceae; genus Sphingobium. Next base: position 36,466 of record CAXUEQ010000004.1, on the reverse strand, counting down.
CGGGCGCTTCGCCGACCAGCGCGATATAATTTTCCTTCGCCGCGATCAGGTTCGCCTGCGCCTGCTGCAGGTCGCTGCGCGCGAGCGCAAGGCGCGATTCGGACTGGGCGATATCGGTGCGGGTCAGGTCGCCGACCTCGAACCGGTCGTTGGTCGCCTGCAGGTTGACGTCGAGCACATGGACATTCTGCAAGTTCAGGGAAACGATCGCGCTATTGGCGATCACGTCCATATAGGCGGCGACCACGCGGGAGAAGATGGACGCCTCGGTCGCGCGCAGATCGGCCCGGCCCGCTTCCACGCGCGTCTCCGCCGCCTTCACCCCGTTGCGCACCGCGCCGCCGGAATATAACGGAACGGACAGGGTCGCGTCGGCCTGCAGCGTGCGGCGCGGGTTGAACTGCGAGGATCGCACCACCGATTCGGTATAGTCCGCGCCGGCGATCAGCGAGGGGCGGCCCGACGCCTTCTGGATCGGCACGCTCTCGTCGGTCGCCCGCTGCCCCGCGCGGGCGGCGGTGAGCGTCGGATTGGACAGATAGGCCTTGCGCAGCGCGTCCTGCAACGTGCCGGCAGAGGCCGGAAGGCTTGTCGTGACCAGCGCCAGTGCGGCGGCAGAACCGAGAAACAGGCGCTGGGCAATCATCAGGTCGCTTTCAAAATACAAAGCTCTTGGGACGGGCAAAGCCGGCCAGGACCACCATCTCCAGGTCCGCCAGCGTCGCTTGTCCAAACGCGCCGCCGCTCTTGCGGCCGGTGCACAGCCGCGTCACGCCGCGCTCGACAAGGCCGAAGGACGCACGTCCATTGGCCGCGAGCGCATCGACCAGACCCTGCGGCACTGTTTCGACCGCGCCGTCGATCAGCAGCACGTCGAAATCCGCCGCGCCCGAAGGACCGGCCAACGCCGCCTGCTCATCCAGCGCGGTGACGACCGCGCCCATTTCCTTCAGCACCGCCTCCGCATAGCCGGTCGCCGCGCCCACCAGCAGCACGCGCTCACCCGTCTTGATCGCCGCTTCGGTCAACAGCCGGCCGGTCGCGAGCGGCGGATTGAGCGCCTTGCCCTCGCCCAGCGGCACGGGACGGTCGATATAAGCCATGGCGCGGCGCTCGGCAGGGACATAATCCTCGCGCGGCACATGCGCCATCGCGGCGATCACGCGCACGTCGCTGACGTCGCTGGTGCGAAGCTGGCTTTCCACCATGGCGGCGCGCATCGAGGCAAAATTCGTTTCGGTCACGGCAGGTCTCCGAATGGCACAACTGTATTGCCTATGCAATACAGTAATTGCATATCGGACGTCTAAGACACATGGACCGCGCCGCCAAGCCGCTTTACGCTGCACCCGCACAGATTCTTAGCTATCGCAGAGTTGCCGCCGCCCCAAGGCCGCTTGACTTTGCGGGCAAAGCCGCACATTTGCACGGCCCACCACCGGATGGCTCGATGGCGGAGTGGTTACGTAGAGGACTGCAAATCCTCGCACCCGGGTTCGATTCCCGGTCGGGCCTCCACCCTGTCTTTCGCGGCACATGAAAAAGGGCGAAGCGCTGACGCTCCGCCCTCTTCTTTTGGCACAGGAAGGATCAGGCGCTCAGCGCCATCTTCTCCGCCGATTCCTCAACCACTTCGGGGGCCAGGCGGATCAGATAGTCGAACGCCGACAGCGCCGCCTTCGACCCTTCGCCGCATGCGATCACGATCTGCTTGTAGGGGACGGTCGTCACATCGCCCGCCGCGAAGACGCCGGGGATCGACGTCGCGCCGCGATGATCGACCTCGATCTCGCCCCGCGGCGACAGGGCGACGGAACCGGTCAGCCATTCGCTGTTCGGGACCAGGCCGATCTGAACGAAGATGCCCTCCAGATCGACGAGATGCGATGCGTCGGTTACGCGGTCGCGATAGGTCAGCCCGATCACCTTGTCGCCATCGCCATGGACCTGCGTCGTCAGCGCCGAAGTGACGACGCGGACATTGGGCAGGCTGTTCAGCTTGCGCTGCAATACGGCGTCGGCGCGCAATGCGCTGTCATATTCGATCAGCGTGACATGCGCGACGATACCGGCCAGATCGATCGCCGCCTCGACGCCGCTATTGCCGCCGCCGATCACCGCGACCCGCTTGCCCTTGTAGAGCGGGCCGTCGCAGTGCGGGCAATAGGCCACGCCCCGGTTGCGATATTCGTCTTCGCCCGGCACGTTCATCGTCCGCCAGCGCGCGCCGGTCGACAGGATCACCGTCTTCGCCTTCAGCACCGCGCCATTGTCCAGCACGACTTCGTGCAGCCCACCTTCGCGCGGCGCGGGCACCAGTTTGGCCGCACGCTGCAGGTTCATGATATCGACATCATACTCCCTGACATGCTGTTCCAGATGCGCGGCCAGCTTTGGTCCTTCCGTGTGGCTGACCGAAATGAAATTCTCGATTCCTATCGTGTCGAGCACCTGTCCGCCGAACCGCTCGGCCGCGATCCCCGTGCGGATGCCCTTGCGCGCCGCATAGATCGCCGCCGCCGCGCCCGCAGGTCCGCCGCCGACGATGAGGACGTCAAACGCTTCCTTGTTTTTCAGCTTCTCCGCCGCGCGCGCGGACGCACCGCTGTCGATCTTCGCGACGATCTGCTCCAGCTCCATACGGCCCTGGCCGAAGCTCTCGCCGTTCAGGAAGATGGTCGGCACCGCCATCACCTTGCGCGCCTCCACCTCGTCCTGGAACAGGCCGCCGTCGATCGCGACATGGCTGATTCGGGGGTTGAGCACGCTCATCAGATTGAGCGCCTGCACCACGTCGGGGCAATTCTGGCAGGTGAGCGAGAAATAGGTTTCGAACGCATAATCGCCATCGAGACTCTTCACCTGCTCGATCACATCCTGCGCGGCCTTCGACGGATGCCCGCCAACCTGCAGCAATGCGAGCACCAGCGACGTGAACTCATGCCCCATCGGGATACCCGCGAACCGCACGCCGATATCGGTGCCGGTGCGGCGGATCATGAAGCTGGGGGTGCGACGGTCGATGCCGGGCACCACCGATACCTTGTCCGACAGCGCGGCGATCTCGTGCAACAGCGCGTCCAGTTCCTTCGACTTGGCGTCGTCGCCCAACGCGGCGACCAGTTCGATCGGCTCACGGATGTTGACCAGATAGGCCTTGAGCTGCTGGGTCAGGGTGGCGTCGAGCATGGTGAATTCCTCCGATAGATACAAATATGGCCTGGGGCGGCTTGCGCTCCACCCCAGGCCACATCGTGACCCCGAGGGGGGGGTATGCTTTTAGATCTTGCCGACCAGGTCGAGCGACGGGGCCAGCGTGGCCTCACCCTCTTCCCACTTGGCGGGGCAGACTTCGCCCGGATGGCTGGTCCAATATTGCAGCGCCTTGATCTTGCGCAGCAGTTCGACGGCGTTGCGGCCCACACCCTCCGGCGTGATTTCGACGAGTTGGATCACGCCTTCGGGATCCAGCACGAAGGTGCCGCGATCGGCCAGGCCGACGCCTTCGCGCAATACGCCGAACTGGTTCGACAGCGCGTGGTTCTGGTCGCCGAGCATATAATAGTCGATCTTGCCGATCGCCGGCGAGCTGTCATGCCAGGCCTTGTGGCTGAAATGCGTGTCGGTCGATACCGAATAAACCTCGACGTTCAGCCCCTGCAGCGTCGGATAGATGCCGGCCAGGTCTTCCAGCTCGGTCGGGCAGACGAAGGTGAAGTCTGCGGGATAGAAGAAGAAGACCGCCCATTTGCCCTTCACATCGGCTTCCGTGACGTCGACAAACTTGCCTTCCTTGTAAGCGGTCGCCGAGAATGGCTGAAGAGGTGTGTTGATAAGGGCCATGGGAACTCCATTATGCGGGGCTGTCGTTGAGGATGCTGATGTAGGCGTTAGGCTTGCGATAAGGAAATTGGTTTTTTGCGTTCCCCTAAGTGATAAAAGCGATCAGTCATCCGGAGGTGTCGGCCCGTCCTTTGAAAGCAAGCAACGGGACGCCGAAGGAACAGCATCATTCTACCGATACGGCGCAACCAACGGGAGAATGGCGATGACCTATCGTGTGACCGGCCTCGAACCGCAGGCCTTTGCCCATCTGTTCGGCGCCTCGGACGCGGACCTGGCGCGATGCGGCGCCCGCCGCGTTATGGCCGACGCCGATGCCGGCTTTCCGTGCCGCGTCACGCTGGAGGATGCGCACCGCGGCGAGCCTTTGATCCTGCTGCACCATGTCAGCCATGACGTGGCTACGCCCTATCGGTCGGCCTACGCTATCTATGTCCGCGAATATGCGGCCCGGACGGCATCCTGTCATGACATGACGCCGCCGATATTCGCGGGCCGGCCGCTCGCCTTTCGGGCTTTCGACGCGGAGGGCATGTTGCGGAGCGCCAGACTGGCCATGCCCGGCGAGGCCGATGGCGTCATCCGAACACTGTTCGAAGATTCGGGAATCGCATATCTACATGCTCATAACGCGGCGCATGGGTGCTTCGCCGCCCGCGTCGAGCGCGATTGACATGCTGTGACTCTGGCGGATCGAATCCTGCACTGGCGACTTGTTAAGTCAGGAGATCGATCGATGACGCTTTTTCCCTGTTCCCCGGCAATCGCTACAGCAGCCATGGCGTTGTTCGCGCTGTCCGCATGTGGTGCCCCGAAAGACGCGGCCGCGCCTGCGAACAACGCAGCCACGCCTCCGCCGGAGATTACCGCCATTCCAGAGGATCAGGATGCGCTCGCCGCGCATGAGGGAGAGGCCGGCGCCGCGCCGGTCGCGGCCTGGGCCGGACGCTGGACCGGGCCGGAAGGGCTATTTCTCGACATCAAGCCTGGAGTCAAACCAGGTGCCTATACGCTGACGATCAAGGATACGCTCGACCGGCAGGCCGACTATGCCGGCACCGCCAGGGGCGAGAGCATCGCCTTCACCCGTGACGGCAAGGCGGAGACCCTGCGCGCCGGATCGGGCGACCAGACCGGCTATAAATATCTGGCGGGCAAGCAGGACTGCCTGATCGTGACGGTCGGCAAGGAAGGCTATTGCCGGGATTGAGGCATCCTTCCCTTGACGGGGGAGGACAGCAAGGAATTAAGCGGCCGCCGCCCGATCCGCCGCCACGCTTTCGACCGTGATGCCGAGCAGCCTGTCGACTTCCGATTTGGGCAGCGGCTTGCTGAAATAATAGCCCTGAATCTGGTTGCAGCCCTGGCTGCGCAATATATCGAGCTGGTCGACATTCTCCACGCCCTCGGCGGTCGTTTCCATCCCCAGCGCCTCGGCCAGCGTGGTGATGGACCGGATGATCGCGGTCGCGCCGTCATGCGCGAGCAGGTCGACGATGAAGCTGCGGTCGATCTTGATCTTGTCGAACGGAAAGCTGCGCAGATAGCTCAGCGACGAATAGCCGGTGCCGAAATCGTCCAGCGCCACGCGCACGCCCAGCGCGCGCAGGCTGTGCAGCGACGACAATGTCGATTCGACATTCTCGATGAACAGGCTCTCGGTGATTTCCAGCTCCAGCCGGCCCGGCGCAAGCCCGCTTTCGGCCAGCGCCTGCAATATGATGCGGTTCAACGCGCTGGAGCGGAACTGCACCGGCGAGATATTGACCGCGACGCGAATATGTTCGGGCCATTGCGCCGCCACCCGGCAGGCCTCGCGGATCGCCCATTCGCCGATCGGGATGATAAGCCCGGTTTCCTCGGCCAGCGGAATGAAATTGATCGGCGACACCAGTCCCCGCGTCGGATGGTTCCAGCGCATCAGCGCCTCGAACGCAGTCACCCGGTTCTGCGACAGGCCGAACAGGGGCTGGAAATACAGCTCCAGCTCGCCACGCCCCAGCGCATCGTGCAGGTCGACTTCCACCCGGCGGCGTTCCTGCGCCTCGGCGTCCATGGCCGTTTCGAAGAAGCGATAATTGCCCTTGCCCTCATTCTTCGCGCGATAGAGGGCGAGGTCGGCATTTTTGAGCAAGGCGACGGCGTCGTCCCCGTCCTGCGGCGCGATCGCGATGCCGATGCTGGCGCCGATCACGATGCGATGGCCGTTGACGGTGAACGCCCGGCCGATCGCGCTGATGATCTCGTCGGCCTGCCGCGCGGGCGATCGGTCGCCTAAACCGTTACCGGGATGACCGTTACCGGATTGGCCATTGCCCGAATGGCCCGCCACCAGCGCGAATTCGTCGCCGCCCAACCGCGCGACGAAGCTGCCCGGACAGGCCGCCTTCAACCGCTCGGCGACCTCGCACAACAGTGCGTCGCCGGTCGGATGGCCCAGCGTGTCGTTCACCGCCTTGAAATTGTCGAGGTCGAGGCAGAACAGGGTGCCGCCCGCCGGGGCGCCGCCGGACTCCAGCACCCTGGAGAGATGCTCGCGCAGCAGCGCGCGGTTGGCAAGGCCGGTCAGGCTGTCGTGGAACGCCAGATGCGCGATCTGCCGCTCGCGCTCCTCTATATCGGTGACCATGCGGTTGAAGCTTGCCGCCAGCCGGCCCAGCTCGTCGCTGGTTTCGACCGGCACCTGCACATGCTCGCCGGAGGACACCCGCCGCGCGGCATCGTCCAGCACCGCCATCGGCCGTGTGAGCGTGCGCGCAAGATACCAGCTACCCAGCACCGCCAGAATGACGCCGGCGACGCCAAAGGCCAGCAGCATCCACAGCATCGGCGTATATTCGGCCATCGCCTTCGTCAGGCTATATTCCAGCACCAGCGCCTGCGCTTCGCCCGAACCGAAATTCTGCACCGGGATCGCCTGCACCAGCATCCGCTCGCCCCGGATCAGCATCTCGTGCGCGCCGCCGCCCGCCTTCGCCACCGGCACCGTGCCGCGCAGCGCGCTTATGGGCAGGATGCGCGGGCTGAGGTCGACCGAGGAAAGGCGCGCAATGTCCTGCAATTGCGCCGCGCCGAAATCGTTGGAAAAGACCACCCAGCCGATCAGGTTCGGCGCTTCCACCGGGGCCGCGACCAGGCTGTGGTTGCGCCCGCCCCAGTGCATGATCCCCTGTTGCGCGCCGCTGTCGAGCGCGTCCCATATCCTGCGTCGTTCCGCCGGCGTCAGGCGGATGTCCGCGCCGACGAAACCGCCGTCGATCGTCACCATGAAGGCATTGTCGAGCGACTGGCGATGCTTGAGGCTGTCGAGCGCGGAGATGATCGTCGGCGCGTCGCCCGTCGCGGCGGCGGTGCGAAAGCCGAAATCGCCGGATAGCACCCGCCCGCCCTGTTTCAACTGCTCGTAGCGCAGGCTCGCCACCCGGTCGAACACCGCGCTCGCGGCAGTCATTTCCCGGTTAATTAAAATCTCGGCATAGCGCTCGATCCCCTGCCGCGCGCCCGCCAGGATCAGCGCGACCGTGACGACGAACAGCGCGCCGTAGAACAGCGTCATCTTGAGCGACAGGGTGGACTCGACCCGATGCTTGATGTGCGCAAGCGAGATCGGCACGGGCTTCACCCACCCGCGCGCAGCGACAGCGTGATGCTGCGCGATACCACGCCCGACGCCGGCAGCGGCAACTGCGTCACCATCTCGTTATCCTTGGCGCGCAAGCCGGGATGCCAGATCGTCACCGCCGCCCCGCCCGCCGGCAATCCGTTGATCCGCACCTGCCCCGCATCGTTGCTCAGCGCGGCAAAGGGCGTGTCGACCACCTTGATGAAGCCGCTCATGCTGTCATGGATGTTGCAGCCGAGCGCCACCGCGCCCGCGCTCTTGAACGTATAGCTGCGCGTCTCGTCCTGCCCGAACAGTTTCAGCTCGAACTTGGCGGGCTTGGAAAAGCTGTAGACATGATGGCGCACCTTGTCCTTGTTGGGAAAGCGCACCGTCGCGCCCACCGGCACGATCAGCACGTGCGGATTGAACGCGATATTCTGCTGCGTCATCACTGTGCCCCAGGGAAAGCTGATCGGCCCTTTGGGCAGGCCCGCCGCCGGAATCACCGTCACTACCGCGTCGCGCACCGGCTTGCCGGACGGATCGACCAGCTTGAGGTCTAGCGTCCCGGCCTGCGCCGTGAGGGGAAACACCATCAGGGCGAGTGTGGAAATAATGCGCATAGTCATCACATCCTATTACAGGCAATGTTTCAATTTATTGTTAATCCACCATATGGATGAAACATTATGTCGGCAAACGGACTGTTAACTATTTTCCTTTAGTGCCTTTCGGCATGAAAACGCTTCGTCCCTTTTTCGTGCTGACGCTCATCGGATGCGCCACGTCGCTCCTTTCGCCAGCGGCCCATGCAAAACCGCTGCGCAATGGCGGCAAGCTGTTGCTGACCAACGGCATCGGATCGATAGAGGGCGCGTCGGGCGGCGGCCTCACGCCATGGGCGGTGATCGCTGGCGGCGAGACGAAGGACGGCATCGGCGCGTCCGCACATGGCACGATCGCCGAGTTGAAAAGCTACGACTATCAAAGCGCCGGCGTTGCGATCGGCCTCTACGACCGGGTCGAGCTGTCGTATGAGCGACAGGATTTCAACACCAACGAGATTGGCGCCGCGCTGGGCCTGGGCAAGAACTATGCGTTCGGCCAGGATATTTTCGGCGCGAAGGTCAAGCTGGCCGGCGACCTCGTCTATGATGCACCGCTGATGCCCGCCATCGCGATTGGCGTACAGTATAAGAAAAGCCGCAACGACACGATCGTAAAGGCGATCGGCGCGCGGCATGACAGCGGCGTCGACTATTATGTCTCCGCCACCAAATTATTCCTTTCGCGCAGTATCCTGCTGAACGGCACCGCGCGTCTGACCAAGGCCAACCAGAACGGCCTGCTGGGATATGGCGGCGACAAATCGGACCGCTATAGTCTCCAGTTCGAAGGATCGCTCGCCTGGCAATTGTCGCGCAAATTCGCGATCGGCGGCGAATATCGCACCAAGCCCGACAAACTCGGCATCGCGCGTGAGGACGACTGGTATGACGCCTTCGCCGCCTACGCCATAAATCGCCACCTGACCGCGACCGTCGCCTATACCGACCTCGGCTCCATCGCCACGGTAAAAAAGCAGCGCGGCGTGCTGGTCCAGCTTCAAGCCGCCTTCTGACCCGCACCATAGGATCACCCATGCCAAGCCCTTTGATCATGACCGCCCTGTTGCTGCTCCAGAGCGCCGCCGGGCCGACGGCAACCCCGGCACCCTATGCCATGCCCGGCGAGGAAAAAATCGATCCCTATGATCCGAGCGACGCCAATGCCGGCGCTTCTCCATTTACAGGCGACAGCATGGCGAAGGCATTCCACGGGCAGGATGGCATCCGCCGCGTGGTCGAGACCTTTACCGCGCTCAACTATGACGACCCGGTCATCGGCGAGATATTCAAGGGGCATGACCGGGTGCGGTTCAGCCGCACGGTCTTCGAACAATTTTGTTATCTGCTGAACGCGGGCTGCAGCTATAGCGGGCGCGACATGAAGAGTTCGCACAAGGACCTGGGATCGCAACAGGGCGACATGAATCGCCTGGTCGAAAATCTGCAAAAGGCGATGACGACAGAATCCATCGCTTTCGCCGCCCAGAACCGCTTCCTCGCCAAGCTCGCGCCGATGCGCAAGGATGTGGTCGAGCGCTAGACTGGATCGTCAAGCCAACACCGCCTTTCGCACAGGGTACGAACTAAGGGCCGTCGAAGGCCAAATCGAAGCACATATAAAAATATCACTTATATACCAATGACTTGGCTCGTTGTATGGGGTTCATGCAACCTGCGTCATGATCCAGCGGTTCTTAACGCGAGATCAAGACACAGGAAGGAACCCTCTCATGCGCAATTTCATTTTCACGGCAGTCGCCGCCGCACTCGTCATTCCGGCCACCATGGCCGTCCCGACTACCGAGGCGTCGGCGCGCCGTCATCATGGCGATTATCAGTATCGCGAATGGCGCGGTCGCGACGGGCGCGATTATTGCCGTAAGAGCGACGGCACGACCGGTCTCATCATCGGCGGCGTCGGCGGTGCTCTTGCCGGCCGGGCGATTGACACCCGTGGTGAACGCACGACCGGCACCGTGCTGGGGGCTGCCGCCGGTGCGTTGATCGGCAAGTCGGTCGACAGCAAACGCCGCTGCCGCTAAATCCTGCCCGGCATGATATCTACAAGCCAACCACTTCCGTTCGTGCTGAGTAGAGACTGAGCGTGTCGAAGACTCGTATCGAAGCATGCGTAAACGCCTGATCCTTCGATAAGCAACTTTATAAGCTCATTGGATACGCATAGTCTATTCCCGCGAAGCGGGGACGAACGTGGGTAAAACTATAAGCCACCAGACAGAAAAAGGGGCGCGGTTCTATGCGAACCGCGCCCCTTTTTCATAGTTTGTAACCGTCGCTTACTGGGCCGCGCCCTTGGCTTCGGAAACCGGGAATGTCACCTGACGGCCGCCCGAAACGCCGGCGACCCGGTCGCCCTTGATGTTCAGATTGAAGGCGCTGGCGCCGGGATAGCGAACACCCGAAATCTTCTTGCCGTCCTTGGTCGGAGTTACCTCGTAAACATAGGTATAGCCTTCATGGACGAACTTTTCCTTGGTTTCGCCGGCCTGCGCAGGCGCAGTGGCGGCAAGGAAAGCGGCGGTGGCCGAAACGGCGGCGATAACGAACGTGGAAAGATGACGCATGGGGGTTGCTCCTGAGAAAATGGGCGCGAACATATTTTTCTATGTTCTGTCACGTCCAAATTATGATGCAGCGCAACATAAGACAATTGCAAAGGAGGCCTGCCTGGTTGTCGGCGACGCAATCATAGGCCTTTCACTTTTCCGTCGTGCCGGAAAGATGCAATATATGTCGATATTGCTCGGCCGTAACGGGTGATACCGACAGCCGCGACTGACGGATCATCGCCATCTCCGCCAGTGCGGGATCGGCCTTGATGGTTTTTAGCGTTACCGGATGCGTCAGTTTCTGACGCGGTGCGACATGCACTGCGATCCATTTGCCGCTGTCGTCGGTGCTGTCGGGCGCGGCCTCCGCTGCGATTTCCATGATGCCGACCGCCTCCAGCCCGATATTGCTATGGTAGAAAAATGCGCGGTCGCCCTTTTTCATTGCCTTCATATGCGCCTGCGCCTGATGGTTGCGCACCCCGTCCCACTCGGACCCGCCCTTCTTCACCAGATCGTCCCACGAAAACACGTCGGGTTCGGATTTCATCAGCCAATAATGCATCGCGCTTCCTCCGGTCAGGCCAGCCCCATGCTACAGGCGGGGGCGCAAGATCAAGGCACGGATGACAAGAGGGGCGTCATTGACTAGGATCGGCGGCAACAAAGGATTTTCCGTGCCCCAGTCGGTTTCCCTATCCGTGCCTGTCCTTTCGCTCGGCGGCGAGAGCAAGGCCGATTTTGCCCGCCTGTTCGGCGACTCCTTCCGACATTTCGGTTTCGCCATGGTCAGCGATCATGGCATGGACCCTGCCCTTATCGACGATGCTTGGGCCAAGGCGAAGGCGTTCTTCGCGCTGCCTGAGGAGATCAAGCGCCGCTATCTGATCCCCGGCCTGGGCGGGCAGCGCGGCTATACCGCTTACGGCACCGAGATCGCCAAGGGCGCGCGCGAGAATGACCTGAAGGAATTCTGGCATGTCGGCCGCGACCTGCCCGAGGGCAGCCCGCTCGCCGCATCGATGCCCCCCAATGTCTGGCCATCGGAAATAGCCGGTTTCCGCGAGACCTTCACGAGCCTCTTCGCCGAATTCGACCGGGTCGGCCTGCGCCTGCTGTCGGCGATCGCCCTGTATCTCGGCCTGCCCGAGCGCTGGTTCGACGACAAGGTGGAGGATGGCAATTCGATCGTTCGCGCGCTGCACTACCCGCCCGTCTCGCCCGACGCGCCGGGTGTCCGCGCGGGCGCGCATGAGGATATCAACCTGATAACGCTGCTACTGGGCGCGGAGGAAGGCGGCCTTGAACTGCGCGATCGCAACGGCAACTGGCTGCCCGTCGTCCCGCCGCCCGGCGCGCTGGCGATCAATGTCGGCGACATGCTCCAGCGGCTGACCAACCACGTCCTGCCCTCGACCAGCCACCGCGTCGTCAATCCCCCGCCCGAACGGCGCGGCCATGCGCGCTACTCGATGCCCTTCTTCCTCCACTTGCGCCCCGACGTGATGATCGCCGCGCTGCCGCAATGCGTGACGCCGGACAATCCGCTGCGCGAACCACCGATCAGCGCGCACGACTATCTGCACGAGCGGCTGGTCGAGATCGGGCTGGTGAAAAAGGAGTAGCATTCTAGGCCCCCCTGAAAGGGGAGGGGGCAGGCGCAGCCCGACGGAGGGGTATTGCCTTATCAATGTGGGAACCTCTGGCCGCGAATATATCAGCGCCGCCACCGCGCCATCGTGATCCCGATCGACTCGTTTCGCTCGCTCAACGCCAGCTTCACGATCCTCACCGCGACATGGCGCACCTTCTCGTCCTGGAGGAACACCGTCTCGATAATATGTTCGGCGACCGCCTCGATCAGCGTGAAATGCCGGCCTTCGGGCAGCGCCGTCGTCGCGGCATGCTTCAGGTCCATATAGTTTTTGGACGCGCCCAGCGGCGTATCGGGCGTGTAGCGATCCGCCATCTTCAGCAGCGCGCGCACCGATATGCGCAGCGGCTGGGGCAGATGGGTTTCCTCCGAATAGATGCCGGTCAGCACATCGACGTCGAGGTCCTCGACCTCCAGCATCAGATAATCTTCGGTCGGCGGTTGGATCATCGCGTCGCCCGGACGGCGGAACCGCTCCGGATTTTCCTTTTTCATTTGAGCGTCAGGCGGTATCAGCGCCCGGTTTCGGGGCGCTCATGCCCCCAAACCCGCGAAACGGCAAGACGTGACCCAGATTCTTCCCCTGTCGACTCAAAATCCGGACGCGATCGAACAGTTGCTCGACGCGGCCTTCGGAACCGACAGGCACGGCCGGACGGCGTATGCGATCCGCCGGGGCGTGCCCTGGTTGCCGGAGCTGAGCTATGCCGTACTCGCCGCCGACGGCACGCTGGCTGGCACGCTGCAAAGCTGGCCGGTGGCGCTGGACAAGAGTCCGCTCATCATGGTCGGCCCCGTCGCCGTCCTGCCCGCGCTGCAGAATAGCGGTCATGGTCACGCGCTGATGGACGCTGTCGTGCGCGACGCGCGCAGGGCCGCGCGCGAACCGCTGATGATGATCGGCGATCCGGAATATTATGGTCGCTTCTGGGGCTTTTCCGCCGATCATACCGGCGGCTGGCAGGCCCCCGGCCCGGTCGATCCGCGGCGGGTGCTGGCGCTTTCCGTCGGTGGCGGCACGGTGCCGCATGCCGGCATGCTCGGCCCGCGCCTGCCCGTCACCGCTTAAGCCGGCATTTGCGTTCACCCACCGCGCGCCCTATCTCGACTTCATGCCGATGGACCCGCCCCCCGACCTGTCGAAACTCTCGCTCGCTGAGATCGTGCAGCTTGCGCAGGATCGCAAGCTGCCGCCCGTCGCACAATGGAACCCCGACCATTGCGGCGACAGCGAGATGCGGATCGCCCGCGACGGCACCTGGTTCCATCAGGGTTCGCCGATCGGCCGTCAGGCGATGGTGCGCCTCTTCTCCACCATATTGCGCCGCGAGGCCGATGGCAGCTTCGTCCTCGTCACCCCGGTCGAGAAATTGGCGATTGCGGTCGAGGACGCCCCCTTCGTCGCGGTCGAGGTAAAGGTCGAGGGCGAAGGCAGGGACCGCGCGCTCGCCTTTCGCCTCAACACCGGCGATATCGTCGCCGCCGACGCCGATCACCCGATCCGCATCGCCGTGCGCGCGGATGGCCCGCATCCCTATCTGCACGTCCGTGGCGGCCTGGACGCGCTGATCGTGCGCAGCGTCTATTATGAACTCGCCAACCTCGCGCTGGACGGCGAAGGCGACGAAAGCCCCGGCGTGTGGAGTCGGGGCAGCTTCTTCCCGCTGAACGCCGTCGCATGACGCTGGCCGACCGGCTGCGCGCTACGTTGGCGCAGGGTCATGCGCGCGAGATGGCGGTGCTGTCGGTCGATCCGCGCATCGACGACGACCTGATCCTGCGCCCCGCCGCCGTGCTGGTCGCGATCACCGACCGGCCAGATCCGGGGCTGATCCTTACCCGCCGCTCCAGCCATCTGCGCACCCATGCGGGGCAGATCGCCTTTCCCGGCGGGCGCGTGGACGACAGCGATGCCGACGAGATCGCCGCCGCCCTGCGCGAAGCGGAGGAGGAAATCGCGCTCCCGCGCAGCGCCGTCGACGTGATCGGCATGTCGGACCGCTATCACACATTCACCGGCTTCGACATCGTGCCGGTGCTGGGCGTCGTGCCGCCCGACCTGCCGCTCAGCGCCTGCGCGGACGAAGTGGACGACTGGTTCGAACTGCCGCTCGCCTTCGCGCTCGATCCGGCCAACCGCACGCGGCAGTCGGTCCAGTGGCAGGGCGCGACACGCCATTATTATGAGATCATGTGGGAAGGCCGCAAGATTTGGGGCGTCACCGCGGCTATCCTCGCCAATCTGTCGAAGCGGCTGGGCCATGAGCACTGAACCCATCCTGCTTCCCGATGCGGCCTGGCGTCACCGGCCCGGCCTCGACGGTCTGCTGGACGCGCTCGATGCGGCGGCGGGCAAGGTGCGCTTCGTCGGCGGCGCGGTGCGCGACACCTGGCTTGGCCTGCCCGTCACGGATATCGACATCGCCACCACGCTTACCCCCCATGACGTGCGGGACCGGCTGAAGGCGGCGGGGATCAAGGCTGTCCCCACCGGTATCGCGCATGGCACGATCACCGCCGTGCTGGACGATGGCCCGGTCGAGATCACCACGCTGCGCCGCGACGTCAGCACCGACGGCCGCCGCGCCACCATCGCCTATACCGACGACTGGCGCGAGGATGCCGCGCGCCGGGACTTCACCATCAACGCGCTGTTCGCCGATCCGCTGTCGGGCGCGATCACCGATTATTTCGGCGGCGTCGCAGACCTGACCAACCGCCACCTGCGTTTCATCGGCGATCCCGACGCGCGCATCGCCGAAGATCATTTACGCATCCTGCGCTTCTTCCGCTTCTTCGCCCGCTTCGGCAGTGGCGCACCCGACCGTCAGGCCTATGCCGCCTGCCAGCGTCAGGCAAACAGTCTGAAAGCCCTGTCGCGCGAACGCATCGCCGACGAGATGCTGAAACTCCTCGCGCTCGCGAACCCGGCGCCCGCGCTGCGGCTGATGGTCGATGGCGCGATCCTCCTGCCTGTCCTGCCGGAGATCGCGACGGCCGGCGTCGATCGTCTCGCCGCGCTGATCGCGGCCGAAACCGCCGCCGCCATCACCCCCGCGCCCGTCCGCCGCCTTGCCGCGCTGCTGCCGCCGGACGCCGCCATCGGCGAAGCGGTCGCGACCCGGCTCAAATTGTCGAACAAGGCGCGCAAGCGGATCGTCCGCGCGCTCGATGCGAACGCACCGCCTGCCCCCAGGGCGCTCGCCTATCGCCTCGGTCCTGAAAGCGCGATCGACCGGCTGCTGCTCGCCGGCGACCGTGACGGCATCGCCAGCCTGACGGGCTGGACCGCGCCGACGCTCCCCCTCAGCGGCGGGGCGCTGATCGCACGCGGTCTGCCCCCCGGCCCCGAGGTCGCGATCGCCCTGCGCGAAGTGGAGGACCGATGGGTGGAGGAAGCTTTTCCCGGCGACGCGCGCCTGGGGCAGATCGCCGATCAGACCGTCTCGAAATTCCAGCGCGCACGCCAATAATCATAGGCGTCCGCCTCGCGCAGCGGCTTGGCGAAATAATAGCCCTGCCCCTGCCAGCATCCCAGCCCTTGCAGCATATGGGCAAGCTCCTGCGTCTCGATCCCTTCGGCGGTGACGTGCAGGTTCAGCGATTCGGCCAGGGACAGGATCGCCCGCACGATCGCATTCTTGTCGCGATCGGCCAACATCCCCGAAACGAAGCTGCGGTCGATCTTCAACAGGTCGATCGGCAGGCTCTGCAAGCTCGCCAGATTTGAGTAGCCGGTGCCGAAATCGTCCATCGCGATCGCGACGTCCAGCCCTTTGAGCGCCGCCAGCACATGGCGCGCCTTGTCGGGATCGGCGATGATCGCGCTCTCGGTCAGCTCGATGGTCAGCCGCTTGCCGTCGATCCCGGCATAGCGCAGCGCTTCCTCGGTCACGGACGACACATCGTCGCGCCCCATCTGGATCGGCGAGAGGTTGACGTTCACACCGAGCGACAGCGGCTCGCCATAGCGCCGGTCCCAGCGGCCTAGCATCTGCATCGCCTCATACAGCGCCCACCGGCCCAGCGGCACGATCAGCCCGGATTCCTCGGCGACCGGAATGAATTCGACCGGACTGACCTCGCCCAGGTCGGGGTCGGTCCAGCGCGCCAGCGCCTCGAACCCGGTGATCTCGCCCGACTGGAGGTGGACGAGCGGCTGATAGGCCAGTTCCAGCCCGCCATTGGCCAGCGCGTCGCGCAGCCGGCTTTCCAGCGTGAAGCGGCGATTGGCTTCTTTCAACACGCCCGCACGATAGATTTCCAGCTTGCCGCTGCGCTTGGCGATCTTCACCGCCGCCTGCGCCTGCCGCACGATGTCGCCGCTATCTTCATAGCGGTTCGCCGCCAGCGCGCAGCCGATCGCGCAATCGACGCCGATCTGCAAATTGGTCAGGCGCACCGGCGATTCCAGCGCATCATTGACCCGCTGAACGATATGCAGAACGTCGGACAGGCCGTTGTTCAGCCGGGCGAAGATCGCAAACTCGTTGCCGCCGATGCGCGCGAGCACGTCACCCTGCCGCAAGGTGGACTTCAGCCGCTTGGCGACGGTGATGATCAGCTCGTCGCCCGCCAGCGGCCCCAGCGATTCGTTCACGCGGCTGAACCGCACCAGATCGATCACCAGCACGCCAAAGCCGCTGCCCTCGGGCCAGGCGCCATTGGCGATGCGATCGTCGATCTCCTCGCCAAAACCGGCGCGATTGGGCAAGGCGCTCAGGCTGTCGGACAGGAGTTCGCGGCGCAGATTCTTTTCGGTCAGCCGTTCGCTGGTGCGATCGATTGCGGTGATGAGCAACCGGCTATCAGTATCGTCCGACTGATGCAGCCGGCCGATCGTGCAGGACAGAAATTCCGGGCCAAGCCGCCCCTCGCGCCGTATCTCGAAACTGTCCGATTCCGCATCCGACGCGTGAAAGGCGATGATGCGGAGCGCCCATTCGCTTTGGCGCGCCTGGGGTGGGCCACCCTCGCCGATGACGCGATCGGGCATTTTCTCGACGAATGCGGCATTGGCCTGCTCGACCAGGAAATGATCCTGTTCCCACCGCAATATTGCCGCCGCATGGGGCAAGGCGTGCAACCAGTCGGCAGCGTAGGGAAGGGACGCGGCGGGCTTGTCATCCTGGTTGCCGGGAGCACAAGTCTCCCCTGTCCGCATCTCTGCGAAAGCCTCTTCTCCGGTCCAATCCTGCGCATGAATGGCATCCATGCCTTTCGGATACGGTATGGGTGTAAATTTTTGTATAATATGAGGAATTTAGGCGATTTTTTATCGCGGATGCCTTCACCTCCATCCGTTCGCCCCCACCCTCGCGGGGGCAGGCTCCCAGTAGCCTTCGACTGCCCATCTGCGGCAAGCGCTCAGGACGGGCATTTAGAGAGTGAGATTTAAGCTAACCCACCTCCGTTCGTGCTGAGTAGAGACTGAGCTTGTCGAAGCGAAGCATCGCGTTTATACGCATAATCCTTCGATACGCCATTTCGACACGCGCGATGCCTGTCCTGAGCGCCTGCCTTGACAGGCAGTCGAAGGGGCTACTCAGGACGAACGGGGCAGAGGTAAAGTCACTACGCTCTAGCGAAGTCGAAATGGCATCAATCGAATTTATTATCCCGCGGGAAGCCGTTCGGCGGCATCCGCCCGGCCGCGCCGCGCACGACCCGCCATGGGGTCATGTCGCTCTCGGTCCGGGTGCGTCCGCTTTCGCCCCCCATCGTCCAGCTTAGACCATCGTCGATGCGGAAGGTGATGGCGTCCGCCAGGCCACCATCGCGATAGCGCTGCAACTGCACACCCTGCCCGCGCGCCATTTCCGGCAGTTCGGACAGGCGAAACACCAGCATCTTGCGATTGTCGCCGATCACTGCGACGCTGTCCGCGCCCTCTGTGACCGGGCGGATGATCGTCAGTTTCGCGTCGGGGCGCACATTGACGACTTGTCGCCCTTTGCGCGTCTCGGCGGTGATGTCCTCGACCGCGGCGATGAATCCCCGTCCGTCCGAGGCCGCCAGCAGCAATTTCATACCTGTTTTCGCCGGCATGATCGACACGATCCCTGTCGCATTGTCGAGGTCGACCATCAGCCGCACCGGCTCACCGAAACCGCGCCCGCCCGGCAGCTTGTCCGACGCCAGCGTGTAGAAACGCCCGTTCGCGCAGGCGAGCAGCAATTTGTCGGTGGTCTGCGCATGAAAGGCGAAGGCAGGGCCATCGCCTTCCTTGAATTTCAGCGCCTCTGCCGCATTGAGATCGACATGCCCCTTCATCGCGCGGATCCACCCGCGCTGCGACAGGATCACGGTGATCGGCTCGCGCTCGATCATCGCCTCCAGTGGAATCTCGCGTGCCGGGCCGCGCTCCTCGATCAGGGTGCGGCGCCTGCCGATTGCGGTGTCCGGTCCATAACGCTTGCGCAGGTCGGCCAGATTCTTCTTCAGCGTCTTCTTCTGCAGCTTGGGATCTGCGACCAGCTTCTGCAATTCGGCCTGTTCGGCGACCAGCACGGCATGCTCGCGCCGCAATTCCATTTCCTCCAGCTTGCGCAGGCTACGCAGCCGCATGTTCAAAATCGCTTCGGCCTGCCGGTCGTTCAGCGCGAACTCGGCGATCATCACCTCTTTCGGCTCGTCCTCGGTGCGGATGATCGCGATCACCCGGTCGAGATTGAGATAGGCGATGATATAGCCTTCGAGCAGTTCCAGCCGCGCGGCGATCTTGTCCAGCCGGTTGGTCGCACGGCGGACCAGCACATCGATCTGGTGCTTCAGCCATTCGACCAGCACCTCGCGCAGGCTCATCACCCGCGGCGTGTGCGCGGCGTCCAGCACATTCAGATTCAGGCTGAACCGCGTTTCCAGGTCGGTCAGGCGGAACAGGCTGTCCATCAGCATGTCCGGCTCCACCGTGCGGCTACGCGGTTCCAGCACGATGCGGATTTCCGCGTCCGACTCGTCGCGCACATCGGCCAGGATCGGCAGCTTCCGGTCGTTGACGAGCGCGGCGATCTGCTCGATCAGCTTGGATTTGGGCACCTGGAACGGGATTTCGGTGACGACCGCGACCCACGCCCCGCGACCCTCCTCCTCCTTGTGCCAGCGCGCCCGTGTGCGAAACCCCCCGCGCCCGGTCCTGTAGGATTCGGCGATGCTGGCCGGGCTTTCGACCATCACCCCGCCTGTAGGAAAATCCGGCCCGGTCACAAACTGCAAAAGACCGTCGACTTCAACGTCGGGTTTGTCGATCAGCAGGTTAGCGGCATCAATCAATTCGGAAACATTATGCGGCGGTATGCTCGTCGCCATGCCCACCGCGATGCCGCTCGCGCCATTGGCCAGCAGGTTCGGAAACAGGCCGGGAAAGACCTCCGGCTCTTCATCCTCGCCATTATAGGTGGGGCGGTAATCGACCGTGCCTTCGTCCAACCCCGCCATCAGGTCGGACGCCGCCTGCGTCAGCCGCGCTTCGGTATAGCGCATCGCCGCGGCATTATCCCCGTCGATATTGCCGAAATTCCCTTGCCCGTCGACCAGCGGCGTACGCAGCGAAAAATCCTGCGCCAGCCGCACCATCGCATCATAGACCGACTGGTCGCCATGCGGATGATATTTGCCGATCACATCGCCAACGACACGCGCGCACTTTTTGTAGAATGTCGCATTGCGCGCGGGGTTGGCGCTGATCTGTTCCGCCGTCCCGCCGCTCGGCTCCAATTTTAGCAGCCGCATCGCCCATAGCAGCCGACGATGCACCGGTTTCAATCCATCCCGCAAATCGGGCAACGAGCGCGCGGTTATGGTGGAAAGAGCATAGACAAGATAGCGTTCGGACAGCGCCGCGTCGAAGGGATGGTCCTTGATACTGTCGAACGGGTCGCGAAAATCGGTCATTGCGCTGGGAATAGCAGCGCTCCGGGCGCTAGGCGAGGGTCTATCAAACAAAACAAGGTCAGCGGCCAGTCCGATATTGCGCCTGTCATACGGGCCTAATGTTACAAATCATTGCCGCCCCCTTGAACGCTCCGGCACAAACCTAGATATGGTGCATGCGGGCCGGGCCCCTCTGGCGGTTTGGATAAATCCAGCCGCGATGTCGGACCGCATCGGGCATTGTCCGGTGCAGGTACGGAAGGCTGATCCCCCTCACTCCCCTCCTCCCGGACAGGCCCGATCCACAATCATGGACGGAGCATTCATCATGAACTCTCAATTTCCGATGCAGGGCATGGGCCGGGTGCAGGACAATGCCGCAACCGACGTGGGCCTGCGCGCGCACATGCTCGGCGTTTTCCGCAACATGGGGCTAGGGTTGATCGTCACCGGCATCGTCGCCGCGTTGATCGGCAACACGCCCACGCTGGCCGCCGCGATCTTCGGCACTCCGCTCAAATGGGTCGCGGTCTTCGCGCCGCTGGCCTTCATTTTCTTTTTCACGTTCCGCATCGAAAAGATAACAGACGCAGGCGCGCGCACCGCCTTTTTCGCTTTTTCGGCGGTGATGGGCGTCTCGCTGGCCAGTATCTTCCTGATATTCACCGGCGTCAGCATCGCGACCACCTTCTTCGCGACCGCAACCATGTTCCTAGCCATGGCGTTGTGGGGCTACACCACCGGGCGCGACCTATCGAAGATGGGCAGCTTCCTGATGATGGGCCTGATCGGCATCATCATCGCCAGTCTCATCAATATCTTCGTCGGCTCCACGGCGTTGCAGATGGCGGTGTCGATCCTCGGCGTGGTCATCTTTACCGGCCTGACCGCCTGGGATACGCAGCGCATCAAGTCGGAATATCTGCAATATGCTGGCACGCAGGCTCTGGCCAAACTGGAAGTGATGGGCGCGCTGTCCCTCTACCTGAATTTCGTCAACCTGTTCCAGTTCATGCTGGCGTTCCTGGGGGACCGCGAATGACCGGATCGATGATGTGTCCCGCCTGTAATATCGCGCTGACCATGTCGGAGCGGCAGGGCGTGGAGATCGACTATTGCCCGCAATGCCGGGGCGTGTGGCTGGACCGCGGTGAACTAGACAAGATCATCGAACGCAGCGCAGGCCAAGGTTCCGCCCCGGTCGCTCATGCCCCGGCAGCCAGCTATAGGCCCGACCGGATGCACTATCGTCCCAAACGGAAGAAGAGCTTTCTGGAAGAACTGTTCGATTAGCGAAGCAGGCCTCTCGTCATTCCGGCGCACGCCGGGATGACGAGTTTACTTCGCTATCTTCACGCGCGCCACTTCCGGCGCGCCTTGCCAGCCGCCGCCCAGCGCCTTGAACAAGGCGACCTGCGCCTCCGCCCTATCCGCCTGCGCCGAGGCCAGGCCTGCTCGGGCGCTGGCACGATCGCGCTGGGCGTCGAGCAGTTGCAGGAAGCTGTCGGACCCCGCACCAAAGCGCTTGTCGGCGATAAATGCCGCGCTCTCGCTCGCTTTCAACGCACGCTGCAGCGCCGCTTCGCGATCCAGTGCACCTTTCAGTCGCGCAAGCGCCTGCTCCGTTTCCTGCAGCGCCGTCAGCACGGCTTTGTCGAAGCTTGCCAGTGACCCTTCGGCGATGGCCCTGTTTTCCCGAACCCGTGCGCGCGCGGCACCGTTAAAGGGAAAATTCCAACTGATAAGGGGGCCGAGTGAATAGCTCAGCGATTTGGCCTTGCCCAGATCGTTGACCGCCGTTCCGCCCAGACTGATCGACCCGAGCAGGGTGATCGAAGGATAGAGCGCCGCCGTCGCTACGCCAATCCGCGCCGTATCGGCCGCCAGCGTTCGCTCTGCCTGACGCACATCGGGCCGCCGCGCGAGCATCGCCTGCCCGTCGCCCACCGGAATCGCCTGCGCAACGGTCGGCAGTGTCACGCAGGTTGCGACTGCCGCATCGGCATTGGCTGGCGGTTCGCCTGTCAGCACAGCCAGTGCATAGAGCGCGGCGCGCCTTTCAGCGTCGAAGGTGGCGATCGAAGCACGCGCCTGTTCGACCAGAATTGTCGCCTGATCGACATCGCGCTGCGTCCCCCGCCCGCCGGAAAAAAGCCGCTGGGTCAGATCGAGTGTGCGTTGCTGCAACTCGACCGTATCGCGCGCCGCCGCCGACTGCGCCCCGAAACCGCAGGCGCTCGCATAGGTGCGCGCCGTTTCCGCCGCGATCGAGACCCGCGCGGCATCGAGGCCCGCCTGCGCCGCACCCAAGTCGCCCCGCGCCGCCTCGATCGATCGACCGACGCCGCCGAACAGGTCAAGCTCATAAGAAGCGTCGAAGCCGACCGAATAAAAGTCCGTCTTGATTGCATCGGGCAGGTTCGTACCCGTCTGACCCTGTGCCGCGAGCGATCCCGTGCCGGTCCGCTGATAGCTATATTGCCCGCTAGCCGTGGTCGTCGGCAGCCGCGCCGCACCCGCCTCGTTCAACAGCGCACGGGCGCGTTGCAGGCTGGCCGAGGCGATACGGATATCCGTATTGTGCGCCAGGGCTTTCTCAACCAGTTCGTCGAGCCTGGGATCGGCAAAGAGTTGCCACCAGCGGTCGGGCAACGCCGCACCGGATAGTGCCGCACCGGACGCCTCGCGCAATTGGGATTGGACAGGCGGAAGCGGTGCGGGCTTCTTATAGTCCGGACCGACGGCGCAGGCCGACACCATAAGCGCGGAAAGAAGAGACAATCGCCTTGTCATGCGGAAACCTCCTTTTCGTCCGCTTTTCGGCGGAAACGCGCGGACCACGCCGTCGCCTTGTCACCCAGCATACGGCTCGTCACATAGAAGGCGGGCGTGAAGAGCAGACCGAATATGGTCACGCCGATCATGCCGAAAAAGACCGCTATGCCTAACGCCTGACGCATTTCAGCGCCTGGCCCGGTCGAAATGACCAGTGGCAACACACCCAGTATGAAGGCGATGGACGTCATCAGGATCGGCCGAAGGCGCTGATGCGCCGCCTGCTCCGCCGCCTTGTGCAGTTCAAGCCCTTCATCCTCGCCCTGCCGCGCGAATTCCACGATCAGGATCGCATTTTTCGCGGCAAGCCCGATCAACACGACCAATCCGATCTGCGTCAGGATATTATTGTCGCCGCCCATCAGGTTCACACCCAATATCGCGGCAAGCAGACACATCGGCACGATCAGGATCACGGAAAGCGGCAGCACCAGGCTTTCATATTGCGCGGCGAGAAGCAGAAACACGAATACCACCCCCAGGCCGAAAGCGATCAGACCGGTATTGCCTGCCTGCTGCTGTTGAAAGGCGATTTCGGTCCATTCATAGGCGAAGCCGGCGGGCAATATCTTTGCTGCGAGACCTTCGATCGCCTTGATCGACTGGCCGCTGGAATAGCCGCGCATCGTATCACCCTGCAATTCGGTCGCCGGATAAAGATTGTAGCGCACCACGCGGAACGGACCGCTGTCGTTGCGCAGCGTCATCACCGCCGCCAGGGGCACCATTTCACCGCTGGCCGAGCGCGTCTTGAGCCCGCCGATATCGTCCGCATCGTCGCGATGCGGTGCGTCCGCCTGTGCCGTCACGCGGAAGGTGCGACCCAGATAGTTGAAATCATTGACATAGGTCGAACCAAGATAGGTGCCGAGCGTCGCAAAGATATTGTTAACCGGCACGCCCATCTGCTCGGCCTTTTGCCGGTCGATATCGGCGAACAGACGCGGCGTGCGAGTGTTGAAGGTGGTGAAGACCGAGGTCAGCCCCTTGGTCTGATTCGCTGCCCCCATCATCTGGAAGGTAACGGCCTCCAGCGCCTTGAACCCCGCGCCGCCACGGTCCTCGATCATCAATTTATAGCCGCCACCCGTGCCAAGTCCGGGAATAGGCGGCGGCGAGACCACGAAAACGCTGCCTGCGGTAATGCTGCCAAGACTGGGCATCAATTCACCGACGATAGCGTCAGCCTTTTTGCGATCCGCATGCGGCTTTAGCCGAGCGAACACGGTGCCGGCGCTGGGCGACTGGGTGAAGGTCGCGCCGTCAAAGCCGGTGAAGGCCACGCTGCCCTCGACGCCGGGATTTTTCTGCACACGCGCGACGACATCGCGCAGAACCTCGTCAGTGCGCTGGAGCGCGGTTCCTGGCGGCATCTGTATGACCGCGATCAGGAAGCCCTGATCCTGTGCCGGCACGAACCCTGTAGGCGTCTGCATGAAGCGCCAACCAGTCAGTGTGAGCAGCAGCGCATAGGCAATACCGATGATCAGCAGCATCCGCACCGCCTTTGCGGTGACGCGACCATAGCCTTTGCTAAGCCGGTCAAACCCGCGATTGAAACCACGGGCGAAACGACCGGGCAGGCCGCGCCAGCCTTGCCTGGGTTCTGCATCATGACGGCGCGGCTTGAGGATCAGCGCACCCAAAGCCGGCGACAATGTGAGAGATACGAAACAGGAGATGGCCGTCGCGCCCACGATCGTCAGCGCAAACTGCTTGTAGAACTGACCAGTGATACCGGGAATGAAGGCGGTCGGGATGAACACGCCGCACAGCACCAGCGCGATCGCGATCAGTGCGCCCGACACCTCATCCATCGTCTTGTGCGCGGCTGCGAGTGGGGACAACCCCTCCTCGTCCATCAATCGTTCGATATTTTCAACGACGACGATTGCGTCGTCCACGACGATGCCGATCGCCAGCACGATGCCGAACAGCGACAGGTTGTTCAGGCTGAAACCGAAAAGCGACATGATCGCCAGGCTGCCGACGAGCGAAACGGGAATCGCGATGATCGGGATGATCGCCGCACGCCAGCTTTGCAGGAACAGCAGCACGACCAGCGAGACCAGGATCAGCGCCTCGATCAGCGTATGCTGGACCGCCTCGATCGATGCGGTGATATATTCTGTAGGATTATAGGGGATCGAAAAGCGCATGCCGGGCGGGAAGCTTTTGGCCATTTCCGTCATCGCGGACCGAACCGAGGCGGCGGTCTGCAAGGCATTGGATCCGGGCAATTGGCTGATTGGAAGCGCGACTGAGGATATGCCGTCGACATAGCCGTTCGTTAGATAATCCTGTGCGCCCAATTCGACCCGCGCAACATCGCGCAGGCGCGTCATGCGGCCCTGCGCATCGCGCTTGATGATGATCTGGCTGAATTGTTCAGGCGTCGTGAGCCGCCCTTCCGCCTGCACGTTGAGCTGAAACGCTGTCCCACCCTGGTTGAACGGCGGTTCACCGACCGATCCTGCGGCAACCTGTGCATTCTGGCTACGGATAGCGGTAGTGATCTCGTCGACGGTAAGGTTGCGCGCGGCGGCAAGATCGGGATCGATCCAGATACGCATGTTATAGTCACGCGCGCCAAAGGCCTGCACACTGCCGACGCCCTGAATACGGGCCAACCTGTCCTTGACCTGCAATGTCGCATAGTTGGAAATATATTGGGTCGACAGGCTCTTGTCGGGGGAGCTGAGCGCAACGACCATCAGCAAATCGGGCGAATTTTTTCGCACGGTGACGCCAATCTGACGCACCTCTTCCGGTAGGCGCGGCTCGGCCGTCGAAACGCGATTCTGCACCAGCACCTGCGCCTGATCAACATTGGTGCCCTGCTTGAACGTCACGGTGATCGCCAGCACGCCCGAAGCCGTCGAGGACGATTGCATGTAGATCATGTCTTCGACGCCGTTGATCGATTCCTCCAGCGGCGCGGCCACGGTTTCCGCCAGCGTTTCCGCCGATGCGCCGGGATAGCTCGCCGTCACGACGACGGTGGGAGGCGCGACTTCGGGATATTGGCCGACCGGGAGCAACGGGTAGGCGACCAGCCCGGCGATGATGACGAGGATCGACAGCACGGCCGCGAAA
Source organism: uncultured Sphingobium sp. (assembly GCA_964250175.1). Lineage (GTDB taxonomy): Bacteria > Pseudomonadota > Alphaproteobacteria > Sphingomonadales > Sphingomonadaceae > Sphingobium. The sequence goes on along the minus strand of CAXUEQ010000004.1, from coordinate 10,384 downwards.
ATCGGCCGGTCGATGAAAAAATGGGGCAGGCGCATCAGTGGTGCGCTCCGGCACCCTTTGCCGCCGGCGGGCCGGCTGCAGGCTGAGCCGCATCGGGCGCGGGTGCCTTGGCCGGATTGGATTGCGGAATGACCACATCGCGCGGACTTATCTTCCCGTCGCGCACGGTCACCTTCATACCGGGCTGCAGTCGGGCCAGCCCGTCGATCACGATCTTTTCACGCGGGGCCAGTCCCTCGCGCACCACGCGTAGCCCTTCGACCATGGGTCCGGTCTCGACCGGGCGGGCGACCGTCTTGCCTTCCTTGTCTACGACATAGACCAGTTTGCGCGTCTGGTCGGTCTGGATCGCCTCATCGGGAACCAGCACCGCCTTGTAAGTCCCCGAGCCGAGCAACCGCGCGCGGCCGAACATGCCGGGGACCAGGAAACCATCGGGGTTGGCGACTTCGGCGTGCGCGCGGATCGTGCCGCTATTATTGTCGATCGCATTGTCGACGAAGACCATCTTGCCGCGCCATTTATAGCCGCTCTCATCGGCCAACTGAATCTGGACGGGATTGGCCGCATAGCGCGACGATCCCCGCTCGCCCTTGGCGGCCTGACGGATATATTTGAGGTAGAAGCTCTCCGCCCCCTCGAAGCTGAACCAGATCGGATTCACCGAAACGACCGTAGTCAACAGCGTGGTTCCGGCCGAAACATAATCGCCGATCGCCACGCGCTTGTCGGATACCCGACCGGTTATCGGCGCGCGCACAGAGGTGAAGCTCAGGTCCAGCGCTTTCGCTTCCGCGGCGGCACGCGCAGCGGACAGGTCGGCCTGTGCGCTGCGCTGGGCGGCGAACTTGGTCTCATATTCTTCCTGGCTAACCGCCTGATATTTGCGCAACGCGTCCGCGCGCCGCAATTCGGTTGATGCATTGGTCAGCGCGGCCTGCGCGCGCAATATCTGCGCACGTGCTTGATCGAGCGCCGCCTGATAGGGGCGCGGATCGATCTGGATCAGCAATTGCCCCTTGCCCACCTCGACCCCTGCATGAAAACCGATGGCAGTGACCTGGCCCGACACGCGGGGCATGACTTCCACACCCTCGACCGCCTCGAATCGGCCGACATATTCGTCCCAGTCGGTCACATCGCGCTGCAGCGGCGCCGCTATGGTCACAGTCGGTGGTGGCGGTGCCTGCGGCGGCGCGCCCCCGCAGGCGGTCAGGATGGCGACAAGCGGGATCAGGACAAGGAAATTTCGCATGGCCGCTATTTGCTGCGGCGCAATAAAGATTGCAAGGAGCAACGCATATTAATTTTCGTTTCCGAAAAACGACATATGCATGGGCAATAATGCCCTTACATCTGGCTGATAAGGAAAGGCGCGGTTCGTTACGAACCGCGCCTTTCCTTATCGTTGTTGCTTGACAGGCGCGTCAGCCGGCCTGCCTCAATGTTTCTTGTCGGCCCAGATATTCCGATAGGACAGATAGGCCAGCCCGGTAGCGAACAGCAGGAAGATCAGCACGGCCAGACCGGCGCTATGACGATTCTCCAGCTTCGGTTCGGCTGTCCACATCAGGAATGCGGACACGTCCTTCGCCATCTGGTCGACCGTCGGCTTGGGCTGACCCGGACCATAGGTCACCTGACCGTCGGTGGTCAGCGGCGGCGGCATCGCCAGGTTGAGGTTGGCGAAATAGGGATTGTAATGCAGCCCTGGCGGCGTCTTGGAATCCGGGAACTGCTTCAGTAACGCAGCCGGCTGGTTCTGATATCCGGTCAGCAGCGAATAGATATAAGCAGGGCCGTCATGCCGCGCCTTCGCCATCAGCGACAGGTCTGGCGGAATGGCGTTATTGTTCGCCGCCGCCGCCGCGACATTGTTTGCGAAGGGTTTTGGGAAATGATCGGCCGGGATCGGCGCACGGCTGGCAGGCTCGCCCGTGGCGGGATCGACGTCGGGTGCCTTGATCGCCCATTGCTTGGCGATAGCCTTCACTTCGGCCTCGTTATAGCCCAGCCCCTGAAGGTCACGGAACGCAACGAACTTGATGCTGTGGCAGGCCGAGCAGACCTCCTTGAACACCTGGAACCCGCGCTGCAACTGCTGCCGGTCATAATGACCGAGCGGGCCGTTGAAGCTATATTCGACGTCCTTGGGATGCGCGTGAAACACGCCTTCGGCCGTAGCGGCTGGCGGTTCCGTTACGAAAGAGACGGCACCGAACAGGAAGGTGACGAGCAGCCATCCCGAAAAGAAGAGGCCGACGAAAAATGCACCGATGCGAACCATGATGTAATCGTCCCCCTTAAGCGGCAGTCTGGGGCTGCGGATCGCTGCCCATGCCTGGCAGCGCTTCGCGCTCGCCCTTTATATCGTGACGGTTCAGCACGGCTTCGGTGATCGATCCGGGCAGCGGCAGCGGCTTTTCGAACTTCGCGATCAACGGCAGGATGATCAAGAAATGTGCAAAATAATAGGCTGCGGCGACCTGCGAGATCATCACATAAGGCTCCGCCGCAGGTGCCCCGCCGCAATAGCCCAGCACCAGCACGTCGACGACCAATATCCAGAAGAACTTCTTGAAGGTCGGGCGATAATTGCCTGAGCGCACCGGGCTGGTGTCGAGCCAGGGCAGGAAGAAGAGCATCAGGATCGCCGAGAACATGGCCAGCACACCCAGCAGCTTCGCCGGAATGAACCACAGGTCCACGGTGAAGGCGCGCAGGATCGCGTAGAAGGGCCAGAAATACCATTCGGGCACGATATGCGCGGGGGTCGAGAGCGGATTCGCCTCGATATAATTGTCGGGGTGACCCAGATAATTGGGCGCGAAATAGAGCAGGATCGCGAAAAGGATCAGAAAAACGCCCGCGCCGAATCCGTCCTTCGCGGTATAATAGGGATGGAATGGAACAGTATCCTGCGGACCCTTGACGCCGACGCCGGTCGGATTGTTGGAACCTGGAATATGCAACGCCCAGATATGCAGGATAATGACCGCGGCGATCACGAACGGCAGCAGGAAGTGCAGCGAGAAGAAGCGGTTGAGCGAGGCATTACCCGGCGCGAACCCGCCCAGCAGCCAGGTCTGGATCGGCTCGCCCACCACCGGGATCGCGCCGAACAGGCCGGTGATCACTTTGGCGCCCCAATAGCTCATCTGCCCCCATGGCAGCACATAGCCCATGAAGGCTGTCGCCATCATCAACAGGAAGATGACGAGACCAAGCAGCCATATCATCTCTCGCGGGGCTTTATACGATCCGTAGAAAAGCCCGCGGAAGATGTGCAGATAGACAACGATGAAGAAAAAGCTTGCGCCGTTGGCGTGGGCGTAGCGCAGCAGCCAGCCGCCGTTAACGTCGCGCATGATGTGCTCGACGCTGCTGAAGGCGACCAGTTCGTTCGCGGCAAAGTGCATGGCCAGGATAATGCCGGTCACGATCTGAATCATCAGCGCCAGACCCGATAGTACGCCGAAATTCCAGAAATAATTGAGGTTGCGCGGCACGGGATAGCCCGCACCGACAGCATTATAGGCCAGGCGCGGAAGCGGCAGCTTCTCGTCGATCCACTTCATCAGCGGCGCCTTGGGGGTATAATGTTCTGCCCAGGGGAAACTCATGGATCTTTACCTCAGCCTACGAGAATGGCGGTGTCGGACGTGTATGTATATTTCGGCACTTCCAGATTTTTGGGTGCAGGCCCTTTGCGGATACGTGCCGCCGTATCGTAGGTCGAACCATGGCACGGGCAGAAATAGCCGCCATATTCGCCGCGCACCTCGCCCTCGCCCGCGCCGAGCGGAACGCAGCCCAGATGGGTGCAGACGCCCATCGTGATGAGCCATTGCTTCTTGCCGTCGACGGTGCGCTCCTCCAGCGTCTGCGGGTCGCGCAGCGTGGAGGCGTCCGCGGCGTCGGCCTCCTGAATTTCCTTCGGCGTCAGGTGCCGGACGAACAAAGGCTGGCTGCGGAATGTCGTCTTGATCGCCTGGCCGGGCTGGATCTTCGAAAGATCGACTTCGGACTGGGCCTGTGCCAGCACGTCCGCGCTCGGGTTCATCTGGTTGACGAGCGGCAGCACCACGGCGATCCCCCCGACACCGGCAAAGCTGACTGCGGCAATGTTGATGAAGTCGCGGCGACGCACACCGTCTCCTTCGGATGGACGTTCGGTCTGCGTCTGTTCAAGCGTCGCCATTCATCGTAACCCTTGTTAGTCCCAGCCCCATGCCCCGACGCCTTGCCTATATCGGCATTGTTTATCAAGGGATACGGGCGGTTCGCACGCAATAAAGCAGGCGCCCCGCCTTGTCCCCCCTGGCGTGGTTCGCGGGCCTGATAGCGTCCCTGCCCCGCATTTGCCAACAGGCAATTTCATTCCCCTTGCGACAAAATACCGCGCTGGGGTATCGGCCACCATGCGTATCGCTCTTTATCAGCCGGAGATCGCCGGCAATGTCGGCGCGATCCTGCGCCTCGCCGCCTGCTTCGCCGTGCCCGTCGACATCGTCATGCCCATGGGATTCACCTTTTCGGACGCAAAGTTGCGGCGCGCGGCGATGGACTATGGTGCGGCGGCGGACGTGACCTTTCACCCCAATTATGCCGATTTCAAAAATATGTGCGACGCCACCGGTTGCCGTATCGTGCTGATGACCAGCCATGCCGCCACCCGCCTGCCCCAGATCGCTTTCCAGCCCGACGACATATTGTTGATGGGATCGGAAAGCGCAGGTGTGCCGGACGCCGTCCGGGACGCAGCCGACCTGCGCGTCCGGATTCCCATGGCACCGGGGTTTCGATCCTTGAATATCGCGGTCTCTACAGGCATCGCGATCGCGGAAGCATTGCGACAAACCGGACAATTCCCCGAATGATAGAGCTTGATCCACAACAACAGGCGGCCCGTGGCTGGTTCGAATCTTTGCAGACCCGCATCTGCGCCGCGTTCGAGGCGATCGAGCGCGACGCGGGCAGCAATGCCTGCTTCGACTATATATCCTGGGATCGCGAGGCCGAGGGCCTGACGCCCGGCGAGGGCGGCGGCGGTGTGCGCGGCGTGATGAAGGGCAAGATTTTCGAAAAGGTCGGCGTTAATGTCTCGACTGTTGGCGGGGCCTTCTCTCCCGAATTTGCAAAGACCATGCACGGCGCATCGGACAATCCGCAATTCCTGGCTACGGGGATCAGCCTGGTCGCGCATATGGCCAACCCGCACGTCCCGGCCGTTCATATGAATACGCGCTATCTGGTGACGGGCAAGAGCTGGTTCGGGGGTGGCGCGGATCTCAATCCGCCTATCCCCTATGCGGAAGACACCACCGATTTTCATACTGCGCTGCGGACAGCCTGCGACGCACACGACCTGGATCATTATCCGCGCTTCAAACGATGGGCCGATGAATATTTCTATATCCCCCATCGACGGGTGCATCGTGGCGTCGGCGGTATCTTCTACGACCATCTGGAGGGTGATTTCGACGTCAATTTCGCCTTCACCCGCGCCGTCGGCGAAGCCTTTCTCGCCGCCTACCCGCCGATCGTGCGGCGGCGCATGAACATGCCATGGTCACATGTAGACTATCAGACGATGCTCGAATGGCGTGGCCGCTATGCCGAGTTCAATCTTGTCCATGATCGCGGGACTTTGTTCGGCCTCAAGACCGGCGGCAATATCGACGCGATCCTGATGAGTCTGCCGCCGATGGCTGCATGGACCTGATGATATGGCGCTAGTCGATGTCGATCCGCGCCAGTTGGCGGCGGTCGTCACCCATCTGGAAATGCGCCAGCATCCCCGACCTGCGCCACTTCCACCTTCCCCCCTACGACTTGTCCGCTGGAAAAAACCGGCGCTTGCTAAATATCGCCAGCTCTTCCGGCGCATCGGCGAACCCTGGCTCTGGTTCTCGCGGCTGGTGATGGAGGATGCGCAGGTTGAGGCGATCATCCATGACGACGCGATCGAAATCTACGCGGTCTGCGACCCGCAGGGAATAGAGGTCGGTATGCTCGAACTGGATTTTCGCAAGGTCGGCGCATGCGAGATCGGTTTTTTCGGGCTGATCCCGCAGCTCGCGGGAAAGGGCTATGGTCGCTGGCTGATGGGCCAGACGTTGGGCATCGCCTGGCGAAAGGGCATAGGGCGCGTCTGGGTGCACACATGTACGCTCGATCACCCCACCGCCTTGAGCTTCTATGTCCGGGCAGGCTTTACGCCGTTTGCCCGGTCGATCGAGACGTTCGACGATCCTCGTGCCCATGGCATCCTGCCGCGCGACGCCGCACCGCAGATCCCGTTGCTCGTCTAACGGAATATATCGCCAAGGCCGGAAGGCTGGAGTTGGCGATACAGGCGCGAGAGCATTACCAACAAATAGACGTTGGTAATGGTCGATAGGATGGCGGATGCCAGCCCGCCCACCAGCAGCGCGCCGTTCGCGCCGCCGATCAAGCGGCCGATGATCCCGAATATGACCTGTGCCGCGCTCGACGTCACCAGAACGACCAGGATGAAGAGGGCGCCAAAGCTCAGCAGTCGCCAGAAATGGCCGCGCGTCAAACTCCAGGCTGTCCGGATCGACGCGATAGACCCCGTATCGCGATCAAGCAGGACAGGGTTGAGCAAGATCAGCCGGACGCCGCCATAAGCGAAACAAGCTATCGCAGCGAGCCACGACAGGCTGCCCAGCAATAGGCCAAGCCAGGGCGAAATCAGTGTGAAGATGGCGACAAGGATGATCGTGGTCAGCCCGACCAGCATGACGACACCTGTAAGGGCAAGCACGGCCGCCAACAACACCGGCACCCGTTTGAGGGCCATGCCCAGCGCTTCGCCCACGCTGATTCCCGGCCGCAACGCCAGTGCATAGATGGCAAGCGATCCGAAGGCGGTCACCAGCATCATTGCAAGGAACCCAAGTCCCATGAGCGGCGGAACCGGCGGCAACGTCCGCGCTCCGGCGTCCAGCTTCATAGTTTGCCATTCGGGCGGGATCAGATAGGGCCAGATCGCCATCGGCAGCGCCATGAAAAGAAAGGCGACGGGAAACAACAAATGCCCCTCGCGCTTCACGAAATCGACCGTCTCTTCCCAAGCCTTGCCGATCGACAATGCCGCCATATCTTTATCCAGACCCAATTTCGCTGTTGCGCGCACAGTTGATCGCTGACCCGATTGAAGTCAAGGAAGGCCGATGAGCGATAAAGCAGCCCCCACCGCCGACGTCGAATGGCGGCGCGATCCCGGCCAGACACCCTATCCGGAGGCGCTGGCGGACATGGAAGCGCGCGCGACGGCAGTGGCGGCAGGCCATGCCCGCGAACGCATATGGCTGGTCGAGCATCCACCGCTCTACACCGCGGGCACCAGTGCCGACACGACCGAACTGCTCGATCCGCGCTTTCCGGTTTATGAAGCAGGGCGCGGCGGCCGCTACACCTATCATGGCCCCGGCCAGCGCGTCGGCTATCTGACCGTCGATCTCGCCAAGCGCGGCAGGGACATTCGCAACTTCGTCCATAATCTGGAAGGCTGGGTGATCGATACACTGGCCGATTTCGACGTGGCGGCGCGCCGTGCCGAAGGCCGCATCGGCATCTGGACAGACGACAGGCAAGGCCGCGAGGCGAAGATCGGCGCGATCGGGGTGCGTGTGCGCCGCTGGGTGACGATCCACGGCTTCGCGGTGAATGTCGATCCAGACCTTGCGCATTTTAGCGGCATCGTGCCGTGCGGCATCAGCGATTATCCGGTGACAAGCCTGCGCGCATTGGGCCGCGATGTCAGCATGGCGCAGTTCGACGTCGCGCTCAAAGGGCATTTTTCCGATTTCCTCGGGCGGCTGCGCCGCTGCCCCGAAACTGCCTGAACGCCTGCCTGAGCCGTTCCTGAAGCCCGCCCTCTTGAGCATATCGCGGACGATGGTTAGGATGCCCTTCATAACAAGGAGTTCCGCATGTTCCCACGCGCCCGCGCATCGCGCATGATCCCGTGTTTCGTTGCGCTGCTCGTGGTAACGGCGTGCGGCAAGAGCGGGCAGGACAGCGGCAATACCGTTGCGATGAAGGATCTCGAAGTGGTCGACGGCACCGCCACCGACGCGATGACCGATCTGGACGGCGTCCGCTCGCAGGGCACCGCCGTTGTCGCCGCTATGACGAACAACGCCACCGTCGCGAAGACCGGCAACGCGACCGCCGCCACCAATGATGCCGACGCGGAGGCCGTTCCCGATCAATAAGGCGGGACAGCTTCATCTACGGTTCAACGCAAAACATGCAGGGCGAAGCTGACAGCGGCATCATCGCGCGCTAGACAGCGCAAACGACGATATATGGGGATTAGGAAGAGTGATGCGTAATGTCGGCCGTCTGGCCCTTTTCTCCGCCGCCCTGGCAGTGTCCGCAACAGCGCAACCGGCGGCTGCGCAGTTTTTCTGGAGTCCGCCCGACCTTGGCACGCCGCCTGTCACCGGGGCGGAACCGTCACTCAATCTGGGCCTGCCGGGCGCGACCCCGGCGGAACTGCGGGCCGGCCTGGTCTGGAACATGCGCGCCGCACTCAACGTCGCCGCACTCCAGTGCGATTTCGAGCCCACGCTCCTGACGCTGTCCAACTATAATGCGATGATCGCGCATCATAAAGCCGAACTGGCTACCGCCTTCGACACGGTCGGCGCTTATTTTCAGCGCACGGTCGGCAAAGGGAAGCCCGGTCAGACCGCATTCGATAGCTATAGCACGCGCATCTATTCGGGCTATTCGACGGTGCAGGCGCAGCGCAATTTCTGCCAGGTCGCGGGATCGATGGGCCGCGACGCGATCTTCGCCGATCATGGCAAGCTCTACGAAGTCGCACAGAATCGTATGGGCGAACTCAAAAAGGCGCTGGTGCTAAACGGAGAGCGCTATTTCGGCCAGCCGGGCGCGAGCTTTACCGCCAGCCTGCCCCCACTTGAGGACATATGCTGGAAAAAGGGCAAGCTGCTCAGCAGTTGCAAGGCTCGCTGGGATGCCGACGCCGCCAAACCGCCCCGGAGCAGCGCGGGGAGCTGATCTGGATTTTCAGCGCAGGCCGAGCATCTTGTGCGTCTGCAAGGACAGACGCCATGCTGGGTGGCGCAGCACGAAGTTGATCGCCGCCTCGCTATTGGCGACATGATTGAGGTCGTCGAGCGGCTGGATCAGGAAATTGGCGAAGTCCCATGTCTGCATGACACGATAGTCGCTGCCCGGTTGCGGCCATACCAGCTTCAGTTCGTCCCCCGTCGTCTGCACGATGGTGCTGCCCGCCTTGGGACTGACGCACACCCAGTCGATGCCGGGATGGACAGGCAACGTGCCGTTGGTCTCGATCGCGATCTCGAATCCGGCGTCGTGCAACCCTTCGACCAGCGCGTCGTCGACCTGAAGCATCGGCTCGCCCCCGGTCAGCACGACATAGGGCGTGCCGCCGTCCGCAAGGTCGTCCTCGACGCCGCGCCACGCTTCTACCACCGCCTCTACCAGCGCGTCCGCGTTGGCGAACTTGCCGCCACCATCGCCGTCGGTGCCGACAAAGTCGGTGTCACAGAAAGTGCAGGTCGCATCATGCCGGTCCTGCTCCCTGCCCGACCACAGGTTGCAGCCGGCAAAGCGCAGGAACACCGCGCGGCGGCCCGATCGCACCCCTTCCCCCTGCAGGGTCAGGAATATTTCCTTCACGGCATAGGTCATCGGTAACAATCCATCAGCGGCACACGGCATAGCGGGTTGGATCGGGCAGACCCGCTTCCTCGAACCCCTTGGACCGTAATCGGCAACTGTCGCACAGCCCGCAATGTTCCCCCGCAGGGGTGGGGTCGTAGCAGGACCAACTCATGCCCGCGTCCAGTCCCAGCCGGTGCGCCTCCCGCACGATGTCGGCCTTGCTCATATGCTGCAGCGGCGCGTTGATCCGGACCGGTTTGCCCTCGACCCCCGCCTTGGTCGCGAGCGCCGCCATAGCTTGGAACGCTTCGATAAATTCCGGCCGGCAATCGGGATAGCCCGAATAATCCAGCGCATTGACGCCAATATAGATGTCCTGCGCGTCCGCCACCTCGGCCAGGCCAAGCGTCAGAGACAGGAAGATCGTGTTGCGCGCGGGCACATAAGTCACCGGGATAGCGCTTCCCACTCCGCCCTTGGGCACGGCGATATCGGCGGTCAGCGCCGATCCGCCGAATGCGGTGAGGTCGAGCGGCAGAGTGATATGCGAGATCACATTCAGCGCCTTGGCGATCGTCGCGGCGGCGCGCAGCTCAATCCGGTGGCGCTGGTTATAATCGATCGTCAGCGCGAACAACCGATGCCCCGCTTCACGCGCAAGCCCGGCGGCGACCATCGAATCGAGGCCGCC
>CAXUEQ010000003.1:4453-82710 GCA_964250175.1 uncultured Sphingobium sp. | reverse complement strand
CAGCCCCGCCGATCCGGACATGTTCGCGGTGCCCGATCCCGACAGCTTGATCCAGTTGCCGTGGAAGCCGGAGGTCGGCTGGCTCGCCGCTGATCTTTACATGGACGGCAAACCCGTCGCGCACGGCCCGCGCAACCTGCTCAAAAGCCTGATGGCCAAGGCCGGCGAGCAGGGCCTGGAGATGAAAACCGGCGTCGAATGCGAATTCTTCCTGATCACGCCGGACGGCAAGGGAATTGGCGACGCTGCCGATACGCAGGACAAGCCATGCTACGACCAGCTCGCGCTGATGCGTCGCTACGACATCATCACCGAAATCTGCGACGCAATGCTCGCGCTTGGCTGGGAACCCTATCAGAACGATCATGAGGACGCGAACGGCCAGTTCGAGATGAACTGGACTTACGATAATGCGTTGCTCACCGCCGATCGCCATGCCTTCTTCAAATATATGGCGAAGTCGATCGCCGAAAAGCACGGTCTGCGCGCGACCTTCATGCCAAAGCCGTTCGCCGCGCTGACCGGCAATGGCTGCCACACGCATATCTCGCTGTGGAAGAACGGTACGAACGTCTTTGCCGACGAGGCGGGCGAACTCGGCTTCTCTGCATTGGGCTATCACTTTATCGGCGGGCTGATCCATTCGGCACCGGCGCTGGCGGCGTTGCTCAATCCCACGGTCAACAGCTACAAGCGGCTCAACGCGCCCCGCACCATTTCCGGCGCGACCTGGTCCCCCAACACGATCAGCTACACCGGCAACAACCGCACGCACATGATCCGCATTCCGGAAAGCGACCGGCTGGAGCTGCGTCTTGCCGACGGCGCGGTGAACCCCTATCTGCTCCAGGCGGCGGCGCTTGCGGCGGGCCTGGATGGAATGGCCAACCAGCGCGATCCCGGCAAGCGGCTCGACATAAACATGTATACCGAGGGTCATCTTGCCCCCGATGTCGGACGCCTGCCGCTCAACCTGCTCGACGCGCTGCGCGCGCTCGATGCCTCGGACGTGCTCAAGCAGGCGATGCCGGGTTTCGTGCCGTCCTACCTCAAGCTCAAGATGCAGGAATGGAACAGCTTCACGAGCCATCTGAGCGAGTGGGAACGCGCGGCGACGCTCGATTGCTGACTGCCGGACATCCGATGTGGTAAATCAGGATCCTGAGCGCGCCGAGACGTCAGCCGACCGCCGCGCGCAGGCAGGCGAGCGCGCCCGCATCATCGCCTGCGGTCTCCAGCCGGCCGAATGCGATCAGCGCGCGCTCATGATCGACCAGCAGCGTCAGCGCCTGTTCGTCGCCGGGCCGGGCGGCGGCGCGCAATGCCTCGAAACGCGCCACATAGGGATCGAGTTGCGATCCGAACTGGACCATCAATGCGTCCCAGTCGCTGATCGCCAGCGCGCGCGCATGCGCGCGCGTGGCAAGGTCGTCCCGATCCGCTGGCCGCACGCCCAATCGGGCGACTATCGGTGCCAATGCCGCAGCGACACGCGCTTCGAGCCTGCGCAACAGGTCCAGTTTCACGGCGCGCGTGCCATCGACGGCAAGGTGGCGTTTCAGCGCCGCCGCCGAGATTTCGCCGCCGAGTTCCCCTTCATAGGCGGCAAGCACCTCGATCCGATAGGTTGCATCGTCCATGAGCCCTCCTTGCGTCACGCATCGTTGCGCAAGTCATAACAGCACAGGAGAAACATCATGTTCAAGCAAATCGGCGGTCCGCTCGTCAGCACGTCCGGCGCGGTCATGCCCTTGTCTTCCGCCGTGGAGGTCAACGGCATTCTCTATCTGTCCGGCGGGCTGCCGCTGGTCGCGGGCAAGCTGGCCGGCGACGATATCGAAACCCAGACCAATGCCGTGTTCGACAATATCGAAGCGCTCCTGGTCAAGGAAGGTCTGACCCTTGGCCATGTCTTCAAGGTTACGACCTGGCTGACCCGCAAGGAGGATTTTGCGGGATATAACGGCGTCTATGCCAAGCGTCTCGCCGATCCTTTCCCATCGCGCACGACGGTGATTTCCGACCTGGCGATGCCCGGCGCGCTGATCGAGATCGAGGTCACCGCCTCACGGTAACGGCGCGTGATAAGCGACCCGCCCGATGGCGGGCGGGTCGTCATTCTATCTGAATATCTGCGGGGGCAGACAATTTGCTTGTGCCTGTGTGATAATCGGGGGACGGCGCAAGATCGGACGCGAGGAGGGACTATTCTTGAACGACCTACTTCCCAAAAATCCCCCGGTGGATTCCATGATCGCGATCGTCATCGAAGGCGGAAGCGGCGCGGCGTCCGCCCTCAAGCCCACTCGTGTTGCCATTCCGCAGCCAAAGGCTGGCGAACTGCTGATCAAGGTGCATGCCGCCGGGGTCAATCGGCCCGATATCATGCAGCGGATGGGAAAATATCCGCCGCCGACCGGCGCGTCTGACACGCTTGGTCTGGAGGTGGCGGGTGAGGTCGTCGTCGCGGCGGGGCGCTGGCAGGTGGGCGACCGCGTCTGCGCACTGCTGGGCGGCGGTGGTTATGCGCAATTTGCGCTCTGCGATCCGCGCCATGCCCTGCCTATTCCCGATGGACTGGATTTTACGGAAGCGGCATCCCTGCCGGAGACGATCTTCACCGTTTATGCCAATGTCTTCGAACATGGCGGTCTCAAGCCGGGCGAAACTTTCCTGGTTCATGGCGCGACATCGGGGATCGGCGTCACCGCTATCCAGATGGCAAAGGCGACGGGCGCAAAGGTCATCGCCACCGCCCGTGGTGCCGAAAAGGCGCGGTGCGCGCTGGCGACGGGTGCGGATATCGCAGTGGATACGAATGTAGAGGATTTCGGGGCGATCGCCAAGCGCGAGGGCGGCGTCGACGTCGTGCTGGACATGGTCGGCGGCGACTATTTCGCGAAGGAACTTGACGCGCTCAAACGCCATGGCCGGATCGTCTTCATCGCCAATCAAGGCTCGGCGGAAGTCGCTTTGCCGATCGTCGCGGTGATGCTGAAGCAGGCGACGATCACCGGATCGACGATGCGCGGCCGCGACGCCGACGAAAAGGCGCGGCTTGCGTCAGAAATAGAGCGGGTGGTGTGGCCCTGGATCCTATCGGGCAGGATCAAGCCGTCGATCGACAGGACGTTCTCGCTGGAAGAGGCGGCATTGGCGCATCAGCATCTGGAAGGCGGCAGCCATGTCGGCAAGGTCGTCCTGACCATCGATTGACCGATCGCGTTGGCTACGCAGCTTCTATCTGTCAGTCGCGCGTAACGGGGATGTGCCGGTCGATAATGGCAATGCCGAGCATCGACAAAATAGTCAGCGCGCCGCACACGGCAAAGAAGGGCACTGTGCTGGTGCCATGGACACTGAGCAGCGCGCCCCCCAGCAGCGTAGCCGCTGCGCCGCCGACACGTCCCATCATGATTCCCACGCCAATGCCCTTTGCCCGGCATGATGTGGGGTAGGCAAAGGCCAGCAGCGCATAGGTCAGGGCAATGGCTGCGCCGTTGAAACCGCCGATGCCGACGCAGGTGATCGTCACCCATAGCCGCGTGGCGTTCGAGGGCGCGCCATGCGCATTCGCAAGCGTGAACGCGAGCAGGGAGATGCAGAGCAGGGACGCCGCGCAGCAGATCAATAATGGTGTACGCGACCCAAGGCGACGGATGACGAGCGCCGTCAGCGCGGCGAAGCTGACCGCCGCGAGGCTGTGGAAGAATACCACGCCGATCGCCTCTGGTAAGGCAAAGCCCGATGTCGTCAGATAGATGGGCGTCCACGCGGCGATCCCATAAGCGACGAAGTTGATCCCGACGAAAAGCAGCCAGATACCGGCGTTCAACCTGCGAAAGGAGGTCGCGAACATACTCTCTATGGTGTGTAGAACGGGCGCCTGCGCCGTACCATCGCTGCGAGCCGGTGTCGCGCTCGAAGAGAGTGTCGCGTCGCGCCCGAGCACTTTCTTCAACAGCGCCTCCGCGCGGTCGCGTCTCCCCTTGGTGAGCAGAAAATCCGCCGACTCCGGAAGCAGGATGCCGATCGCGATCGCGATGATGAGCGTCAAAAGGCCGCATATGAGGAAACAGCCCCGCCAGCCATATATCGGAAGCAACCAATAGACCCCGGCTGCACCGATCATCCCGCCGACCGGAACCGCGGCGCTCATCAGGCTGATCGCGCGCGACTGCACCTTGCGGGGAAGCCATTCGCTGAGCAGCGCGATACCGTTTGGAGCAGCCGCACCGAAGCCCAGGCCGGTTATCAGGCGCAACAGCGCTAGCGGTGTGGCGCTGTGGGTAAGGCTCGCGCCCATGGTCGCCAAGCCGAACAGAAAGATCGCGGCTGTCAGGATCGACTTTCGGCCATAGCGATCGCCAGCCCATCCGCCAAGGCCAGCGCCGATCGACATACCGATCAACGCCGCGCCCATGGCAGGCCCGAATGCGGCCCTGCTGATCGTCCATTCCTTCAAAATCGCGGGCGCGACCAGCGACAGGAGCTGAATGTCGACCCCGTCGATCACCAGGGCGATCAGAACAAGAGCAATGAGCAATATCTGCAAGGGCCGTATGCGCTGCGCGTCGACGATCTGGGAAATGCTAATCGGTAATCCTCCCTTGTTGTCGTTGCCGGTGATCCGCTGACTCCGGCATATCGTAAACGGTCATTCTGTCATCGGTAGCATCAAGATGCGTCATAATGGATTTGCACGAGAGACGCATCAACCCCCGGCATGACGCGGGTGAGAAACATCAGCGCCTGGGGTTTGAGGGTTCGTAATGGAAGAGAATGTCTGTGGCGTCCTTTCGATCTCGTCGATCGTCCGCGCACCCATCATTGCCATCGCCGTCCGGATTTCATGGCCCATAGTCTGAACCAGATCGACGACGCCCTGTTCACCGTCCGCCGCCAGCGCCACCACCCAGGCTCGGCCCAGAAAGACCGCATCTGCGCCCAAGGTGAGCATCTTCAACACGTCGATCCCTGACCGCACGCCACCGTCCACAAAGACCGGACAGCGGCCCGCCACGCGATCGGCGATAGGTGGTAAGGCTCGGGCCGACGCCAGGGCAGCATCGAGTTGTCGGCCTCCGTGGTTCGACACCACTATGGCGTCCGCGCCCGAATCGATGGCGGTTTCGGCGTCGTCCGGGTCGAGAATGCCCTTGATGACCAAAGGACCTTTCCAGGCCTCGCGGACCCATTTGACGATCTCCCAGTCCGCCGCCGGATCGACGTTTTTCATCGTCCAGGTGGCGGGATCGTCGGTCACACCCTGTGCGTCCATATAGGATTGGATATTGCCAAAGCTGTGCGGTCCGCCGCGCAACCCGACATTCCACGCCCATGATGGTTTCCAAGCCGACTGCATATAGCGCCGCATCTGCGTACGGAATCCGGGCGGGCTGTACATGCCGGTTTTGAAGTCGCGATAGCGCGTGCCCATTTGCGGCTGATCGACGGTGAGGATCAGTGCGGAACATCGCCCCTGCGCTTCGCGCATCTTTGCGGCCATAAAGCCGCGATCCTTGAAGATATTGAGTTGCAGCCAGAATGGTTGACGCGCCGTCTGCGCCACTTCGTCCAGCGAGCATATCGCGTAATTGGACATGCAATAGGGAATGCCGATCCGCTCCGCCGCCCGCGCGGCCGACACCTCGCCGCGCCGCGCCATCATCCCGGCAAGTCCGACAGGCCCAAGGATGATCGGCAGGGAATATGGGGTCCCGAACAGGTTCGTGCCACTGTCGACGTTCGAGACGTTGCGCAATACGCGCTGGCGTAGCGACACTTCGGCAAGGCTCGACCGGTTGGCGCGCAATGTCTCTTCGCCATAGGAACCGCCATCGAGATATTCGAACAGGAAATGCGGAACACGGCGTCGGGCAGACACCAGATAGTCTTCAAATGTATTCATGTCGCCATGGCGCTTCAGCTATCCAGTCCGGCGTCGGCCTTGTCATAGGCAATCGCCGCTTCACCTTTTTCATGCATCTCGTCGAAGCGACGGCGTTGCGAAAGGAATACCGGCGGCAATGGGACATGACGCTCGGGATTCACCCAGAAGCGGATCAGCAGACGGGACTGTTCCGGCGTGTCGTTGAATTTGGCGCGTGCATGCATCACCCGGAAATTATGCCAGACCATGATTTCGCCCGGCTGCAGGATGAAGTTGAGCTGGACATCGGGCCGGTTGGCCACATCCGCGAATATCTCGGCCGCTTTCTTCATCTCGGGCGACATTGGCGTGTTCAGCGCGCGCTCCGCGGCTTTCATGAAGAGCGGCTGGTGATACCCGCTGACCACGCCTTCCACTTCGGCGATCAACGGTACGGGACCATCGGAAATCAGTCCGGCAGCCGATGAATCATGCGGGAAGCCTTCGGCCAGAAGCGGCAGAATTTCCGGATTCTCCCTGGCCAGAACCTGGCGCAGACCTGCAAAACTGGTGAGGCCGCTTTCGCCCCCACCGCCCTCCGGGGCCGTGCGGATCGACGCCAGCGCGACGATCTCGTGAAAATCGGTATGGGCGTGCAATTCTATATCGGCGGTATAGCCACGCGCATTGGGATTGTTGCGTTCTTTCTGGACATAGCCAATCCGGTCACGACGCGGTGATTGCGGCGCCAAATCGCCCAGTTGCTGCATCAGCCCTGCGACCGCCTGAACGAAAACATCCTGGCCCAGATCGTCGATATCCAGTCCCGTCAGAATCGCCGCGCCCGAACCATAATCCAGCCGGTCAGCGACAGTTTCCATCAGATGCGCGATGGCAGGCGTGGCGAACTCGGCGCGTGATGCGAACTGCTTGCCCCCGGCATCGACATTCTTCGCTGCACGGCGCGCTGCGGCAATGATTTCCCTGCGGGCATTGTCGGGAATCGCCACGACCAAAGGCTGGCGTCCACCGAGCGATTCTGCGGTCCACGCCACATCGGCCTGATTGGAATCCTGAATCTTGTGCGCCACTGTCATGCCGGTCTCCTATCGTCAGATTCGTTACCGCGAGCTGATAACGAACTCGCCGGATCTTTCGCCGCCGTTTTCTGCATGAATTAGAAATTAGCAGCCAAGTTCAGTTTCGTATACCGGAATTTTTCATAAGAGCGAAATCGCGATCGGTGCATATAGTCATGCCGCGCTGGAGAGCCTGCCGGGCTTATCAGTAAGAAAATCGTCGGCCCGTTTGCAATACCAGTCGACAAACTGCATGACATAGGCTTCCCGCTCGGGTGTGTAGGGTCCCGGCTGATAGCCGAAGCCGCTCACGCCGCGCTGGTTATTCTCGACGAGCGCGCGATCCTGCAGATTGGTCTGATCCCACATATAGGTCAGCCGGCCAAGATCATAATCCACGCCCTCGACCGCATCCTTGTGCACCAGCCATTTCGCCGTGACCTGCGTCGATTGCGGTCCGGTGGGGTTGGCCGTGAACATGAAGGCCACGTCGCTCGTCACATGGCAAAAGCTGTTGGGTTCGGCCGCCCAGCGGAATGTTCCCAGACTTCCGCCATTCGCATCGTTGAGAAATTTGCGGACAAGCGGCTTGCCGTCGATGGCAAAGGACGAGAAGCCTTCCGAAAAGCGGATGCGGCCGATCTTCCACCAATCGGCTTCGCTGCCCTTGGTCTCGAAGCCCAGGCTCCGCATTTTCTGCATGAATGGCGTGGAATCTTCCCCGTCGGGGAAGGGAGACCCGCCGTCGATAAGTTCGGACGGAAACGCGTCCCTGAATTCGGGGTGCCCGGCCATGCAATGATTGCATTCATGGCCATTTTCCATGACCAGTTTCCAATTGGCCTGCTCGTCCAGTTGGACGCTATGGGCAAGTTTGAGATCATGCAGATTGTGCGGCCGCAATGCCGGTTCGAGCGCCTGCCGAAACGGCGCGAAGTCCTGGGCGTCATCCGACAGGGCGACGTAGATGCAGCCGGCGACGACTTCCACCCTGATCGGTTTCAGGCCCAGGCCGGAAAGATCGAAATCCTTGCTCGTCCCCTGGGCCGCGATCAGCTTGCCATCAAGCGCGTAGGTCCATTGATGATAGGGACATACAAGCTTGGGCATCCGGCCGCTTCCGGTCGGGCATATCTGCGCGCCGCGGTGGCGGCAACTGTTGTGAAAACCGACAATCGCGCCCTCGCGGTTGCGCAGCACGACGATCGGCGTCGGCCCGACCCATGAGGCCATATAGGATCCGGGACGATCGAGTTCGGCTTCGAAGCCGACCATGAGCCAACTGCGGTAGAAAATGGCTTCCAGATCGAATTCGTGGATTTGCTGATCGGTATAGAAGGGCTGCGGCAGGCTGTAGCCGGGCTTGTGGCTGGCAAAGAGCTTCGCGACACGGTTGCGATCATACATCTGACACCCTCTCCATTTTTTCTAATTGAACGGCGATATTGCTCCCCACGTCGCGCGGACGAAACCGTCATGCGCTGGATATCGTGGTCTTCCTGCCCGCCGATCGTGAACGAACGCATGGCGCAGCATTTATCGCTTTTCATGATAGATGGCCCGATTTTGCCTGTCAACCAACAGGAATATCGAATTCTTTTTGGGAAACTGATGCGACGGAAGCAAACGTTCCGGGTCAGCGGAATATCTTACCCGGATTGAGGATGTTCCGCGGATCGAGCGCATGTTTCAGCAGCCGCATCGTGTCGATCTCGGCAGGGGAACGGCTATGGTGGAGGAAGTCGATCTTGTGCACGCCGATGCCATGTTCCGCCGAGACCGATCCCTTCCACTGGCCCACCATATGATAGGTCATTGCCTCTATTTCATCGGCTGTCGCCGATGAACTGTCGGCGGCGACGGCGATGTGCAGGTTGCCGTCGGCGATATGCCCGAAATAGACGACGACAATGCCCGGCCAGCCTTTCTGTAGCGCGGCGCTGTGTGCGGCCGTGAAGTCGCCGATTTCGCCGGTCGACAGGCTGATATCGAAGCCTATCACCTTGCCCAGCGTGCGGCCGAACTCGCTGGTGGAATCGCGGATCGACCAGAAGGAAGCCGTCTCCCGCATCGACTGGGCGACCACGGCATCTCCGACCATGCCATCCTCGATTCCCGCGCCGATCAGGTCCGTCAACGCAGCCTGTCCGTCGCCCGGACCATGCTCCAGCGTCTCGATCAGCACATAGTTTTGATGGGACAGGCCGATGGGCGGCGTCCGCCCGACCGCGGTCGTCGCCTGCGCATAAAATTCCGGCCACATGACTTCGAACGCCGACAATGTCGGGCCAAGCCGTGATCGCGCCGAGTCGAGCAGCCGCAAGGTCGCCGCATAGTCGGGCAATCCGCAGAGCGCCGTCGCGCTTTCCGACGCCTTGGGGAAAAGGCGCAATACGGCGCGGGTCACGATTCCCAGCGTCCCTTCCGACCCGACGAACAGATGTTTCAGATCATAGCCGGCATTGTTCTTCAGCACTTTGTTGAGCATGGTCAGAACCGTGCCGTCGGCAAGAACAACCTCCAGCCCGAGCACCATTTCGCGCATCATGCCGTAACGCAAAACGCGATTGCCGCCGGCGTTCGTGGAGACCAGACCACCGATCTGGGCCGATCCCCGACCGCCAAGATCGAGCGGGAAAAACAGCCCTGCCTGTTCGGCGGCATTCTGCGCGCTTTCCAGAACGACTCCGGCTTCGACCGTCATCGTCAGCGCCGCGGTGTCGATCTCCTCGATCGCGCGCATGCGCTCGAGCGACACCAGCAAGGATGGTTGGATCGGCACCGCGCCGCCCGCCAGGCCGCTCATGCCGCCCTGCGGCACTACCGTGATGCCTTGCGCAAAGGCGAACGCCATGATGGCGGACAATTGCCCTGTTGTCGCCGGATAGGCGATGGCGACGACATCGCCTGCCGCCCCGGTCATGGCATAATCGCCGAGGTGGCGGGCGACGTCGCTGTCGTCCGGGGAATAGACGATCCCGTCGCCGACCAGCTCGGTCAGTCTTCCGGCAAGTGTCATGTCACATCGGTCCCCGCCGTATCGGTTACTCCGCCGCCTCCGGAAAAGCGGGCAGCTTGGCGATGTCGCGCGCGTCATGCTGGATGATCACCGTCGCCTTGAGGCTTTTGGCCAGCCGCTTGATGCGATCGATCGAGGCGAGCGTCTCGGCGCGACTGCTATTGCCCTCGGGCACGCCGTAGCTGTCGTAATTCTCGTGGAAATGCACGGCGTCGCCGGTCAGCAGGATGTAGCCCTTGCCGTTCAGCCGTACCAGCAGCCCATGATGACCCGGCGTATGACCCGGCAGATCGATCATCGTCACCGTGCCGTCGCCGAACACGTCGCGATCGCCGACCACGGCATCCACCTTCCCGGACTCGCGAAGCCAGTGCGCAAGCGGCGGCAGATCGCTTTCCGGTGGCGGGGGATCGGATCGCAGTGCGTCGAGATCGGCCTTGCCGACCATCAGCGTAGCGGCGGGGAATGATCCGGCCTGCCCGACATGGTCGGAGTGATAATGGCTGATGCCGACAATCGAAATCTGCTCGGGCCGCACGTGGAGCGTCGCAAGCTGTTCGACAAGCGTCTTGTCGAGCGTGAACGACAGCGGATCCGTCCGGTTGACCGGCGCGCCTTTCAGGCTGACGGGCAGTCCCGTGTCCCACAGCATATAGACCGCGCCATGCTTGATCAAATAGCAGCCCGCGCTGCCGGCCTTGCTCTGGCCCGTATAATCGCGGGTGTCCGAAAAGAGATTGAGCTGGTTTATCATGCCGCCGCCGCAATCGAGCCGCCACAGCTTGACCGGCACGGTCGCCGCCTGAGACGGTTGGGGCGGCGCGGCCTGGCCGACCGGAGCCTGGCCCCACGCCGCCGGGCCGATCAAAGCGAGGCATCCGCACACCGCCGCGATCAACGCTTTATTCATCATCACTTTCTCCCATTCGTCCCTGTTATGCCTGGATATAAGTTCAACCGATCGCGCTGCGCTTGCGCTTTTCCGGATCGTCGAAGGGCAGGGCCTGTGCCGTTGCCCGCGCCGTGAACGATGTGCCGCGCAGTTCCAGCGGCGTGCCTGCCACCGCCTTGTCGACATCCAGACGCGCGATGCCAAGCGACCGGTTGGTCAGCGTGGAATACATGCCCTGGGTCACGATCCCCACCTGGCGATCGCCGTCGTAGAGCGGGTCCCCGTTGTTGGCAGCGCGTGTGTCCTCGATCTCAACCCCGAAAATCTTGAAACGCTCCTTGCCCTTGGCATGATAATGCGCTTCGGCGCCACGAAAGCCGGTCTTGCCCGGACTGACGGTGAAATCCAGGCCTAGCTCCCACAGCGTATCGCCCTGCGGTCCCTGCGCAAAGGGATAGACCTGAGAATTATCGAACGGATAGAAAAGCAGGTAACTTTCGACGCGCAGCGCATCCAGCGCGGTGAAAGCCGCGGGCACCACACCCATATCCTTTCCGTCCGCGACGATCGCGTCCCAGATCGCGCCGATATCCTGCGCGCGGGCGAAGATTTCATACCCCCGCTCACCGGTATAGCCGGTCCGCGCGATCATGACCGGACGCTTGAACAGCGTGGTGGACATATGCCCGAAATATTTGAGATCGCGGATGCCGGGCAGATGCCGCTCGAGGAAGTCGACCGCGACCGGTCCCTGCAACGAAATATCGTGCAGGTCGTCGTCGAACAACAGGGCGGCGTTGCGCCCGGTCACGGCCGCAGACAGCAACTCGTGCGCGCTGCCGCCCCCGTGCACGACCAGCCAGGCGTTGGGACCGGTCCGATAGAGGATTCCGTCGTCGACGAACGTGCCTGCCTCGCTCAGGAAAGTGCAATAGGCCGATCGCCCAGGCGCGATCTTCTCAACGTTGCGCGTGGTCGCATGATCGAGGATCGCGGATGCGTGCGGTCCAATCAGATGGAGCTTCTTGAGGCCCGAAACATCCATGAGGCCCGCCTTGGTGCGAATCGCGACATGGTCCTCGGCGGGATCATGGTCGTAGAACCAGGGCGTCCCCATGCCGTTCCAGTCCTCAAGCGCCGATCCCAGCGCGCGATGGCGATCGGCGAGGGCGGAGATACGCCAGGAATTCGTCATCTAACGCCCTTTCCGGAAGTATTGGCCGCAACTGGATCCAATCCGGTTCCCATAGCGAATCTATCGTCATTGACAAACTTGTTTCTTGGTGGGAAATATCTGTGGCGCCAAAATCTTGGTGCGGGAGACGCCGAACAACAGAATTCGGCTTGCAGGGTCCACCGTGAATCACACGATAAAAAGCCGTCCTCGCTATGCGCCGCTTGCCGTTGATCCGGCGGGACGACGCCATCTTCTGGTCTCGCAAACGGCCGACATTCCGTCTGCGGCGTTCGTTCCGGGCGTCACCGGTGCGACTTTCGACGAGCGCTGGGTGATCGTCGGCGACAGCCGCGCGATTCCCGCCGCCGACACCGCCATCGCCGATCATGGTTTCCGGTCGGAACAGCATCTGCTGATCGCCCTCCGGCATCGTCTTGCGGCCGAACATATGGGATTCCGTCTGTATGTGACGGGTGCCGAGCCATTTCTGTGGACGGTGCGCAACGTCGCGCAGGACTTTGGACTGACGCACGACGAGCTGCGCCTCTACGCGCATGGCAGTGCGGCGCGGCGGGTGTTCTGTAATCATTGTCGCACGATCACCGTCGGCGTGACGACCAATCTGGTCGACTGTTCGGGATGCGGCGCCAGCCTGTTCGTCCGCGATCATTTCTCGCGCCGCCTCAATGCATATGCGGGTGTGCAGGTCGATGCCGAGCTGCCCGGCGACCGGCCACCGCTTGAAATACTCTATCAATGACCGTGCCGGGGTCTTTGGCGCTCCGCGTCCGTCAGGTCGCGCCGCTGTCGGCAAACCTGAAACATGTCATTCTGGAAGCGGCGGACGGCGGGCTGCTGCCTGCCTCCTTGCCCGGCGCGCATGTGTCGATGCTTCTCCCTACGCCCGCCCGCGCCCTGCGCAATTCCTACTCGGTGACCAGCCATTACAACGAACGGTCACGCTATGAACTGATTGTCCGGCGGACCGAAAGCTCGCGCGGAGGATCCGCCTTCATCCACGACGCGCTGAAGGTCGGCGACGTTCTGGAGGCAGGGGTGCCGAACAGCCAGTTTCCGATCCGGAATCTCGCGCGCAAGCATCTGCTGATCGGCGGCGGGATCGGCATCACGCCGCTGCTGTCCTTCCTGCCGGCACTGCGCGATCGCCAGCAGCGATACGAGTTGCACCAGTTCGCCCAACCGGCCGAAGCGGCTCTCTTCGAGCGTCTGCTCGAGCCCCATGCCGGGCATCACATCCATGTCCATGCCGGGCGCGGCGGCAGGGCGCTGCTGGACATTCTGGCCGGCCAACCGTTGGGAACGCATCTCTATTGCTGCGGGCCTACCGCGCTGATGGAGGCGGTAAAGCAGAGCGCAGCGCTGCTCGGCTGGCCTGGAAACCGGGTGCATCTCGAAAGTTTCGGCAGCGCGGGCGGTGCGCCCTTCACGGTGACGCTCGCCCGCTCGGGCGGCACGGTGCCGGTCGGCGCGCACGAGACCATGCTCGAAGCGCTGGAGAATGCGGGCGTGCCGGTGCCGTCGCTGTGCCGGGGCGGCGCCTGCGGTCAGTGCCGGACCCGCGTGATTGCGGGAATGCTCGAGCATCGCGATCACTATCTGAACGATGTGGAGAGGGCGGCGGGCGACGTCGTCATGCCGTGCGTTTCGCGGGCGATGACGCCCGCGCTGACACTTGATCTTTAGGGGGAACGGCCATGTCGATCGCATATAAAGCCGATGAATCCTTCCGCGAAGATTTTCGCTACGCCAATTCGGATGGTGCGATCCTGCGCTTTCCGTTCCCGTTCCCCGAAGATGATTACATATATTCGGTGAATATCGAGCCGCATGTGCGCGGTGGACCCACCGGCGCGTTCCAGAGCATATTCGATGTCGACGAGCATTATGTCGCCGAATGCCGCGAACGTGCGCTCGTCCTGCGGCAGGATCCCAATCGCTGCATGGTTCTGCCGCATATGATGGCGGCGCAATGGGATACGCTGGAACTTCTCATGGAAAGCCTGGCGCAGGATTATCCTGCCGATTTCACGCTTCGCCGCACTGGCGACGCCTGGACCTGGATCAACCGCCCGCTCGGTATCGAGGACAGCTTCGTCTTCGGCGATGCGGACACGCTGCCGCTGGCGCCGTTCGAATATATCACCCGCCAGGCGCAGGGCGATTTCACGCTGCAGGATCAGCGCGAGGACAATCTTTTCATCGACGGCGGGATGGTGACCACGCAGGCCGACTGGTCGCTGGAATTCGATCTCGGCATGACCTTCCACGAATGGCATGGACCCGTTCCCGTCGCGCACGACCTCGGCGTGTTCGACCGCGCGCTCCAGTTTCTGCTGCGCCTTCAATATGGCAAGCCGGTTCGCCGCCTGAACTGGACGATGACGGTCAATCCGCGCCTTGATACATCGCCGGAAAATTATCCGATCTGGGGTCCTGATCGCACCACCGTGACGCCGGGCAATGTCGGCGACAAGCTGCATCTGCGCGTCGAGCTTCAGACATTGTTTCGCCTGCCCCGGTCGAACGCGATCCTGTTCGGCGTCCGCGCCTATCTGGCGAGCATGGGCGACATCGTCCGCGTTCCGAAATGGGGCCGGCGGCTGCACCGGGTGTTGCGCGCCCTGCCGCCCGAACTGGCGGAGTATAAGGGACTGCCGCGCTTTCGTCAGACAGCGCTCGACTATCTTGCGTCGTTCGATGACGGCGCGCCGACCGGACCGGGTATTTCACCCGAAATCACCACGCTGACGCCCCTGATATAGGCCGTCAATCTTCATTCGATCCTATGTTGGAGAATTCGATGTTATCATCCGGTCAGGTCGATCATCTGCGGGCCGTCGCTCAAGCGCAGCACGGATTGTCGGGAGACTATTTCACGTCGGACGCGATCTTTCAGGAAGAGATGCGCGTGCTGTTCCACGGCGGCTGGATGTGCATCGGAACCAGCGACGATGTGCCGACGCCCTCCAGCATCTATCCGGTCAGTATCGCCGGGCAGGATCTGCTGATGGCGCGCGACAAGGCCGGGCAATTGCGCGTATTCTTCAACCATTGCCGACATCGCGGTGCGATCCTGGCGGAGGCGCCGCGGCGCAACTGCGCACGGATCGTTTGTCCCTATCACTCCTGGAGCTACGATCTGGAGGGACGGCTGCGCACCACCCCGCATGTCGGTGGCGCAGGCGTTCACACGGCGGATGAAATTCATCCCGATATATTGGGGCTTATCGAGGTTCGCACAGGGGAATGGGCGGGCATGCTGTTCGCCAATCTGAGCGGCGATGCGGAAAGTTTCGAGGATTTCATCGCCCCGATCGTGGAGCGCACCAGTGCCTATGACATGAGCCTGCTGCATCTGGGCGGCGAGGCCCCGGCGGCGGTCGACGCCAATTGGAAGGTGGTGGTCGAGAATTTTGTCGAAAGCTATCATCTGCCGTGGATCCACCCCCAGATGAACCGCCATAATCCGATGGAGGATCATTACCAGATTCTGGGCGGCGACAATTATCTGGGGCAGGGGCTGCTCGGCCTGCGTTTCGAAGACGACGCGGCGAACCGGCTACCCCGCTTTCCCAATCTGCGGCCGGACCAGATGACCAGTGGCGAGAATAATTATCTGTATCCGAACCTGATGTTCGGTGTGCTGCTCGAATTCTTCTATGCGGTCATCCTGCTCCCGGTCTCGCCGGGTCGGACGCTGGAACGGGCGGTCATGCTGGTCAACGGCGCCGATGCGGCCACCAACCCGGCGCTGGCCGAGATTCGCAAGCAGGTCGTCGATAGGATCACCAGCGTGAACAACGAGGATATGGATATTGCGCACAGCGTGCAGCGCGGTCGCGCGTCGCTGGCTTTTGACGGGGGCCGCTTTTCCCACATGCAGGAGCGGACGTCGCAGCAGTTTCAGCAGACCTATGCGTTGAAAATGCTTGGCCGCAACGGGCATGCGCTGCCCGAAGTCACGCTGGACTGGGGGGAAATCCACCATCCGCAGGCCGCCGAACCGGTCTGAACCCGTCATCATCCAAAATCATCAACACCTGAAGGAGAGAAAAAATGACAGCACTCAAGCGGTTCGGCGACGGCCTTATCAGCACATCCGGCGTGGACCTGCCCCTGACGTCCGCGATCGAGATCAACGGCATGGTCTATCTGTCGGGAACGCTGGGACTGCGCGACGGCAAGATCGCGGGTGACGATATCGACACGCAGGCCAATGTCCTGTTCGACAATGTCGAGGAGTTGCTGGGCCGCGAAGGCCTTGGCCTGGGCAATGTCATCAAGGTGCTGGGCTGGCTCGCCCGGCGCGAAGATTTCGCCGGCTATAATGCCGTGTTCGCCAAACGCCTGCACCGGCCATTTCCGACCCGCACGACGCTGCTCAGCGGGCTGCTCTGCCCCGGCGCGTTGATCGAGGTCGAAATCACGGCATATCGTCCTTCCGAATAATGGCCTAAAGCATGATGGTGGGACGAGAGTTCCACCATCCAGAATAGCGCATCTTCGAGAATAGCGCATTTTTAGGGGAGAGAAGCATGGTGGCCTTCGATAAAGCCAGATCACAGCAGCGCGATACCCGGCCGCACGGCATGGGAACGCCATGCGCGGGGAAAGGCCGGTGACAAGAGCAGCGACATTATCGCCCAAAGCCCTTTATTTCGTCATCGCGCTTTCAGCCGGCAATGTCATAGCGCATCTGTGCACGTCGGCGATGCCGCTGCAGATCGGTTCGCTGATCGACGGCTATGGCCTGTCCGCCACCGCCGCCGGCACGGTCGGTTTCTTTCAGGTCGGCTGCATGGCCATCGGCATGATCTTCTTCTCGCGGATCGTTCATCGCTACGGGCTTCTGGGCGTCTGCCTTTGCGGACTCGCTGTAGCGGCCGTGGCCGACGTGGCTATCTTTGCGTCGCCTGCGCATCTTGCCCTGCTGTGCCTGATCGCCGCGATCAGCGGGGTCGGTTATGCGTTGATGCTGTCGGCGACGGTGGCCGCGCCCGCCGCCTCCGCGCAGCCCGATCGGGTCTATGCGATTTCCAATTCGCTCGGGCTCCTGATGCTGGTGGGCGTGCTCTCGCTGCTGCCGTTCGCCAGCAGCTATTTCGGCGTGCGCGGGGTCTTTCTGGGTATCGCCATCACATTGACGGCCAGTATTCCGCTGATCCTGGGGCTGCGGTTCGCGCGCGATAAGACAAAGGTTGCCCCGGTCGGTCATGGCGACCTGCCCGGACGCATTCCGCTGGTGATCATGTGGAGCCTGGCGTCAATGGGGATGGGGGCGCTCTGGCCGTTCGCCGAACGGATCGGGCATTCGCTCCAACTGAGCGGGCCGCTCATCGGCCTGATCCTGTCGATCAGCGTGTTCCTGAGTGTGCTCGGCAGCGCGGCGGCGGCGTTCGTCAACAGCATGATGGATCGCCGGGTGGCGCTTGTGATCGGTTTTGCGGGGTCGGGCGCTTCGTGCCTGCTGCTCTCGCTGGCCAACGGACTGTGGATGTATGCCATCACCGCCAGCCTGTTCTGGGTGTTTGCGATCTATCTGTTCGTGCTTTTGCTCGGCACCTCGGCGGCGCTCGATTCGACCGGCCGGTTGGCGACGCTGTGCACCGGGTGCGAACGCCTCGCCTATGCGGTGGGCGCGCCGATCGGCGGATTGTTCGTCGATATGGGATCATTCAGCGGCATCGGTATCTTTTCGGCCGTTGCATGCCTTATCGCGGTGCCTTTCTGCCTGCCGCATCTTGGCAGGGCGCTTCGCGACGTCGACGCCGATGCTGCAATCCGGGGTGCGGGGGCCGACCTTCCGCATGCTTCGGCCATCTGACTTGCCGGCGTGACCAACGCCAACCCACATGACCTCAACGGGAGATTATCGATGTTGACTTATCCGCGCCTGGCCCTGCTCGCCACGCTTGCGCTCGCCGCCGTGCCCGCCACGGCCCAGATTCCCGTCGTCGGCGTGGAAAACCCGGATGCGCTGTTCACCAGCCCCGACCCGCAGCTCCACGCCAACAAGCAGGTGGCCTATCATATCGTCAAGGATTTGGAGGAAGCCGGGCATTGGGAGCTGGCCGACAAATATATCTCCGACGATTATCTCCAGCACAGCCCGCAGGCGAAGTCGGGACGGGAGGCCGTGGTCAAATTCTTCACTGAAGTGCTGAAATCAAAGCCGATCCCGATTCCTGAAAAGATGAAGAGCGAAATCGTCGCCGTCATGGCGGAACGGGACCTGGTCCTGGTGGTCTATCCTTATGAGATCAACGATCCGCGGGACCGGTCGAAAAAATACGCCACGGCGGGGTTCGACCTGTGGCGCATCAAGGACGGCAAGGCGGTCGAGCATTGGGACCCCTATTCGAATTGACGGGTGAACCGATCGGCATCCGGTTCAGGTGACGGACCGAATGCCGATCCGCCTTACAGGCCGTGCCGGGATGGCAAGAATGGGGCATGATCGACAAAAGGCTGTTCGCCCTGCATCAGCTCGGCCAGCAACCGGCCCGTCGACGGGCCGATGGTCAGCCCCTGATGGCCATGGCCGAAATTCAGCCACAACTTCGCGTCGCGTCCTGACTTCCCGATCACCGGAAGCATGCCCGGCAGGAACGGCCGCGTTCCCATCCAGGTCGCCGTTCGCTGGCGCTCTTCGAGTCCGAGCAGCCCCCGTGCCGCCGTCTCCGCCGTTTCAAGCTGGCGCAGATCGGCCGGCGCGTCCAGCGCGGCGATATGGACGCCTGTGGTGATGCGCAGGCCCTGCGCCATCGGCGCCATCAGATAGCCGCGATCGGCATCGACCAGCAGGAGATCGAGCGGCGACGGGCCGACGATATGCGTATGATAGCCGCGCTTCGGGATCATGCGGACCCGGCCGCCGAACCGTGTCAGAAATTCGGGCGACCATGGCCCGAGCGCGACCACGAGATGTTCGGCCTCGATCCTGCCCCGCGCGGTATCGATCGACCAGCCTGAAGCCGTCCGCCGAACCTGACGCGCATCCCCGTCAACAACCGATCCACCGCCACGGACCAGCGCGTCGCCATAGGCTGCGGCCAGTCCGCCGGGGTCGTTCACGGTCCAGGCACTCAGATATTGTATCGCCCCCGTCCCGGACTCGCGGAGCGTCGGTTCTGCCACGGCCAGGTCGCTGCCCGACAAGAACCGGAAGGGAAGTCCATATTCATGCTCGATCCGCGCCGCTGCCTCTATCGCGCCGTCAAGGGTGCGCGCGCTGCGGAACATCACGCGGTAGCCGTCACGCCGGATGAAATCTTCCGCGCCCGCAGCGCTTATCCATCGCTGATGCTCGCTCTTTGCGACGGCGACCAGCCCGGCATAGGTTTGCGACAGGCGACGGTGCCGGCGCGGTTGCGAATGCCACCAATAATGCGCGAGCGCGGCGGCGTGGCTTGGCAACGCACGCAGGCGATAGCGTATGTCGTTGGATCGCCCCGTAGCGATCGCCATCAGTCGTCCAAACTCCCTGGGCATCGCCGATGGTTCCGGCATGTCCGCCTGGATGATCCCGGCATTGCCGAAACTGGTTTCCAGGCCGACGCCACGGCGATCGACCAGGGCAACGTCCCAGCCCCTTTCGCGCAGGTTCAGCGCGGTGGAAACGCCTACCATTCCAGCGCCAAGAATGATTGCACTGTGCATGTTGCGTCGATCCTGCCGCTTTTCCAAACGCTTGTGATACCGGGCAAATCCCCATCCCGTCACGGCATTTTTCGTCACCCTAGGCACGAATTCATTTTGCGGCGTGGCGGATCATTTGTAGCGTCCTGCAGAGACAAACCATCTGTCGCAGTCGTGCAAGCTGGTGCAAATTCCAGATGCTAAAAGAATGACTGTTATTAGAAGAATATTGTCTTTTGGCGACCAAAATGGCGTCGATTGAAAAGGGAGGACGTATGAAATCATTATCCTATCTGTCCGCTTCTTCCGCGGTGCTGGCTATAGCCATGGCATCCCCGGCTTATGCGCAGGCATCGCAGCCGGCCCAGGGTCAGGGCGCTACGACCACCGCGACGGCCGCGGCTCAAAGTTCCGAGAATACGGATGATCGCACCGCCGACATCGTCGTCACCGCGCAGTTCCGATCCCAGCGGCTGCAGGATGCGCCGGTCGCGATTACCGCCGTCAATGCCGAGATGCTGGAGCAGCGCGGCCAGACGAGCATCTACCAGATCGCCGCGAACGCGCCGAACGTGACCCTCGAGCCGGCGGGCCAGTCCTATGGTTCGGGCATGGTCGCTTTCATCCGCGGCATCGGTCAGTATGATACTTCCTATGCGCTTGAGCCGGGTGTCGGCACCTATGTCGATGATGTCTATTATTCGACGCTGATCGGCTCCTTGCTCGACCTGATGGACCTCGACCGGGTCGAGGTGCTGCGCGGTCCGCAGGGAACGCTCGCCGGGAAGAATTCGATCGGCGGCGCCATCAAGCTCTATACGAAAAAGCCGATGGGCGACGGAAGCGGCTCCATCCAGGCGACCTACGGGTCCTTCAACCGGACCGAGTTTCGTGGTTCCGGCGATTTCGCGATCGTTCCTGACAAATTGTTCGTCCGCTTTTCCGGCGCTTCCAAAAGTCAGGACGGCTATATTACCCGCCTGGATTATGGAAAGACCCATCCGGGTTCGGGTGTTCCGACCGATACCTCCTCGACCAACGGCAAGCTCGGCACGTTGGGCGGTCAGTCCTACACCACCGGTCGTGTCGCCCTGCGGTGGCTCGCCTCCCCGGATATAGAAGTCAATGTTGCCGGCGATTACACCAGCGACAAATCCGAAGCCGGGGCAGCGGTTACGACATTTGCCAATCATCCGGCGACCAATGCGGAGGGTACGCCCTTTGTCAGGAGCACCATCACCGGGCAGGGCATTCCGTTCGACTGCCGGTTCGTCGCCTATGGAGCGAATTCCTGCGATACGTTGCAAGG
The DNA here is from genome assembly GCA_964250175.1 of uncultured Sphingobium sp. Taxonomy (GTDB): domain Bacteria; phylum Pseudomonadota; class Alphaproteobacteria; order Sphingomonadales; family Sphingomonadaceae; genus Sphingobium. The sequence continues at coordinate 61,703 of CAXUEQ010000003.1, read as the reverse complement.
CTATAATCGCAAATATGTGACCTATTCGAATTTCCTCGACGGGTCCCCGGCCATTGCCCAATCGCCCTACAAGCCTTTTTCGGCTACCCCCAGATCCTACCTCAACGCTTATGGTTTTCAGGGTACGATCGACTGGACGCTGGGTGATGGCGTGACGCTGAAGTCGATCACCGGCTATCGGAAGTACAAGAATAAATATTCGACCGACGAGGATGGCTCTCCCATCCCGCTTTCGACGCAAAGCTATAATTTGTCACACTCGCAGTTCAGCCAGGAACTCCGGCTGAATGCCGACCTGCTGGACGGCAAACTCGAAACGACGGTCGGCGCATTTTACTTCGACTCGCACAGCACCACGGCGGCGCGGGTGGATATCGCCTATACCTATCTTGATTTCCTGAGCGGGACCGACAAGATCGACGTCAAGTCCAAGGCGGCTTTCGGACAGGCTATCTTCCATGTCACCGACGGGCTTAACCTGACGGGCGGCATTCGCTACACGACGGATACCAAGAAATATCGCTATGCGCGCTCCAACCCGGACGGCACGGCGGTCAAGCCCTGCTATCCCGGCTATCCGTTCGCGCCTGATCAGGCGCCCAATTGCGCGATTTTCGGGCTTGACGGTGCGCAGGACAAGGCGGCGAGCAAAAGGTTTGATTATCGCGCTGTCGTCGATTACCGGTTCAGCAAGGAATTGCTGGCCTATGCGCAATTCTCGACCGGCTTCAAGGGCGGCGGCGTCAACCCCTATCCCTATTATGGACCGGGCAGCCCGGACAATCAGGTCAAGCCCTTCTCACCTGAAACGCTGAAAACCTATGAAGTGGGCTTCAAGAGCGATCTGTTCGATCGTCGCGCCCGCATCAACGTGGCGGCATTCTTCAACAAATATTCCAACGTCATCCTGACGCTCAACCAGCTCTGCCCGCCGATACCGCCTTCGACGACGCCGTCCTTCCCTTGTTTCCAGCCCAATAATATCGGCAGCGCCGATGTTAAGGGTTTCGAAGTCGAGGGACAATTCTATCCTGTCGCCGGCCTGTCGCTGGATGGCTCGTTCAGCTATCTTGACTTCAAATATAAGCAGATCTTCAACGCTGCCTATACCACGGTCACGCTCAAGGACGTCACGCCCTACACGCCCAAATATAAATGGAGCGCGGGCATTCAATATGACCATGATATCGGCGCCGGATCGATTACCGGTCGTCTTGATGGCTCCTATCAGTCGAGCATTTACACCGACTCGACCAATGCGCCATCGAACAGGATTGACAGCTATTTCCTCGCCAACGGTCGCTTGACCTATCGGAGCGGTGAAAAGGAATGGGAACTCTCGGGCGAAGTCCAGAATATCTTCAATAAATATTATTTCCGGACGCTGATCGAGCAAAGCTACGGCATCAGCGGTGGGCCGGGCACGCCCCGCACCTGGGCCGTGACTTTGAAGCGTTATTTTTAAAGCCTGACCATATCGAAATGAACGGGGGCGATATGCGTGTCGGTGATGACCCGAAAGGGCATTACCGGCGCCGTATCGCCCCCGTTTCGTTCGGCCACGTCTTACCGTCACCCCGGCCTTGAGCCGGGGTTGAGGCCTCTTATGTTGTAAGCGGAATGTCGGACGGTCCTGGAATAACTATCGCTGTATTCAGGAGATAAGTCTGCACCGGTCTGCAGCCGACAGGATCTATCCCGTCACCGCAGACATGCTCTCACCAGCTAGTCCTTGGAACGATAGCGGTAACGCCGACGTTCGCGCAGCCGCTTGCGCTGAAACAATATGGCCACTGCGCCGCTGACGATCAGCAGGGCAAGAAGCGCATAGGCGAGCAGGTGGCGTGTTTCGTCGGACATTGGTTCCTCCACTTCATGGCACCCCCAAGTGTCGGGATAATGACAATCGAAATCCTTCTTCGCGTCAATAGCAAAGGGCGATTGCAGCACGAAGGCACAGTAAAACCCGTGCCCCACATCCGGTTGCCCTTTGCCTGGGCTGCCAGTAAAGCCCGGCCATGAACCAGACGCTGATCATCGCCATTCCAAAAGGACGCATTCTCGAAGAAGCGCTGCCCCTGCTTGCGAGAGTCGGGATCACGCCGGAAGCGGACTTTCACGACGGCAAGAGCCGCGCGCTCAAATTCGCGACCAATCAGCCCGATATCTCGATCATCCGCGTGCGCGCCTTCGACGTCGCGACCTTTGTTGCCCATGGCGCGGCGCAGGTCGGCATCGTCGGCTCGGACGTGGTGGAGGAATTCGACTATTCGGAACTTTATGCCCCGGTCGATCTGAATATCGGCCACTGCCGCCTGTCGGTCGCCGAGCCGAAGGGGCTGGACGCCGAAAATGAAGCCGGGCTCAGCCATGTCCGCGTCGCCACCAAATATCCGCACCTCACCCGCAAACATTATGAGGCGCAGGGCATCCAGGCTGAATGCGTGAAGCTCAATGGTGCGATGGAACTTGCCCCCTCGCTCGGTCTGTCGCGCCGGATCGTCGATCTCGTCTCGTCGGGCGACACGCTGCGCGCCAATGGCCTGGTGGAAACCAGCGTCATCATGCAGATCAGCGCCCGTCTGATCGTCAACCGCGCCGCCTTCAAGATGCGTTCGGCCCAGCTTGCGCCGCTGGTTGACGCGTTCCGCCGCGCCGTGGAGGTGAGGGATGCCGCTTAGGCTGGACGCCCGCGACCCCGGCTTCGCCGCCGCCTTCGCCCGCCTCGTCGATGCCCGCCGCGAAGCCGACGCAGACGTCTCGCGCGACGTGACCGCCATCCTCCGGCGCGTCCGTGCCGAGGGCGACCTGGCGCTCGCCGACTATACGCGGCGCTTCGATCGTCACGATCTCGAAACAAGCGGCTGGTCAGTCACCGCCGCCGAACGCAAGTCCGCGCTCGCCGGCATCTCGACCGAATTGCGCGATGCGCTCGAACTCGCCGCCGCGCGCATCGCCGCCTATCACGAGAAACAGCGCCCGCAGGACAGCGACAGCATCGACGGCGCGGGGGTGCGCCTCGGCGCGCGCTGGAACGCGGTCGATGCGGCGGGGCTTTACGTCCCCGGCGGTCGCGCCGCCTATCCCAGCTCGCTGCTGATGAACGTCATCCCCGCGAAGGTCGCGGGCGTCCGGCGTATCGCCATGGTCACTCCGACTCCCGATGGCGCGATCAACCCGATGGTCCTGGCCGCCGCAGAGATTGCCGGCATCGAGGAAATCTGGCGCGTCGGCGGCGCGCAGGCGGTCGCCGCGCTCGCCTATGGCACACAGAAAATCGCGCCCGTCGACGTCATCGTCGGTCCCGGCAACGCCTGGGTCGCGGAGGCCAAGCGCCAGCTTTACGGCGTCGTCGGCATCGACATGGTCGCCGGCCCGTCGGAAATCGTCGTCGTCGCCGACGGGCGGAACGACCCCGAATGGACCGCCGCCGATCTGCTCAGCCAGTCCGAACATGACCCGACCAGCCAGTCGATCCTGATCACCGACGCCGCCGCCTTCGCCGATGCGGTGGCGGCGGCTGTCGAGCGGCAGATCCCCACGCTTTCCACCAGCGCGGTCGCCCGCGCCAGTTGGGACGCCCATGGCGCGATCATTCTCGTGCCTTCGCTCGACGCCGCGCTGCCGCTGGTCGACGCGCTCGCGCCCGAACATCTCGAACTCGCCGTCGCCGATCCCGAACCGCTGTTCGCGCGCGTCCGCCATGCCGGCTCGATCTTCCTGGGCCGCATGACGCCCGAGGCGGTCGGCGATTATGTCGCCGGTCCCAACCATGTCCTGCCCACCGGTCGCCGCGCGCGCTTCTCCTCCGGCCTCTCGGTGCTCGACTTCATGAAACGCACCAGTTTCCTGTCACTCGACCAGGCGGCGCTCGCCGCGATCGGCCCTGCGGCGGTGGCTCTGGCCCATGCGGAAGGGTTGCCCGCCCATGCCTCTTCGGTGGCGCGTCGGTTGACCCAGGTGTCGAACGGAGTAGGGACCGCCCCATGAACGACCGCTCCAAATCCCGATCCGCCGCGCGCCTTGCCGCTGTGCAGGCCCTCTATCAGCGCGAGATGGAAGGCACGCCGATCCCGATGCTGCTCCACGAATTTCATCAGCACCGGCTGGGCGCGACGATCGAGGACGTGACCTATACCGCCGCGGAAGAGCCTTTCTTCGACGATATCGTCAGCGGCGTCGACGCCCGTTCGGACGAGATCGACGCGCTGGTCGCAAGCAAGCTGTCGGCCGGCTGGAGCCTCGAACGGCTCGACAAGCCGATGCGCCAGATCCTGCGCGCCGGAACCTACGAACTGCTCGCCCGCATCGACGTGCCGACCGCCAGCGTCATCAGCGAATATGTCGACGTCGCCCACGCCTTCTACGACCGCCGCGAGGCCGGTTTCGTCAACGGCCTGCTGGACGCGGTGGCGAAAGTGACGCGTAATTGAACGAATCCCTGCTTAAGCCCTCCCCTGGATGGGGGGAGGGGCTAAGCCATGTCCGCTGAATCCCACTTTCTCACCCTCCTGCGCGCCATGGCGTCCCACCCCGCCGCGCGCGGCCTTGCCGACGACGCCGCCATCCTCGAAATCGGCAACACCCGCCTCGTCCTCACCAGCGACACGCTGGTCGAGGGCGTGCATTTTCTCCCCGCCGATCCCCCCGACAGCATCGGCTGGAAGCTCGCGGCGGTGAACCTCTCGGACCTCGCGGCCAAGGGCGCGACCCCGCGCGCCGCGCTGATGAACTATGCCCTGTCCGGTGATCCCGCATGGGACACGGCTTTCCTGGACGGGCTGCGCGCCGCGCTCGACGCCTACGCCATGCCGCTGATCGGCGGCGACACCGTGGCGATGCCCGGGGCAAGCGCGCGCAGCTTCACGCTTACCGCGATCGGCGAGGCCGGACCGGGCGACGTCCCCGCGCGCAGCGGCGGCAGGCAAGGCGACCGTCTCTATGTCACCGGCCCGGTCGGCGACAGCGGCGCCGGCCTCGCGCTGCTGCGGTCCGGTCAGACCGGACCCGCCGCCCTGATCGACGCCTATCGCCGCCCCCGGCCGCGCCTTGCCGAGGGATTGCTGCTCGCCCCCCATGTCCATGCGATGATGGACATATCGGATGGGCTGCTGCTCGATGCTCAGCGTCTGGGCCTCGCGAGCGGACTGTCGGTGGTGATCGACCATGTGCCGCTCTCCGAAACGCTGCTGGCGCTTCACGGCCCGGCCGCGCGCCGCGACGCCGCGACCGCGGGCGACGATTATGAACTGCTGATCGCCGCCCCCGATGCCTGGTCCGGCCCGGTGCCGCTGATCCCGGTCGGCTGGCTCCGCGCCCCGGCGAAGCGGGGTGAGGGCCTCTCGCTGATTCTCGACGGTGCACCGCAACGGCTGCCGCGCCGGCTTGGCTATCAGCACTGAGCAACGGGCTTGACCTCTCGCCCCGCCGCGATAGTCTCCGCCTCACATCCACAGGACTTGCCGATCAGGACCGCTGCATGACCATGCGCCGCCGATTGCCGAGCATCCCCGAGCGACCGGACGCGTCATCCCCGGCCCGCTCGCTTCTGCATGCTTCGTTTCCTGTCACATCATGCCGCCCGTTTCCCTGCGGAGCAGCCATGACCTGAAGACAACAACAAGGGGAGAGGATAGCCAATGACAATAGTCGCCATCGCCATAGGGTGCGGTATCATCGCGATACTCTACGGCCTGTTCACATCGCAACAGGTGCTCCGCGCCTCGCCGGGCAACGCCCGCATGGTGGAAATCGCCGCCGCCATCCAGGAGGGGGCAAGGGCCTATCTCGCCCGCCAATATCGCACCATCGCCATCGTCGGCGTGATCGTCGCGATCCTTGTCTTCGTCTTTCTCGGCGCGACGTCCGCGATCGGTTTCCTCATCGGCGCGATCCTTTCGGGCGCTGCCGGGTTCATCGGCATGAACATATCGGTCCGCGCGAATGTCCGCACGGCGGAGGCGGCGCGGACCGGCCTGCAACAGGGCCTCACCGTCGCCTTCCGCGCGGGCGCGATCACCGGGATGCTGGTGGCGGGCCTCGCCCTGCTCGCGATCGCGGTCTTCTTCTGGTATCTGACCAGCGTCGCCGGCCATGCGCCCGACGACCGGCTGGTTATCGACAGCCTCGTCGCGCTGGCCTTCGGCGCCAGCCTCATCTCCATCTTCGCGCGGCTGGGCGGCGGCATCTTCACCAAGGCCGCCGATGTCGGCGCGGATCTGGTGGGCAAGGTCGAGGCGGGCATCCCGGAGGACGATCCCCGCAACCCCGCCGTCATCGCCGACAATGTCGGGGACAATGTCGGCGATTGCGCGGGCATGGCTGCCGACCTGTTCGAAACCTACGTGGTGACGGTCGGCGCGACGATGGTGCTGATCGCCTTGCTGATAAAGGGCGTCGGCAATGTCGAACTGATGCAGCTCATGTCGCTGCCGCTGCTGGTCGGCGGCGTGTGCATCATCACCTCGATCATCGGCACCTATGCGGTGCGGCTGGGCAGCAGCAACTCGATCATGGGCGCGCTCTACAAGGGCTTCTGGCTGACCGCGATCCTGTCGATCGGCGCGATCTACGCCGCCACCCGCTATGTGCTGGGCGACCTGAACGCGGTGTTCGGCGCGGATCTTGACGGCACCGGCGGCTATACCGGCATCGCGCTCTTCTGGTCGATGATGGTGGGCCTTGGCGTCACCGCGCTGCTGGTGATGATCACCGAATATTATACCGGCACAAACTACCGCCCGGTGCGCAGCATCGCCCGCGCGTCGGAGACCGGCCATGGCACCAACGTCATCCAGGGCCTTGCCATCAGCCTGGAATCGACCGCGCTGCCGACGCTGGTGATTTGCGTCGGCATCATCGTCGCCTTCAAGCTGGCGGGGATCATCGGCATCGCCTTCGCCGCCACCGCGATGCTGGCGCTGGCCGGCATGGTCGTCGCGCTCGACGCTTATGGTCCGGTCACTGACAATGCCGGCGGCATCGCCGAAATGGCGGGGATGGAGGAGGATGTCCGCGTCCGCACCGACGCGCTCGACGCGGTCGGCAACACGACCAAGGCGGTGACGAAGGGCTATGCGATCGGTTCGGCCGGTCTCGCCGCGCTCGTCCTGTTCGGCGCCTATACCGAAGACCTCAAACATTATGCCACGCAACTTGGCCTCACCGACCAGCCCGACTTTTCGCTTTCCAACCCCTATGTCATCGTCGGGCTGCTGCTGGGTGCGCTGCTTCCCTATCTGTTCGGCGCGATGGGCATGACGGCGGTCGGCCGCGCGGCGGGCGACGTGGTGAAGGATGTACGCGCGCAGTTCGCGGAGAATAAGGGCATCATGGACGGCACGTCGAAGCCCGATTATGCGCGCACCGTCGATCTGGTGACAAAGGCGGCGATCAAGGAAATGGTGGTCCCCAGCCTGCTGCCGGTGCTCGCGCCGATCGCGGTCTATTTCATCATCGCGCAGGTCGGCGGCGTGTCCAACGCCTTTTCGGCGCTGGGCGCCCTGCTGCTTGGCGTCATCGTCTCTGGCCTGTTCGTCGCCATCTCGATGACCTCGGGCGGCGGCGCATGGGACAATGCGAAGAAATATATCGAGGACGGCCATCATGGCGGGAAGGGCAGCGACGCCCACAAGGCCGCCGTGACCGGTGATACGGTCGGCGATCCCTACAAGGATACCGCCGGTCCTGCGGTCAATCCGATGATCAAGATCACCAACATCGTTGCGCTGCTGCTGCTTGCCGCGCTGGCGCACGCCGGCATGTAGCCGCCGACTGCGCGATAATGGAGGGAAAAGGGGCGTCGTAACGGCGTCCCTTTTTTCTTGCCGCCATTATGGACGAAACCATGGTGGTTGCCGCTGGCCTGACCTGCTTTTCCCGCCTTCCGAACAGGGGGGAGGGGCATGGCATTTTCGATCGCGATCCGCAGGCGATGAGCAATCGCCTGTTCTACGGGGACAATCTCCCTGTCCTGCGCGATCATGTCGCCGACGGCAGCGTCGATCTGGTCTATCTCGACCCGCCCTTCAACTCGAATGCCAGCTATAATATCCTGTTCAAATCGCTGGACGGCGCGGGCGCCGACGCCAGCATAGAGGCGTTCGGCGACACCTGGTCCTGGGGGCCCGCATCCGCCGGCGCGATGATGGATATAACGGAGAGCGGCAATCACGCGCTCCATGTGCTGATGCAGGCGATGCGCACCGCGATCGGCGAGAATGCGATGATGGCCTATCTGGCGATGATGGCGGTGCGATTGCTGGAATTGCATCGCGTGCTCAAGCCGACGGGCAGCCTCTATCTCCACTGCGATCCCACGGCGAGCCATTATCTCAAACTGGTGTTGGACGCCGTGTTCGGCGCGGACAATTATCGCAACGAAATCACCTGGAAACGCACCACGGCGCACAGCGATGGCGGCCGCTACGGCCGCAACACCGATATCATCCTTTTCTATGCGCGGTCCGCCCAGCCGACATGGAACCAGCAGTTCATGCCTTATGACGACGCCTATGCCGAACGCTTTCGCAGCGCCGACCCGGACGGGCGGCGCTGGATGGACGACAATCTGACCGCCAAGGGCTTGTCCGGGGGCGGCTATACCTACGAATATCGCGGCGTCACGTCGCTCTGGCGGATGCCGATCGAGACGATGCGCCGCCTGGATGCGGAGAACCGGCTGCATTTCACCCGCAACGGCGGCATCCGTCTGAAACGCTATCTCGACGAAGCCAAGGGGCTGCCGGTGCAGGCGCTGTGGACCGACATTCCCGCGCTCAATTCGCAGGCGCAGGAACGGCTCGGCTATCCCACCCAGAAACCGCGCGAATTGCTCGAACGCATCATCGCCGCCTCCTCCAATCCGGGCGATGTCGTGCTCGACCCCTTTTGCGGCTGCGGCACGGCGGTCGATGCCGCGCAGAAGCTGGGGCGACGCTGGATCGGCATTGACGTCACCCATCTTGCCATCGGCCTGATCGAGAAGCGCCTGCGCGAAGGCTATGGTGCGGACGTGCAATTCGAGACGATCGGCAGCCCCCGCGATCTCGCCTCTGCGCAACGCCTCGCCGCCGACGACCCGCACCAGTTCCAGCACTGGATCACGCTCAAGCTGGGCGGCTGGCCGTGGATGGGGGGCAAGAAAGGCGGCGACAAGGGCGTCGATGGCTATTTCTATTATGTCGGCGCCAACGGCCAGACCGAAACCGGCGTCATCTCGGTCAAGGCCGGCAATCATGTGAACCCGGCCATGGTCCGCGATCTCGGCCGCGTGATGCAGCGCGACGGGCATCGCATGGGCCTGTTCGTCTGCGCGGCGCTGCCCACGCGCGGCATGATCGACGAAGCCAATAGCCATGGCCTGCTCGAAACCGAATTCGGCCGTTTCCCGGTCCTGCAAATCTTCACGCTGGCCGAGCTGTTCCAGAATCACAGCCCCAGATTGCCGCCGCTCGTCAGCCCCAATCGCCGCGCCCCGCGCGTCGAGACCCGCGCCTCCCACCAGCCCGGCGCGCAGGGCGGCTTCGTCCTGTGAAGATCGATGTCCTACACACGCCCGGCTATGCTAAGAATCCCCGTTCGTCCTGAGTAGCCATTGCGCTTGTCGAAATGGCGTATCGAAGGACACACAGCCTATGCTTCGTGCTATCATCATATTTTCGCTACTTTCCGGAAATATCCGAATTTTGTAACAAAATATCTCTATGTGCGGGAAATATGCGAAGCTAAGGCGCGCAACGTCCAACACTTGATCGTGCTGCGCACCCGCCTATAGCGGCGGCATGGCTGCCGATCCGCTCGCAACCCAGCTCGCCGCCCTGGCCCGACGCGACCGCCTGCGCCGGCTGGTCCCGCGCGCCGGACGCGACTTCTCCTCGAACGATTATCTCGGCCTCGCCGCCGATCCCGTCATCGCCGGTGCCGTTGCCGACGCCATCGCGCGCGGCGTGCCGGTCGGCTCGGGCGGCTCCCGCCTGCTGCGCGGCAATGCACCCGAGCATGAGGCGCTGGAGGCGCAGGCCGCGGACTTCTTCGGCAGCGAGGCCGCGCTGTTCTTCGCCAACGGTTTTGCCGCCAATGCCGGTCTCGTCGCCTGCCTGCCCCAGCGCGGCGACCTGATCGTCGCCGACGCCCTGGTCCATGCCAGCGCGCATGACGGCCTCAAACTGAGCAAGGCGGCGCATGTCTTCGCCCGCCACAATGACCCGCAATCGGTCGAGGACCTGATAAGCGGCTGGCGCGCGGAGGGTGGCAAGGGCCGCATCTGGCTGCTGTTCGAAACCCTCTACAGCATGGACGGCGACATCGCCCCGGTCGATGCCTTCGCGCGGATCGCCGCGCGGCACGACGCGATGCTGCTGATCGACGAAGCCCATGCCACCGGCGTATTCGGGCCGCAGGGCAGGGGCCTCGCCGCCGCGCTGGAGGGGCAGCCGCATGTCGTCACGCTCCACACCTGCGGCAAGGCGCTGGGGACCGAGGGGGCGCTGGTCACCGGCGCGCGCCTCGTCATCGACTATCTGGTCAACCGCGCCCGGCCCTTCATCTTCTCGACCGCGCCCTCGCCGTTGATGGCGATCGCGGTCGGCGCGGCGCTCGACCGGGTCGCTGCCGCCGACGACCGGCGCGCGCGGCTGGCGGTGCTCCGCGACCATGCGGGCCATAGTCTTTGCGCCCGCTTCGGCCTGCCCGCGCCGCAGAGCCAGATCATCCCGATCATCCTGGGCGACGACAGGCGCGCCATGGTCGCCGCCGCCGCCCTCCAGTCCGCCGGTTTCGACGTGCGCGGCATTCGCCCGCCGACCGTCCCCGCCGGCACCGCGCGCCTGCGCGTGTCCCTGACCCTCAATGTCGGCCCGGCCGATGTCGACGCGCTGGCCGACGCGCTCGCCCCGGTGCTTGCATGAGTGCTTTGGTCGTCACAGGCACCGACACCGGGATCGGCAAGACCGTCTTCGCCGCCGGCCTCGCCGCTGTGCTGGGCGGGCATTATTGGAAGCCGGTGCAGGCTGGTCTTGACCCGGACAGCGACGCGCAGGTCGCCCGGCGCTTCGGCGTCCCGACCGACCATATCCTGCCCGAGGCCTATAGCCTGGCGACGCCCGCTTCCCCTCATCTGGCCGCGCGGATCGACGGCATCGCGATCGACCTCGATCGTCTCGCGCTCCCTTACACGCCCGGCCCGCTGGTGATCGAGGGGGCAGGGGGCCTGCTTGTGCCGCTCACGCAGACCGCGACCATGGCCGACCTGTTCGCCCGCTGGCAGGCGCCGGTCATCCTCTGCGCGCGCACGGCCTTGGGCACGATCAACCACAGCCTGCTCAGCCTGGAGGCGCTAAAGGCACGCGGCATTCCGATCCTCGGCGTCGCCTTCATCGGCGATCCGCACGAGGAGAATGCCCGGATCATTCCGGCGATGAGCGGCATTCCTTCGCTGGGGCGGTTGCCTTTGCTCGATCCTCTCGATGCAGCCACGCTGGCGCAGGCGATGCACGATCATATCGACCTCGCCGCGATCCGGGCGGCGCTATGACCTCCCCGGTCTGGCATCCCTTCACCCAGCACGGTCTCAACGAAGCGATCCCGCGCGTGGTCCGGGCCGCTGGTGCGCTGCTCCACTGCGCTGACGGCGCCACGCTGATCGACGGCATATCGAGCTGGTGGGTCACCACCCACGGCCATTGCGAACCACGCATCGCCGCCGCCATCGCCGATCAGGCGGGCCGGCTCGATCAGTTGATCTTCGCGGGCTATACCCATGATCGGGCGGAAGAAGTCGCGCGCGGCCTGATCGACCTTGCGCCCGATAGTCTTGCCCATGTATTCTTTTCCGACAGCGGCTCCACGGCGGTGGAGGTGGGCCTCAAGATGGCACTTGGTTATTGGCACAATATCGGCCAGCCCCGCCATCGCATCCTCGTGCTCGAACATAGCTATCATGGCGACACGATCGGCGCGATGTCGGTGGGCGCGCGCGGCGCGTTCAACCACCCCTATGCGCCCTTGCTGTTCGACGTCGGCACCATTCCCTTCCCCGCGCCGGGTCGCGAACAGGCGAGCCTCGCTGCACTCGAAGCCGCCTGCGCGCAAAAGCCCGCCGCCTTCATAATCGAACCCTTGCTGCTCGGGGCGGGCGGCATGCTGATCTATCCCGCCTGGGTGCTGGCGGACATGGCGGCGATCTGCGCGCGCCATGGCGTCCTGCTTATCGTCGATGAGGTGATGACCGGCTGGGGCCGCACCGGCACGCTCTTCGCCTGCGAGCAGGCCGGGGTCGCGCCCGACATCCTGTGCGTGGCGAAGGGGATCACAGGCGGATCGCTCCCGCTCGCCGCGACGCTCGCCAGTCCGGCGATCTTCGAAGCCCATTATGGCGACGACCGTGCGACCATGTTCTATCATTCGAGCAGTTATACCGCGAACCCGATCGCCTGCGCCGCCGCTGCCGCCAATCTCGCCATCTGGCGCGAAGAAGATGTGCTGGGCCGGATCGCGGCGCTGTCGGCCGGGCTGGCCGCCAGGCTCGACGGGCTGCGCGATCACCCCGCATTCGACAATCCACGCCTGCTGGGCGCTGTCGCCGCCGTCGATCTCAGGGCCGCGGATGCAGGCTACCTCTCCTCCGTCGCGCCCGCCCTCCGCGCTTTTTTCCTTGGAAAAGGCCTCTTGCTCCGCCCGCTTGGCAACAGCATCTATGTGATGCCACCTTATTGCATCGACGCGGATCAACTCGATCGCATCTTCGCCGGAATCACCGAAGCGGGCGACCATTTCGGCTGATCCTGTTCGAGCGAACGGCGCAGCTTTTCATTTCCACTGTTTGCCGCTATGGCGGCGCGAATTTTTGAGTTTATCGGGATATTATGGCGAAAGAAGAACTGCTGGAAATGCGCGGATCGGTTGTGGAGCTTCTCCCCAACGCGATGTTCCGCGTCAAGCTTGAGAATGACCATGAAATATTGGGGCATACCGCTGGCAAGATGCGCAAGAACCGCATCCGTGTGCTGGTCGGCGACGAAGTGCTGGTCGAACTGACCCCCTACGACCTGACCAAGGGCCGCATCACCTACCGCTTCAAATAAGGCGCTCGGACCCGTGCGCCTCGTTCTTGCCTCGGCCTCTCCACGCCGGGTCGATCTGCTGGCGATGATCGGGGTAAAGCCCGATATCGTCGATCCCGCCGATATAGACGAAACCCCGCACAAGGCGGAACTGCCCGCCCGCTATGCCGCGCGCGTGGCAGCGGAAAAGGGCGCGATCGTCGCGATCCGGTATCCCGGCGCGCTCGTGCTGTCGGGCGATACCGTCGTCGCCGTCGGTCGTCGCATCCTGCCCAAGGCGGAAAGCGATACCGAAGCCCGTGCCTGTCTCGACCGGCTGTCCGGCCGCCGCCATCGCGTGCTGACCGGTGTGACGCTGATCGACGCGACCGGGAAGGCGCGACATAAATTGTCCGAAAGCATCGTCACCTTCAAACGGCTGCACGCCGAAGAGATCGACGCTTATATCGCCAGCGACGAATGGCGCGGCAAGGCGGGGGGCTATGCGATTCAGGGGCGGGCCGCCGGTCTCATCCGCGCATTGCAGGGCAGCCATTCGGGCGTGATGGGCTTGCCGCTGTTCGAAGTGCGCGCCTTGCTGAAATCCGCAGGATATCCGATTGGCTGAGTGGCTATACGAAGAAGGCATCGGGGAGGCGCGCGCCGCTCTGGTCGAGCGCGGCACGATCCTGGAAGCGCAGATCGAGCGTAGCGACCGCCGCGTTTTGGCGGGTGCGGTCGTGCAGGGCAAATTGGTCCGCACGCTGATCCCGAAAAAGCGCGGTATCGTTCGGCTGGACGGCAATGAAGAGGTTCTGCTCGAACCGATTCCCCCCAGGACGTCCGAGGGCGGTCAGTTGCTGATCGAAATCCTGCGATCGGCGATCGGCGAGGAAGGCCGCGACAAGCTGGCCAAGGCGCGGGTGCCGCTGCCCGGAGTCAAGCCCCATCCCGGCCCCAGCCTGCTCCAGCGCATTCGCGCCAGCGGTCAGCCCGTCATTCCCTGTCCCGCGCATGAGGAAGACCGGCTGGAAGTGCATGGCTGGAGCGAATTGCTTGAGGAAGCCATGAGCGGCGAAGTCGGTCGTGAGGATTGCGCGCTGCGTATCTTCCCGACGCCCGCGATGGTGCTGATCGATGTCGACGGCAGCCTGCCGCCCGCCCAGCTCGGTCCCAAGGGTGCGAAGCTTGCCGCGCTGGCGATCCGCCGTATGGGGCTGGCCGGGTCGATCGGCATCGACCTGCCGACGATGAATAACAAGGACGAACGCACGATCGCGGCCGCGCAGATCGACAAGGCCCTGCCGCTGCCGTTCGAGCGCACGGCCGTGAACGGCTTCGGCTTCGTCCAAATCATTCGCCGGCGCGAACGCCCTTCGCTGATCGAATTGTTGCGCGAAGACCCTGTGCTGGCCGCGGCACTTGCGCTGCTTCGCCGTGCCGAACGCCATGAAAGCGGCCCGACCGGCGGTGGCGGCGTGACCATGACGGCAACGCCCATAGTCATTGACCGTTTGCACAAGGCTCCCGGCTGGATCGCGCTGCTCGAACAGCGTCGTGGCGGCACGGTCATCTTGCGGCCTGATCCGGCGCTGCCCATATCTGCAGGCCATGTCCATTAATCGCCACACGCCCGTCTGCCCTGTCTGCGGCAACCCGGCCCAGCCGGAAACCAAGCCCTTTTGCGGGCGCGGCTGTCGCGATCGCGACCTGCTGAAATGGCTGGGCGAAGACTATCGTGTGCCGGGTCCCGCCATCGATCCCGGCCAAGACGATTTTCGGCAAAATGACGACGATTAAAGGGGTGGACAGTCGGGGCGGCAGACGCTTATAGGCAGCGCTCCCAACGCCCGGAGCCATGACTTCGGGCCATGCCCGGGTAGCTCAGTTGGTAGAGCATGCGACTGAAAATCGCAGTGTCGGCGGTTCGACTCCGTCCCCGGGCACCATATGCCCCTTCGCCACCATTCGCTGACGGGTTTACAAACCCAGAAAATCAGCCATATTCAGCCTTGGTCCCTTCGCTGGCTTTCGCCGTTATTCGCTGACAGCCGGAGAATTTGGGGGCCAGATTGGGGCCTATTTTTAGCGTGGCCCCAGGCAACATGGAAATGGCCCCCACGATGGCATTGACCGACACGGCGATCAGAAATGCCAAGCCCAAGGGCAAGCCTTATAAAATGGGTGATGCCGGTGGGCTTTTTCTGTTGATCCAGCCGAGCGGCGGCAAGCTCTGGCGGCTCAAATACCGGGTCGATGGCAAGGAGAAGAAGCTGGGTCTGGGCACCTATCCCGAGGTCAGCCTGGGCGATGCGCGGAAGGGCCGAGACAAGGCGCGCTCGCTTATCAGCACGGGTAAAGACCCCGGCGTCGAGAAGGTGCGGAAGAAGGTGCAGGATCGTATCTCCGCCGACAACACCTTCGCGACGGTCGCGGCCGAGTTCATCAATAAGCGGACCAAGGAAGGCTGGGCGGAGAATACGCAAGCCAAGGCTGAATATCTGCTGGGCCACCTCAGCCCCGCAATCGGCAGGATGCCAGTGGCCGAGATCATGCCGGCCGATCTGATCCCGGTCCTCAAGCGGGTCGAGGGCAAGGGCAATCTGGAGACGGCGCGGCGAATGCTCCAGTTCGCCAGCCAGGTGTTTCGCTATGCCGTTGCGACGACGCGCCTGACCTCGGACCCGACGCGCGATCTCAAAGGTGCGCTCATCGCACCAAAGCCCAAGCATCATGGCGCGATCATCGATCCCGTGAAGGTCGGCGAACTATTGCGCGCGATCGACGGCTACGACGGCAATTATGTCACCCTCTATGCCCTCAAGCTCTCCCCGCACGTTTTCGTGCGCCCCGGTGAGTTGCGTTCGGCGATGTGGACTGAGGTCGATATGGATGCGGCAGTCTGGACGATCCCGGCTGAGAAGATGAAGATGCGCAAGCCTCATCACGTGCCGTTGTCTCGCCAGGCGCTTGCTCTGCTGAACGAACTGCATGAACTGACGGGCGGGAGGCTCGGTCTGGTCTTTCCGTCGATCCGCTCGACGGCACGCCCTATGTCCGAGAATACGGTCAATGCTGCGTTGCGCCGGCTGGGCTTCACCGGCGACGAAATGACCGCCCACGGCTTCCGCGCCATGGCTTCGACCCTGCTCAATGAGAGCGGGAAATGGCATCCCGACGCGATCGAGCGAGCCTTGGCGCATCAGGACAGCGATAATGTCCGCAGCGCCTATCATCGAGGCGCGCATTGGAAAGAGCGGGTGGAGATGGCGCAGTGGTGGTCGGATTATCTCGACCATTTGCGGGCGGGCGCTGCGATCTTGAATTTTCCGACGAAGGGGCGGGGCTGATGTTGTACGTCTCTCAGGCCTTTGCAGCCATCGCTCTGACTCACACGGTGTCGGATAAAGTGGCCGCAGCTTGTAAGCGTGCAAAAATCTTGGAATTCAGGCGCGAGCTGCTGGACGCCTGGTCAGTTTATATTCGGAGCATACCTGTTGAATAGCGGTCTATCCAATCCCCTTCGTGTACCCTTGGCGCTCGCAAGCCTTCGGCGGCGACTGGCCATGAACGCCGGGATAAACCCCAACAACGGATTCTTTCTCTATGACGAGATCACTACCCAAGGGGATGAGACGCCCGATGAGACAGTTCAACGGGGGGAATATCTTGCTCGCTTCAGGGAGCGGGCCGTTAGCGAAATTACGGGGCTGATCGAAGGTTGTCACATCCGAATTTGGCGTGCGCTTCCAGATGGCACGTCGGTCGTTGCGATGCCCTTATGGGCTGGTTCGATCGTGTTCGTAGAGAGTCGGGACATCGATAGTCTATATTTTGAAAAGGGTGATTGGGAAGCATTGTTGGAGAGCCGTCATCCGGAAACTGACCTTGCGAATCCGGATCAAACCCCGCTTGCAACAAGTAAAGCGGAAGCGATTTTAGATAGGTGCGAGATCGACTTCGATGAAGTGCGGGCCTTCCTAGTCGATCTATACGCGACAGCCGGCGGGCGAGTGGACTGGAAGCGCGTAGCTTACCCGGCTGCAAGGGGCAGGTTCGGAGCAAAATTGAAACGAACCGCCGTCGAAGCCGAACTGCGTCAGTTATGCCTTATTGGGCAACAAGGTCGGCCCAATATTGCGAATTAATTCGCGGAATTTCGAATGTCCCGAAAACCCTATCTTTGTCCCCGGGACATTTCGACGGGACATTTTCTGCCCCTGAATATGCCCTCCTTCGCGAATGACCGTCATTCGCCGCAACGGAGGAAGAGATGGAACCCGTCACACTCACCATTGATGGCACCAAAAAGGCGACCGGCCTCGGCGCTACCAAAATTTACGAGTTAATCGCGCAAGGTAAGCTTCACACGGTCAAGATCGGTCGCCGCACACTGGTCAAGACAGCCAGCATCCGCGCGCTGGTTGATGCGTGATCGATCGTGAAATCCATAACGGCACGGGCGCCGCAGCCCTGTAACGAAGAAGGCCGCCCCGGCACAGGGCGGCCCTCGGAATTGGTAATCAACGACAGCAGCAAGGATAGCGTAACTGCCCTTCGGCTTCAACACCTGACTCGCTTCGCCGGCCTTACAAATCGGCGTGCTCGTCTTGTGTCGGGCCTGATCTGGGAGGTGGCAGCATGAACGCTCTCTTCACAGATACGCGGGCCGCAGCGATGGCCGTTCTCACAAGCGGTGCAGCCCTTCGTCCCCGCGAAGGTCAGTTCCTGGGCGGCATTGCGTTCGATCTAAACCCTCTCACCGAGAAGCAGGCTGACTGGCTGCGGATATTGCTCGAAAAGCATGGTTTGCCTGCACTGGCGGTGACGCAATGAACGCGCACAGCACATATCCTGACATGCCGGGGAATCGCGGGGTGGATACCTCCATCGCCGCTGGGGATAAGATTGCGAAGTCGTTGGGCTATCTGCAGAAGATCGTCCAGCGGGCGATTATTGAAGCAGGTCCGTTCGGCATCACAACAAATGAATTGGCGGAAAAGCTGGCGATTGACCGTGGCACCATTCAACCCCGCACGTCCGAGCTGAAGCAGAAGGGTGTCATCCGGGACAGCGGCGCTCGGCGTCGCAACGCCAACGGCAAGAAGGCAATTGTCTGGGTCGGCTGGGGTGCGATATGACTGATCGCACCATCAACATTGCAGAGTGCGTATTCGGCGGACGCTATGTCGTGTCGTTCGAACCGCGATCGGTTGCATGGCCCAGCCTGGAGTTTCGCACCCATGGCGAGGCCCGAGCGTGCGCGGAGGCTCGGCACAAGACGCATGGCTGGCCGATCATAGACAATACGGTAGGTGCGTCATGAATGTGCGCATATTCGATCAAAGCCACTGGCTCGCAGCGCGGAAGCGGCGCGGTAACAACCGTCGTGACGAAGTTCGCCGCACGAATGGTATCGAGAGCAAAGCGTCTCAATCGGTGCTGGATGAAATAATGGGGACCGGGCCGGGTCCGTGGGACGGTGCCGCATGATGGGCGCAAACCCTTTCGCCGATTACGGCGCACGCTCGGCGGCGCGAACGGCACCACCGATGTCAGAAGCGGACGCACGGCTTGCCTTCCTTTCCGCTATGGAAGCAACGGGCATGAAGCCGGTCGAACCCATCCTGTCGCGGCTCGGCCCCGGCCTCCTACGTTTTCGCTGCGAGGGGGACAAGCCGGGTAAGCTGAATGGCTGGGCAGTCTTGCATCTCGACGGCGTGCCTGCCGGCGCTTTCGGGAATTACCGCCTTGGTATCTCCGACAGGTGGCGTGCCGGCTCAGCGGAATGCCTGTCGCCAGCAGAGCGCCGGGAACGGTCGGCAACCATTTGCGCGGAACAGGCGGAACGATCTGCTGAGCGTTTTCGCCAACAGGACGAGGCGGCGCGGGCGGTGGCGCAGGAATGGGATCGGGCAGGGCCAGTCAATACGCTGCATCCCTACCTCGTCGCCAAGGGCATAACCGGTGAGGGACTGCGCCAGCGCGGCAACTTGCTGCTGGTCCCGATGCGCGACGAGGCGGGAAAGCTGTGGAACGTCCAGCGTATCGGGCCTGATGGCACGAAGCGCTTTGCCAAGGGCGGGCGGCAACAGGGCCTGTTCTGCGTCATCGGCGAGCCGCAGGGCGTCCTGTGTGTCGGCGAAGGCTATGCGACATGCGCCGTAGTGCGCCGGGCGACTGGCGAGGCCGTGGCGGTGTCTTTCTCGTCGGCGAATATGGTTCGGACGGCAACGGCCTGCCGTTCGCTCTTCCCAGATGTCGACATAATCGCGCTGGCCGATGACGATCCGCACCTGATCGACAATCCGAACATTCGGAAGAACCTCGGCGTCGAAGCGGCCTATGCGGCTGCTGCCGCTGTCGGCGGACGGGTGGCGCTGCCGCCTCGCGGGGTGGCGGCATGACCGAACAGGAAGCGCGCGACTTCGCCGATGTTGGGAAGGATATGGGCGATAATGTTATACGGGCCGCGATCAGGACGGCGCGCCCGGTGCCGATCAACGGGGATGCAATCGAGGCCACGCCTTATGCCTGGCGCGATCCGTCGAGCATCCCATTGCGCCCGTGGGTCTATGGCCGGTGGTTCCTGCGTGGAAACGTGGCCTGCGTCGTCGCTCCGGGCGGCGTGGGCAAGACGACAATGCTTTCCGGCACCGCACTTGCGATGGTGACCGGCAAGCCCCTGCTTGGCAAGACGGTATGGGATGGCCCGAAGCGGGTCTGGCTCTGGAACCTTGAGGATGATCTGGACGAATTGTCTCGCTCGATACAGGCCAGCGCCAAGCACTACGGCGTGAAGCCCGCCGACATTGAGGGCAGGCTATTCGTGGATAGCGCGATGGAGGGTAAGGGGCTTTGCACGGCGGTAGAGACGGATGGACAGTTCAAGCTGCTGGAGCCGGTCTATCACGCCCTCACGGCGGAACTGCTGCGCCGGGGCATAGATATGCTGGTCGTCGATCCTTTCGTGTCGTCGCATGAAGTCGAGGAAAACAGCAATTCGCTGATCGACAAGATTGCAAAGGCGTGGGGCCGGGTAGCGAAGGCGGCAAATTGCGTCATCGTTCTGGTCCACCATACCAGCAAGGCTGGAGCGGGCGAAGTCACCGCATTGTCGGCGCGCGGGGCGGTGGCGCTCATCAACGCTTCGCGCACGACGCTGGTCATCAATCGGATGGAGCCTGCCGAAGCGGAAAAGCTGGGCATCCCAGCGGACGATCGGCGGCGCTATATCAATGTCGCAGACGACAAGGCCAACCGCGCACCAGCAGAGAAAGCGGATTGGTATCGGCTGGCGTCGGTCGATCTGGGCAACGGACCTATGGACGGCCATGCTCCCGGTGACAGCATCGGCGTAGCGGAGCCGTGGAAGGCGCCGGACCCGTTCGATGATGTTCGGCCTAGTCACGCGCTGCGCGTGCAGCAGTTGATCGACGCGGGGGAATATCGGGAAAGTCCTCAGTCTCCCGGCTGGGCTGGGACGGTCGTTGCCGATGTCCTTAATCTCAATGTGAACGACAAGGCCGACAAGTCTCGCATCCGTCAATTGATCGCAGGATGGGTCAAGGAAGGCGCGCTCAAGATCGTGGAACGCGCCGATAGCAAGTCCGAAATGCGCAAGTGGATCGAAGTCGGCAACTGGCTTCAGAATACGCCTTCCGCACTTGAAAAAGGTGGGGTGCGGACGGGTGCGGAAGTGGGGCCAACCAGTTTCCCCACCACCACCCGCCCCCCTGTAGGGGCGGGGGGGTGCGGAAGGGTGGCGGACAGAGAAAACGAGGTGCGGAAAAATCGTGGTGGGGACGGCCCGATCCTAGCTCCTGGCGAACATGGCGACGACCCGGTTCCCGGCTGGACCGCTGACTTCAGCAAGACGAGGTTTTAACGATGGCGAAGGTGCCGGAAAATAACGGGCGAAAAACGGACGGAACGTTCGCGGAGGGCAACAGCCTCGGCGGCAAGCCCAAGGGGGCTCGGCACAAGATCACGCTGGCCGTGGAGGCGCTGATGGAAGGACAGCACGAAGCGCTGACCAAGGTGGCGATCGAGAAAGCGCTGGAGGGCGACATGGTGGCGCTGCGGCTTTGTCTGGATCGTATCGCCCCCGCGCGCAAGGACACACCGGTGAGCGTCGATCTGCCCGAAGTGCGCACGGCGTCCGACACTGTCGCCGCATCAGCAGCCGTTCTTGCGGCAGTTTCGGCGGGCGAAATCACGCCGGACGAGGCTGGTCGCGTCATGGCGCTGCTCACCGCGCACAAGAATATTGTTGAGTCCGGGGATTTGGAAAAGCGGATCGCTGCTCTGGAAGCCCAGTCGAAATGAGGAGGACGATATGACTAGATTAAACCACAGACTTATCAGGTTGGAGCAATCTCCGACCAATACTGGCGGCCGGATGACCGCACAGGAGATTCAGGTCCACGCTGATGAATATGACCGTCGGTTCGCGGATTATGTTCCGATGCTGAAGGAAGGTTCGTTCGCTCCAGCGGGTGGCGAAGCTATGCGCAGTGCAATCGCATCGGCCCCGAAGTGGCAGCAGCGAACTTTGGCAAACATGCATCCCAGCGACTTCGACCTGTAGGAACACACGATGAAAATTCTTGAACGACGCCTGTCATCGCTTGAGGCCCGATCAGCGGCCACAACCGGGCGCTGGCATCAATTGCTTTGGCACGACGGCTGCTCATGGGCCGATGTGTTGGCTGCCAATGATAATGGCGACCATATCGGCCCTGGCGACAACGTCATCCTCGTCCATTTCGTCGGCGCTGGTCCCGATGGACCCGTATGTTGCCCCGTGGTGGAGCGCGACAGGCCTATCGCCGATGCTTGGCTATCCGAACGGAGGGCGGGATGAACCGTAATCTCAGTGGTCGTCTCGACCGCCTTCACATTGCCAAGGGTGGCGACCAGCTTCCGGCCAATGTCCGTCGCTGGCTGGGGCAGCCTATCCTGCCAGCAGAGCATGAAGAGGCGGATCGGCTGGACGCCATGCCGCCGTACCTTAGAAATGACGCGGAGTGGTCCAAGCTGCCGCGCGATACTCGGGAATGGCTTGGGGAAAAGGCATGACGATGATGAAACGGCGGGTCGAAGTGTTGGAACGCGGGCAGCCTGGGCCACCGTCCCAGTTCACAAGGCGGCAGTGGGGCGCAATCCATATCGACGATCTTCGTGTTTTAGCCAATCTGCCAATAGAGGGGGAGCAAGGCATTCCTTGCGCAAAAGCGTTAATGGCGCGAGCTGAAGCCATACTGAAACGGCTGACGTCGCTCCCCCGGTGATTATACGGGCTACCCGCCTACAGCGTTAGCTGAGCCGGCCTGAAAGTCGCCATCCAAGCAAGTGGAGTGGAAAATAAATATTAGCGCAATGTTCGCTACCGTTCGCAGTCATTCGCGGCTATTCGCGGCCAATACATTGTAAATAAATCATTTTATGCTACTGTTGCGCTACATAATCGGAGCGCAGCCATGTCTGTTCACAACACGCCTGTCCACTTTCGCGCTAACCATGCTCTTGTCGCGGCTGCTGAAGAAAAAGCTCGGCGGGAGGGCATGAGCCTTTCCGAACTTCTGCGGCACGCTGTTCGCCGGGAAGTGCGAGAGGCCGCATGATAGCGACCGCAGCCTCTCGTTTGACAACCGGTGACATCGCGCAATCAGCATGGTCATGGATCGGCAATCTCGGTCGGCGTGCATGTGCGAACGCACGCCCGGCGCAACCAGCCGCAATCGTCCGACAAACCCGCGATGCCTCTGCGGTCAACGCGATCATAAACCACCCCTCCATTTTCCCATCCCTCAGCCTTGGCATGGAAGGCCCGCTGGACATCGCCCCGCTGATGGAAAATCCGCGAAACCTATGCTTTCTTGGGGAGCATGGTGGCGCCATTCTCGTCTGGTCGGCACCAGGCGTTTACGATGCACATGATTTTATCCTGCCAGAAGGTCGGGGGAAATGGGCGAAGCTGGCCTGTACGGCCATCCTCTCGGCCGCCTTCAACGCGCACGATGCGCGCATGGTGTGGGCGCAGACGCCAGTTGGAAACAGGCCTTGTCGCTTCTTCAACCGCGCGCTGGGCTTCAAATCCGAAGGCGTCGAGCAGGTAGTTTTCAATCCCGACATTGGGCCGCAGGCTGTCGAACTTTTCGTCATGGAGGCGGTATGCCTATAGCAGCCCCGCTCATCGGTGCCGCAGCCGGCATTGGAGGAAGCCTTATTGCAGGCAGCGCTGCGAAAAAGGCCAACAAACAGGCAATTGCTGCGCAGGAGGCTGCGAACAATGCGGCCATCGCCGAACAGCGCCGCCAGTTCGACATCACTCAGCAGAATACCATGCCCTGGCTTCAGGCGGGACAATCCGCGCTGACGCAGCAGGGCAACCTCGTTGGGCTGAATGGCAACGACACGCAGCAGGCAGCGATCGATCAAGTTATGGCCGGCCCGCTCTACCAGTCAATGTATCGGAACGGTCAGAACACCATCCTCGCCAATGCGTCTGCAACGGGCGGATTGCGCGGCGGAAATACGCAACGCTCGCTCGCCGACTTCGGGTCAGACACGCTTACACAAGCGATCTTGGCGCAGTTGTCCAATCTCGGTGGCATTTCTGGCGCAGGGCAAGCGGCCAGCAACACGTTGGGGCAGCTTGGCCAAAATAGCGCTAACAATATTTCGGGCATCTTGCACAATACAGGCACCGCACAAGGGTCCGGCGCGCTGTTAAACGGTGCAATCACCGGAGGCACCACATCCGGAGTTCTTAGCGGCCTGGGCGGCCTTTTTGGCAATTCCGGGGTGCAAAGTGCTCTCGGCAGCCTGTTTAAATCCGGCGGCAGCAGCTCATCGGCACCGCCTATTGTCCTGGGCGGTGCCTACGGTAATTTCATGAGCGGCCTTGGGGGCCTCGGCGGAGTAAAATTCTGATGGATACTCCCTATGATGTGCTCGGCAGCCTTGGTAGTTTCGGCGGGCTTCGCGGGCCCACACCGTTGGAAGCCTGGAATCAAGGTGTCCTCGGCGCTCAAACCACAGAACAGAACAACAATATCTTGGCCCAGCAGCGCGCCGAAGCCCAAAAGCAACAGATGCTGCAACAGCGCCAGCAGCAGTATCAGCAGGACCTCTCCGCCCTTCCACAAGGTAACATGTTTCTCGGCATGTCGCGGATGATCGCGAAATACCCGGAGTTCAAGGAAGCACTGAAGGCTTCTTACGACAGTTTCGACGAGCAGACGCAACGGGGCGAGCTCCGCCATGCATCGACAGTATGGAACCTCCTCAAAAATGGTTTTGTCGATAAAGCCATCGAGCAATTGGAAACGCGCGTCCGCTCTGATCGCAATGCTGGCGGCTATCAGACTGGTGCCGGCGGCGCAAACACCGGTGAGGGCAGCGACCCGAGCTTCTTTGAGGGGCAGCTTAAACTTCTGAAGACAGGCAATCCCAAGGCTATCGCCGCGGTAAAGGACGGCCTGGCATCATTTATGGCGACAGTCATCCCCGATAAATTCGCCAATGTCAGCGAGCAATTGGGAATTGGAAAAGACGGTAAGCGCGTGATGCGGCCCGGCGACGTGCTCTTGGGCGAAGATGACAAGCCGATCTACACGACGCCGTTCGCACCTCAGACTGTCACGGTCGAACCCGGCAAGAAGGTAGTGGAGTTCACCCCGGGCGGTGGCGGTTCTGCAACCGATGACGCGTCGGGCGGGCGCCGCTTCACCGGAGGCTGGACGCCCCGCGCACGGAATGGTGGCGACAATGAGGATGCTGCCGTTGATGGCAAGATTGCGGGCGCATCGCAGTATCTTGGCGTTGCCCCGACCGCCGATCTGACCGGCATGTCTCCGCTCAAGATCGCGCAGGCTATGACGCTGAGCGAGGGCGGGAAAGGATCGCTTGCCGATCGGAACAACAATCCCGCCAACATCAAGGGCGCGGGCGGCGAAGGCGGGTTCCGCAAGTTCCCGACCAAGGTGGCTGGCCTGAATGCTGCCGCCGCACTGGTCGCGCGCAAGATCAGGAGCGGACAGACCACGGTGCAATCGCTCATTGAGGGCCTGCCCGTTGACGGCGGGCAGGCGGGAATCAGTCGCGTGATCGCCGATGGAGGTCCACCGAAAGCGAAGCCGCAGGGCGTTCGCATGACGCCAGCTGAAAACGAGGCAGAGGGATTGCCGACGAACATTATCTATTACCGCAATGAGTTCGGCGTTCCCGTCCCCGTTGGAGGGCAGAAGCCCGGCTCGCCAGACAAGAGCGGCGCTTATTCGCAGTCAGCTCTTGATGCTTTTGACCGGGCGATTGACACGGCCCAGCGTTTGGTCGGCGCACCCGCTGTGCGGGACAAGAGCGGCAAAGTCGTTCGTGGCGCGATTGAGCCGCACCCCGGTCTGTCAACAGCGGTTGGCGTAAAAGGCCTGACGGGTGGATTTCTCGGCGGCTGGGTTGTCCCCGGCACCGATGCCGCCGACTTCAACGCCGAACTGGATGCGATGAAGGCCCAGGTGTTCCTGCCCATGGTTCAGTCCATGAAGGGCATGGGGGCGCTTTCCAACGCTGAAGGTGAAAAGTTGACCGCTGCGATCGGCGCACTGTCCCCGCAGCAAAGCGAAGTCCAGTTCAAAAAATCAGTCAACCGGATTATCGACGACCTGCGAACCTATAAGCAGCGAGGAATAAGCGGATCGGTCCCCGGTGATCAGCCTGTGCGAGTAAGCTCGGTGCAGCAGGCGATGAGTCTTAAACCGGGGACCGTATTTATTACACCCGACGGCCGCAGGAAGGTGCGCTAATGCCAGGTGATCCATGGGCAAACTTCGCCGACGCCCCCGGCGATGCTGGTGCGCCGCCTTTAATGGTGGGCCTAAAAGCTCCGGGCAATATCGATCTGCATAGTCGGCCCGTCGTCAAAAACACTGATGGCACTATTTCCACGGTTCGGTCGATTTCGATCGGCACGGATCAAGGCGAAGTGCTGATTCCTGCCGTTTCAAACGACGGGCGAGTTTTGACGGACGCGGACGCCATCGCGCTATACCGCCGCACCGGCAAACATCTGGGCGTGTTCGATACTGCCGACCATGCGACAGCCTATGCTCGATCACTGCATAATGAGCAGGCCAAGGAATATGGCGGTGGCCAGCCTGCGCAACAGGACCCATTCGCTCATTTTCAAGACGCGCCGGCCAGTATTCCCGAGGTCCATAGCGACACGGAGGCATATACCTCGGACCAGGCCCCTGAGCAGGCCATATCCCGAATGGCAGATGCGGATGAGTCCGGGTTTTACGACTTGTTGAAGCAAGGCGGGACAGCCGCTCAGCTACGCGAATATGCGGCGGCACATGGCTTCTCCCTCGTCAATGCCGAAGAGATCGCTCAGGCGCGTGATGCTGGGCATGGCGTAAACGTGGATGCCCAATATAATCTCCCTAAGTTCGAAATGCTGAACGCGGGCGGGGCGGGCAATGCTTTCGGGCGCGGTCTGGCTGACATTCCTTTCGCCGGAACACTGGATGAAACTGGCGGCATCCTCGACACGATTGCCCCTGGGCAGGGTCGGGAAAACGTCTGGAATAGCGATAAATCGTTCGGTGATCTTCTCGGCCGCAACATCGATACGAACCGGGGCATTCTGCAGGGCGATGAGGCAGATCATCCCGTTGCCCGGATCGCCGGTCAGCTTATTGGTGGCCTGGTCATCCCGTCCGGAATGGAGGGAATGGCATATAAGGCTGGTCGTGAAGCTCTCCGCGCGGGTATGAGTATGCGCGAAGCTAGGGCTATTGCGGCAGCAGCGGCCCGCAATCGCATCATGTTGGAAGGGGGCACGGTTGGCACGGCGCATGGGTTCGGGGCGACTGATGGTGACTTGGGGGACCGCGTTCTCGGCGGACTTACCGAAGGGGCCATTGGTGCGACCGGAGCTGGCGCGCTCGGCGCCACGGGCGAAATCCTTGCGCCGCGCTTCGCCGCTCGGGCTGCTGCTGCTCGCTCGGCTGTTCCGTCTGATGCGGCGGAGATAGCCGCCGCCGCCGAACGTCAGGGGGTGGACATCCTGCCGCAGGATGTAGCGGGCCCGGGCATCGGTCGGGCGACCCAGGGCGCAGCGCAATCCACCTTTGGAACGAGCGTTGTCGGTCGCGCCGCAAACAAACTGTATGACAGCTTTCGAAATCGGGTCGGTAGTCTGGCTGGCGACCAACAGAATGTCGCTGATGTTGGCCGATCGATCCAGGCGAACGCCGAACAGGCAGCGAGCCGATCGGCAACCGCCGCGGAGAACCTGTCCGGATCAGTGCAAAACGCGCTTGGGCAGCGCCTCGATTATACCGGTGCCGGACAACTGGTGCAGCGCGGCATATCGCGGTGGATGGACGATACGGCGGAAAAAGCGTCCCAGCTCTACGATGCCGTGCCGATCGCGCCGGAGGCTGGTGCCAGCGTTACGAATACGCGCGCGGCGCTGTCCGACCTGACGACGACGATGGAGAGCAATCCCGAACTGGGCAAGTTGTTCGGCAGCAGCCGCTTGTCGGGCTATCTCAAGGCTCTCACGCCGAAGACGGTAAAGGAACCGGCAGCCGACCCATCATTGTATTCTGGACGTGGTCCGACGCGTGATGTCCAGCAAGGCGGCAACCTGTCCTGGTCCGATCTCTCGGATTTCCGCACCCGTGTTGGTGATATGCTAAGCGACCCGCGCCTCGTCGATAAGATCGCGCCTCGCCAACTGCGCGCACTTTATGGCGCCCTGTCGCGGGATATGGAGGCCACCGCGAAAGCCCAAGGTCCCGAGGCTTTTGCAAAATGGAAGCGGGCCAACAACTATTATGACGGACGGATGAAGCGGGTGAACGACACGCTCTCCATGGTTGTCGGCGAACGCAAGGACATGACGCCGAACGAGGCAATGGCTGTTCTCGACAACATGCTGCACCAAGGGGCTTCGGGGAACGATGCAGCCTTCAGTCGCGTGATGCGCACGTTGCCCAAGGAGGATGCCGGCATCGTGCGAGCATCGATCGTCAGTCGGGTGCGGGGTGGGCCGGAGTTCGATCCAAAGAAGTTGAGCAAGAACTGGGGCAATATTTCCGACAGAGGGCGCTCCATCCTCCTGCCTCAACCAGGCCTGCGTGGCATTATGGACGATGCAGCGGATCGGGCAGCAATGGCAGACAAGAACCCATTCGCGGGTATGAGTGGCGAGCAGGTGTTCCACGCGGTCGAGCGGATGGGTGAGAGCAAGGGCGACAGTGCCCGCTTTCAAGCGACCCTGATGCGTCAGAGCCCCGAGGAAGCCAATGCGGTGCGGTCGGCGATCATCCACCGCATGGGACTGGCGAATGCCGGTGCCCAGAATGCGGACGGGGACGCGTTCTCGATCTCGCAGTTTCTAACGCGTTGGAATCGCCTGACTGATGAAGGCCGAACCGTCCTCTTCGGAAACGCTGATATGCGGTCGAACATGAATGATCTGGCACGGATCGCAGAGCGTGTGAAAGCATCTGAAAAGTTGGCAGGACATAGCAATTCCGGCGCGATCATTAGTTTTGATCGCACCACGGGATCGCTGGGTATGGCGGCCGCTTCCCTGCTAATGGGCCACCCCTTTGTTGCAGCCGGGCTTGCTATCCCCGCAGCGCGTGCGGGAACACAGCGGATCAGCGCGGAAATCCTGACATCAAAACGGCTGCTTAACTGGATCGCCAAGGCACCGAAGAAGGCCAACCCGCAAGCAAGCGCCGCCTATCTCAAGCACCTGACCAGCATTGCGCGAGCCGAACCGGCCATCGCCAATGATGTGCTTCAACTACAGCAACGACTCGGCTCATTCTTTGGCGGCGCTGGTCCGGCAAAGATCGCAGCGCAGGAAGGCGGCGATACCCCCCTCGATGTTGAACCACCACAGTCCGAACCCGATCGCCAACAGGAATATGCCGCGCCGTAATCGCATGTCGCTTCCTACCTCCCATTGGCCGGCGCTACAACGGCGCGGCCTGTAAGCAAGGCGAAGTTACTATGTCGCTTTTCTATTTTCCGCCCGAGCTGAAGAGGGAATTGTTCCTCGTCGGTGGTCACAGGCTCGATAAGATAGCCTGGATTGCGGATGCGTTGTCACAGCATCCAGCAGTCGATCGCAGCACGGCGCTTTACGTCACCCGCAACGCTGTGCCGGATAATACCCCGGAGAGATTCGAAGACGTCGGCGGTATCGTTTCGCTCCTCGCGAGCGCAGCGGCCGCTCTGGCCATGCCAGTTCCGCCGCTAACAGGCTGGCAGACCGTTCACTGACAGAAAGGCATAGTATGACATTATCGGGATATTTCGAGCGTCTCACGCTGAAGTTGGCGTTGCGCCGCGTCAAAGCATATCGATCGGACTTGGTGGCGGCGATTACGGAATGGCGCGCATATCGTCTCGATCCCATCGGGCTTAATCTCGTGAACGAACTTGCGACCAAACTGAGCGGAGATATTCCCGCGAACTTTGATACTTTCTCGGCGTGGGCTGGCGACGAAGTTCGGCGCACCATCGACAGTTGGCAAGCACTACGACCCGAGATGATCGGTTATGCCAAGAACGACCTGCCCGAAATTTGGGCTGTCGCGAACCAGTGCGGCGTAGGTGAGGACGTCGAGACCTATGCCGGACGCACGTTTGACCAGATGAGCGAATTTCTCGCTCACAACGCTGTCAACGAGGCGACCAAAGCGGGTGCGGTCAAATTGGAGGGCACTATCAACTGACGCTGGGAAAGCACTCGCCTAGTCGAACCACCAAGTCGCTAAGACAAGGAACACCGCGCCGAACTTTCATAGGACCGCACTCTTTCTCGGGATTCCGATAGCCTTTTGCGGTCGGACGGGGGCGAGCGATGGATAAGAAAAATGGCGGCGGATGGGTATGGATTATCCTAATAATCGTCGCGATACTGTGGTGGAGTTCGACTAAGGGGCGCGACACGGAAGCAGACCGTCATGTAGTCGAAGGTTCCACGACGCTCTTCAATCCCAAAGGAAACTTTGACGAAGACTCCGCGCGTGACGATGCCAAGGACGATGTCGCAGCGTCGTCATTCTCGGACGTCGGTGACCCCTCCACATGCACTGACGATTGCGGCGGACACGACGCCGGGTTTGAGTGGGCAAAGGAAAATGGCGTTACTGACGCGAGCGAATGTTCCGGCTCCAGCACCTCGTTCGTAGAGGGATGCGAGGCATTCGCCCAAGCTATAGAGCATCGTGTTGAGCAAGAACGCTCAGAACACGACGAGTCAGAAGATACCGAAAGCTAATTGGGTAGAAATCGGCTTCTAAAGAGCCGCGCCGGCTTCACGGCAATGCGTTCGTAAAGGTCATCCGAGAAGCTTTCAGCCTGCCAAGGCATGGAGTGCGAGTTCGGTCAGACCAGCACTATGCTCGATCGAAGAAGGTGGGACTTCCGGATGGCTGGCCTATTTCAAGCGGACGCCGACGCCGCCAGCACGAGAGATTTTCCCATCCTCGATCAGAACCAGACCCGCAGACGCGAAGGCTTTGCCTATGGCCGCTACTGATTCCGCGTTCATGGCATCGCCAAGCTCAAACCTCGCGGCAGTCGCGCGACCTATCCCTGCTTCAGTCGAAAGGCGAGTGAGGGACCAGCCGAGAGCGGCTCTGGCCATACGAGACTGTTCAGGCGTCATGCTGATAACCATAGTATCAGAACGGCGTTGACGCAATCAAACATCGCTGATAACAATAGTATCACTCCTGAAGTAGGAGTGACCGGATGGGGAAGGTGGAAGCTCCCCGCACCCGGTCTGATCGCAACCCTGTGGAAGAGGGAATACGACTATGAACACCTTACCGTCCTCGCGGCGTGATGTCATGCGCGCGCTTGCCATGCTTTCCGTCGCGTCAGTACCGACAATGGCCATAGCTTCGACCGGCCTCGTGGCAGCCCTACCGTCTCAGTCTGGAGATGCTGTTATAATTTCGGCGTGGAAGCGTCGGCAGGATAGCTATGCAGCCTTCATTGCTCTCCCCATCTATGATGGCCCTGTTGCAGCCGGATATGCTCCGGGCGAGCGCGAACTGTGGGACATTATCGACGAAGCGGAAGAAGAAATCCGCTCTATCACTGCCACCACGCCGCACGGCGCTACGATCCAGCTCTGGTGTGCGATGTATCATAGCATAACAGACCGCAAAGGCAGTGATGCGGTGAACAGGGGTGATTTCGCGGCCCTCGACCGAATGGACGGCACTCTCGACTGGAACGCCCGCTTAATGCTGGCCGCGCTCCGTTCGCTGCAAAGCATGGAGGCGTGACCATGAATAAATCATGGCAAACGGTCGTCTCCGAGATGCGTGCAGTCTTACAGACAGTCGAAGCACATCACGGCCCCCAAGATATGCCTAGCGAATTGACGACCAGCCTTTGCGGGTCCGTGAAAGCTGTGGCGAGTTTTCCAGTGTCTAACATCGGCCAACTCGCGGAGAAGATGAATATTCTCATCGAGCAATATGGGATCGAGGATTTTGGAAGCGGTGGCGAAGCGCAATATGTTTATGATGATATTCGGCGGCTGGCGAACCGCGCAAAAGCATCTCCGGAATGGCTGTCATCGCTCAACGCCTACAATGCGGCGCGAGAAGCTGAACGCGCTTGGGATGCAGAGACAATCTCGCCCCACTTCCTTGGCATAGAACCAGAAAATGTCACAAAATGGCGCGCAGCGTCGGAGCCAATTACACCAGCCATGTGGGCCGAATCCGAAAGGCTGATGGATGTTCGCTGTCAAGCTGAAGAAGCCCTTATCGCATGCCCATCACCGGATGCGGCAGCGTTTGCGCTTAAATATCTCATCGCTCACAGCGATGGGCGAGAAACGGATTGCTGGGACGAGGTGCTAGAAGCGGAAGCACGCCTCTTTAGCGGGAGGGCGGGATGAATCAGATCGATACATGCAAGTCCTGTCGCTTCTGGCTCGCCGATCCTAAGGGTCCAACGGACAACACCCCTGACGAGGATGGCCCCGTAATTGAAGACTTTTTAGCTTTTGGCGGGTGTCGGCGGTTCCCACCCGTGGTTTCCGACCACATGGCGTCGATAGCTATCGGTCCAGTTGGGTTTGGCGGTCATCATCATGACCCGGACGACCTCGCGACTTGCATCGCTGTGCATAACTCCTGCCTCTGGCCGGTGACATGGCATGCGACGTGGTGTGGCGAATATGAGCGGAAGGAGTTGCGATGAGCGTGGACCAGCAATTCGACCCTGCCGCCTGGCTTGATCGCTTTGTCGAGATAGGCGGACGCTACGCCAACACCAGTAATGGCGTCTGGCTCAGCGGACCGGTGGATGGGGACCTTATAGCCTTCGAACATGAGGTGCTTCGTGACCCTGACAAGCGGGAACTGGTCAAGGCGCACATCATCTCGACCACCGTAATGGAGGCGGCATATGGTTAGTCGCGCCCGTCGTGTCGCATGGCTTCGTCCGCGCCGCGACAGAATGTGGCTGAGACGACGCGATCGCCGGCGCACGGTGCCGATCGGTTCGCTTGATTGGATGTTGGCAGTTATACCGTCGCTTCCTCGGCAGTCGCTGGCCCGGCTGGTCCAGCAGGCGATCGGCCGCATGGATGATCTGGACGGCGATTCTGATTAAGAACCCGACGGCGAGGATCAATGCACAGCCGAGGATGATGGTCGCGCGCCATTCCCGCTGCGTGGACTCAGTTATTGGGGATACGAACGCGAACCCGAATAGCCGCCCATCCTTGCTGCCAAGCAACCTTGGTGCCCCGGTTCGAAAGGATCGGGGCATTTCGTTGCGTCCCCGACGCCACAGGTTCAGCGACAGCCTCGCCCTATCCGAGAGCTTCACGGACGCGCCATGGTGGATCGACATATATCGCCGGGCCTTTCCGAAACTTGCCTCTGCCGTGGCCGTGCGCAACGACGGCTGGGCACAGCGTGGCGGCATTGATCGCGTTCTAACCCTCGATTGCGGCCGGACCTACACCGTGGACGAGAAGGTCCGAATGGAGGACTGGCCCGACATCCTGCTGGAGCGATGGAGCGACGAAGCCCGGCGCATCCCTGGCTGGGTGCAGAAGCCACTGGCCTGTGATTTCATCGCCTATGCCTTCGCACCGTCCGGCGTCTGCTACCTGCTCCCGGTCGTGCCGCTGCAGCGCGCTTGGCGTCAGCATGGGAAGGAGTGGATCGGGCGGTATGGCACGCGGCGGGCTCAGAATGTGGGCTATGTCAGCGTGAGTGTGCCAGTGCCGACGGATGTGCTAATGCAGGCCATCGCGGCGGCGATGGTGGTCATTCCTTTGCCGTCCACGGCCTTCTCGACAGGCCGTGAATTTCCCTGAATGTTTCGGTATCGTACCGCTTCGCTTGACTCGATGTCCGGCAGGTTCCAACAAACCTAACAGCCGTAGGGCTATTTGGGGGATACCATGAAATCAGCATTTATCGCGGCCGTGTGCGCTGCCGCTTTGCCTGTCGCCGCATTTGCGCAGGTCGCCGCGCCTGCGACGCCTGCGCTCGCTGTCGGGCCAGCTTCGACGCAGATGCTGCGTACGGGCACGGAAATCCAATTGAAAATGCAGGAAGGCCTCAGCACCGAGGGCAAGAAGCTTCGCGTCGGTCAACACTTTCAACTCGCTGTTGTCGAGCCCGTCAAGGTTGGCGGCCAAACCGTTATTCCTGTCGGTGCACCCGCCACGGGAGAAGTGACGGAAGTCCGCAACAAGGGCATGTGGGGCAAGTCCGGCCACCTCACCGCAAACCTGCTGTATGTCAGTGTGAACGGCCGCCAAATCCGGCTTACCGGCACGTTTGACGACAAGGGTGTGACTGGTACGGGAGCCGTTGTTGGGGCGGTTCTTCTAATTCCGGTCGTCGGGTTCTTTACGACCGGCACCAGCGCGCGGATCGATTCCGGCGCGCAGATAAAGGGCTTTATCGGCGAAGATGTCCCTCTGGTTTTTGCAGAAACCGCTCCTGTTGCACCGATGGCAATACCTGTCGCGGCGAACGTCAGCACAGCCGTCATTAGCCAATAAGTTCGACACCGAAGGAGTGGTCGCATGAAGAAAATCGTACTGTTATCCGTCATACTCGCTGGCCCAGCATTCGCGCAGGGCAGCACAACCGTGCGTGGTCACGTTCGGGCGGACGGTGTCTACGTGGCACCGCATGAACGGACCAACCCCAACAGTACGAAGCTCGACAACTGGTCCACACAGGGTAACTGGAACCCAAATACGGGCAAAGCGGGAACGGTTGATCCTTACCGTCCATCCACTAGCAATCCCTTCGGCACGCCCCAGAACAGGCCCAAGACTTCGGGCTGGTAAGAAGCCGCCGCCGATGCTGAGAGCCCCAAATCGGTAAGTGAGTCCGCGCCGGTTGCTCTAGTTTCGCCTGACAACTCTACGTCGCGAGAGGAGCCTCTCGATCTACGACGCTCGATAGCGCGCCTGACCTGAGCTGCGCGATGATGCAGTCAAGGACTGTGCTGCGTTGGGATCGTTATGCGGGCAGGCGGTGTAGGGACGACTGCTGGATAGGGTGACAAAGCGAGGCAAGTTGCAGTAACGAAACAATGGAATTCTAGGGGGCGGGCATGTCTGACGATATTTTTGAGGGTGAGGAAGCCGCTGGCAGCGATAATGAGGAGCAGTTGTCGGCGAAGCAGGCCGCAGAAAGCATCTTGTCCTGGGCAAAGCAGAATCACCTTTTCGCCAAGGGGCCGGTCGAAGATTCCGTTGAGGACGAGGTGACCGACATAGAACTCCTTCCTCAAAACCTTTTCGAGTCGCAGGCAGTTAAGGCGGTCCTTAAGAAAAGGGCGATCACCCTGGTCGCCTACAGCGAAGCTGAGCGGAAAGTCACAATCTTCACGCACGCGAAGCTAACTAAGGCAGAGCGCGAAAAGATGCCGTTCCAGATTACTGGTGGGGTCCGCATTGCGTATGCTCTGGGCGGAACAGCAAGCGTAAAGGGAGGTATCCCCTCACCGGACGCGAATTATCCCTATTTTCTGCACAACGGTTCAATCGCTTGCGGGTCGTCGATCCATCCCGTGAATTGCTTTGGAGCAGGGACCCTCGGCGCTCTAGTGAAGGACGCAACAGGAAAGATATTCGGTTTAAGCAACAATCACGTCTCTGGAGGGTGCAATTGTGCCGTGCCCGGAATCCCAATCCTATGTCCAGGCCCGCTTGATGCCACCGAAGAAAATATCAGCCCATTCACGATCGGCCGCCACTCAAGGCTCCTGCCGATCAATGAAGGCATTCCAGAAAACATCGATGTTAGATTGAACTGGGACGCTGCAATTTTCGAGATTGAGGACGCCGGGCAGGTTTCTTCGATGCAGGGAGACCAATATGATACCCCAGCCGAAATACGCGATCCGATGGGCGGCCTGCTGGTTGAAAAGAGCGGTCGGACTACTGGGTTTACTACCGGCCGCGTCATAGGTGTCTCTGCATCACCGTTGGCAGTGGGCTATACCCTTAGAGAGTATGGGATCAACAAGACGGTCTACTTCGACGAGGCATGGATCGTAGAAGGGGAAAATGGCCTGCCCTTCTCTCGTCCAGGAGACTCCGGATCTCTGGTTGTCGGCCACTGGCCGGACGGAGTGCGCCGCGCCGTTGGGCTCGTGTTCGCAGGCAACGAAAGCCGTGGGCAATCGTTCATACTGCCCATTCGACCGATTGTTAACCAACTCGCAGTCGAACTGATATATGGTCACAACGTTTGATACAGGATGTCGCGCCTCGATCTGCCGCCCGGCGCTTAGCCGCCGAGTTGAAGCTGCCTAGCTGGAAGGGCACAGTGCTGTGCGTTCTCCGGCCGGAGGGCCATGTCCTAGTCGTAGCCGCCGACAAACGTTGGAGGCAATGCCACCCTCTTCCAGCGCAATATTGCGGCTATCCAGTGGTCGGAGATGAGCCATTGGACCCTCAAGCCTATTAATCTATCTCAGTAGCTAAACATTTCTCACCGCAATTCCTGTGTAATCGCGCCCGGCATTACACGGCTGTTTCAGCTAATCAGACGCCATATCGCTTATTGCCGCCGCTCGTGATGCAATAGCGACCGCCGCGTGGTCCGATGCACACATTCCTGCCGGAACATGGGCATCCCCCTGCATCATAGTTCCGGGCCTTACGGCTTGCCTTCTTCCTTCTTGCCTTCCTTGCCTTTCGCTTCTCCAAGGCAGTGAAATGCGGAACATCTATGCTGCTGGTCGAGCCCGCAGACTGGCGGGGGTTAAATGATGAATAGCCCACATCACTCCGGGATGAGGACGCGCCAGCTGCGCTCGAAGACAGCGCGGAGATGGGTGCGGCCGCGCCTCTCGATAACGCGGCACCGGGAACGGGCGTGTCGGACAAATAGCGTGCCGTCACCCAGCATGGAGGTGAAGAATTGACTTGGACCCAACCGTCCTTCTCTTCACCGACTGAGAGTTGCTCTCCGCGCTTCAGCCCTCGCGATACACCGGCTGTAGGCGCTGGCTCTAGACGGCAATTCAGTGAGCGAGCGGAAACGTAGCGAATCATCGGAATGGCGGCCGCCTCGTTGTCGATCGCCTTGCCGGTCGGGGATTTCGAACATTGTCCGATCAATGCGAGAGTCAAGATGCCGGCAATACCCCAGCCTGCCAACGCTCCCGTGTTCTTCGACAATAGCCCCTCCTGCCCGTTTCAAAGATAAGAACGGGAAGCCGTTGATTGTGCAAGTTTTGTGATGCTCCAAATCGGATGATAGACGCGGTTCATGACGATCTTGTAAGCGAGCTGTCCCGAGATTGAGCGGCGATGTCTCGTCGGGTTTCGAGGCTTGCAACGAAAGCCGGAGCCGTAAAGCTGGAACGCACAATGAATTGAACCCTAATTTACGACCGGCTCCTGCGATGGAAACGACGCTCCTTTTGCACGTTTATGCGGAGAGGAGATTGAACATGACGATCGACAAAGACCCCGACCATGAAGCCGCCAAAAATCGCGGTAAGCGCGCCGTGCCCGGTGTGGGCGAGGTAGAGGGCAGTGGTGCTGGCGCGGGCGGTGGTGGTAATCCCGAAGATTATGATGATGACTCGGCTGCTGGCGGAGAGGGCATTGCGTCGGACAAAGACCCAGCGCATGCTGGCGCCGCCAAGCCATCCAAATGACAGAGCCAACCGTCATCGAAATGCGGCATAATATAAGCCGTGACGAGGTTCGTCAGCGCATGGCGGCTCGGGTTGGCGATTTGCACCGGCATATCCCGGGAGGCATGGCGACGGTCACGTCATCTTGGCCGAGTGTGGATCGCATGATCGTCAATGTCTCTGTGATGGGGCAAGAGATACCCTGTACGCTCGACGTTGAGGATCATCTGGTGCGTGCCAGCATCGTGCTGCCGGGCATGCTCGCACTGATGGCAGGGCCGATCGCTGGCATGGTTCGCCAGCGCGGCGAGGATTTATTACTGGAAGATCGGTCGAAAGATCGCGTCTGACATCAGGTCAACAGCGCCAGGACTGCTCTCCACCCGTCCTAGCCATTCACTCTCGCGCTGATCTTGTCCACGCGGCCTAGCAACCCTCCGCTGGCATCGGCATCCTATTTTGGCATGCGCATTGCTGCTCTGCTATTAGATCAGCCTGAGCCCGATGCGGCACTTAGCGAATGGGGGTCACATGCCAAGAGGCACGCATCACGATTTGATAGGCATATTGCTCGACACAGGCATTTATCCCACGCTGCGGGTCTCCGGCGGCGGCGAGTGGCGGCTCGACATGAGCGGTCGTCATCGGCGGCTTTTTGGCCAGCGCGTCCGTGTGATTGGCAAGCGTTCCGAATTCGATATGATAGATGTCGAGCGGATTGAACCTGCCTGATCTTCGCGCCTATCATCTCGCAGCGACTCAATCCGGGCCGCAGAGAGGATAGCCGATATGAAGACGATGCTTGCGCTTCTCACCGCTGTTTCACTGGCAGCCATCCCGGCCGTTTCGAGCGCGGCACCGTGCCGCGACGCCAAGGGAAAATTCATCAAGTGCGCGACCGTGAAGCCTACCGCGCCGAAGAAGTGCAAGGACGCAAAGGGCAAGTTCGCCAAGTGCGGTTCGCCTGGCGCGAAGCCGGTTTAATGAAGCGCCTCATCACAGCGGCCGGGATTGCCGCAGCCGTCTCGTTGGTGGCTGCTGGTGCAGCCGTCGAAGCACGTCCTTATTATGGCGGCGGACATCACACCTCCAGCCACGGCGGGCACTATTCCGGCAACCGGAGCGGTTCCAGTCATAAGGGTGGGCACTACACCAATTACCGAACCGGAAATCAATACGGCCGGCATAAGTGATGAGGCGGGGGCTAAGCCCCTGCTTTGCAATCGTCCCCGAGCAGAACAAATCCCTTTCCTACATGGGCGGGGTTTTGTTCTCCTCACCGCATGAAGCGCGACCCTGATCTGATTCGTGACCTCATGCTGGAGTTGGAGGCAGCGGACGGCGCGGAGATGCTGAGGCTCCCACCACTGCCAGGCCGCACCGTACACGAAGTGAGCCATCATTTCCGTTTGCTGGTCGAGGCCGGATTGGCGACATCTGCGTATACGTCATCCGACGACCGCCATTGGATAGCTCTTCGCCTGACATGGGAAGGCCACGACTATCTCGACAAGATTCGCGATCCCCATATTTGGCGTTTCACCAAGACGGCCATGAGCCAGGCGGGTGCGTGGTCACTGGAGACCATGGGGGCAATCGCTAAGGCGGCGATCCTTTCAAAGCTGGAAGCAATGGGCATCGGAGCATCGGCATGACGATGACGGATGACTACCATTACCTTCAGGCTTGCTTCCCAAATACCCGTGACAGCGCTTGGTACACCAGCTCCCAAGGTCCATTCAATCGGGTGCGAAACCG
Organism: uncultured Sphingobium sp.; assembly: GCA_964250175.1. GTDB lineage: Bacteria > Pseudomonadota > Alphaproteobacteria > Sphingomonadales > Sphingomonadaceae > Sphingobium. Next base: position 22,716 of record CAXUEQ010000003.1, on the reverse strand, counting down.
AATTGAAGCGATAATAGGACGGCAGATGGCTAGCTATATGCAAATGAAACCTTCCTCATCTGTGCCCATGGTTCAATGGGGGCAAGGCCGTTATGGAAATGGTCCAGAACCTGGGCGCCATAGCAGGCTTGGAATTATAAGCGCTGCCCTATTTGTAAGGCCCGTGAGCTCGAACAACACCGCCCCCCGATCATCATAGCGGGAGCAAGCAGCACGGATGGGCGTCTCGTTGTCGTGGTGCCCGCCCCATTCTGCAATTCTGTGCGCATTGGCGGGAGTGAAGAACTGCGCAAACGCATCCAGCTTGCTTGGCAGCTGCTCTAACTGATCGGCTGCCCCTCTCAGTGTCTTTTCCAGTTCGATCTTTTCTGCAGGCGACCGGCTGCTGATAAAGTCCAAAATTTGATCATCATCAAGGACCGCAGGGAAATGCCCCAATGCGACTTCAATCCCGTTCGAACATTCCCTTAATGTGCATTGCGATGCAATTGCGCTACGGCCTGCTAGAATACCGAATTGCACATCGCGGGTTTGAACAGTCGAGCCCGCGGTTCGAGTGCCGGACGGCCCGCCGCTGTTGCTTTTCAAAATCTCTGCGACAGTCAGCACATCAGAGCTCTTGGTGGCTTGTCGCAATAATTTCTGGTATGCTGCGCCGCGCTTCCTGAAATGGCCGAACGCTGTTTGTGCAACGTCGATGCGCGGTTGCAGAGAAGCGCGACGGAGGCGCATCTCAACGATCAGTGGGAGAGTGTCTAATAGATAGGCTTCTGCCTGCTCCACTGCTTGGCGAACAGCAAACTCCCGCTCTGCGAGCCTGTTTATTTCGCTATTTGCACATTCATGCCCAATGACTGCGATAGCCTTTAAGGCCCCGAACCATGCAATCCGGCCTTCCCGAAACTTGTTAGGCTGGCACATGGGGCACGGCGCCATTTTTCCGTCCGCTCGTTTCTCAACAGGAACTTCGATCTTGCGAAGAATATGAAAGGGCTCACCCTTATCGATCGGCCCTAAATGCACGCCGGGCACGGTTTCCGGTTCGCCGGTTCGCTCAATATGCGCGCCAATCTCGTCAACAAGCTGCTTGGGAACCGGCCATTCGATTTGCCGAAATGCATTGCTAGGCATAACAGGATCATAAGTGGAACGTCGGATAGCGCAAGGGAAGGCACAAGCTTGCCGAACCCAGCTACCTAGAATTTAGGGGCCGCCAAGTTTTCGGTTGTTCACCCCTGATGAGACCGCCACCGAATGATCGTTGACATCAGCATGGCACTCTCGTCGGTGATCCGCATTTGACCGAAGGTTTCTTTGCCGCTTGGATCGCCGCGGGCCATTTCCACTGTCACTGCGAGCATATCAGCTTCACCTTTTGCTACCGGACCGATCATCTAAAATTTGGAAAAACGAATAACAATCGGAGTAGCGGGGCCGCGAAACGCTAGCCTCCGCTTATATATGCGTCTTGGCTCTGAAACCGCTTGCGCGTATGAAACTTCACACTTACTTCACATATTGAGCTGAAGATAAAACTTACACCGTCCGCCGAGGTTGACACATGGCTAACCCGCTCATCGATCCACCACCTGCAGACTTCCGACTGCGGGCGGCCCCTCTCGAGCGTGTGCTAGCCGCGATCGCTTTCCCTCCGATCTTGAAAATTGGTGACCCCTCTGGCCAAGGCGTTTCTGACTTCCAGGATCGCATCCGCGATACTTACCCTTTTTTGGAAGCTGAGCAGGAAAATGCTCTTCAGCTACAAGCTGGGCCAGATGGGTCACTTCAATCCGCAGTAATCCAAAAACCAATTTGGCGTTTCTATGATGCTAAGCGTCAGTGGCGGGTCACCCTCGCCCAGGGATCGGTTGCCCTAGAGACCCAGCGAGATTACACAATTCGCTCCGACTATCTCGGTCTATTGGCAACAATTATAAAGGTGGTCGCGGAGGTTTATAGGCCTGCTGCTGTGACCCGTCTCGGGTTTCGCTATCTAAACGTTTTTGGACCGAAAAAATTCTCTAGGCTTGCTGATTATGTCCGGCCGGACCTGTTGGGCTTACCAATCGATCCGTATGTACAACATCTTCAGTTTTCTACTAACGTCGCGACATTTAGTGTGCCCGAAGGTACGTTAGTTGTTAAGCACGGCATTCTTGATGCCGGAATGCAGCATGAATTTATGGAGGCCGCAGTTCCAGATAGGCGATGGTTTTTAGATTTGGACGCATGGAACGAGGTTTCCATACCATTCGAGCATGCCGATATTGAGCAGCAGGCTATTGCTCTCACCGATAGAATCTGCTCCTTCTTTTCGTGGGCAATGACCCCCGCCTTTATGGAAGATTTCTGTGAACCCGCAGTTGATGCATAATGTGCCGCAATCGCATCCAGGCGACGCTTGGACTAGCTCATTCGTGAGCGTGCCGCCGCGCGCTTCGGAATCTCTCCCTGGGCTGACGAGGCACATGACCTTAGCTTTGGATATTGATCGCACGAGTAACGAGCCGCGCATATTGTATTTTTTGTCCGCAGGCGTAGTCGCTTTCGTCACCTGTGCTGCAGGGACTAGCCCCGCTGGTTATCAACCCATAGCGCTTCTCGAAAACGCACAAATTCAAACAGGCTCTCTTAGCCAGAACTTTGGCAATGAACGACGCACTACCATTACGATACCCACGGCGTTATCGGAATTGCGGCGTCGAGCTGCGTTGACATGGGATGATTTGAGCAAGCTTTTTGGTGTGTCGCGGCGAGCAGTTCATCTTTGGGCGAGTGGAGAGCGGCTGTCAGCTGCAAACGATGCTAAAGTTCGCGGCCTTTATACGAAGGTGCGGGATCATTCATCGGTGCATCCTCATCAGCTGCGCCAAGAACTGTTGAGTCAAAGTCAAATTGCTCCAGTGGAAGAAAGGTCAGCCCGAGGCACGTTCGTTCACGCAGCTATTTTGGAGTCCAGCTCTGCGCCGCTGGAGAGCCAATCAGCTGTCACGAAACGCTACCCGCGTAGAAAACAGCGGGTAATTTAACGGAGCCGTGATCCCATGAGCGATCCAGTGGCTCCGCTAGCTGACTGGCAGCAAGGTGACGTATGCGCTGACATAGAAAGCATACCCTTTCTAGCTGACTTGCAGAATTTTGGCGAGTTTGGATCGCGCGGAGCGGTTGTAATTAGCCAGACGTGTGACGTCGTGCGCGATGCCGAAATTAAGCCCTTCATACAGTTAGCAGCACTCGTGGCTGCGACACCGACCGAATGGGATGAGGTAGCCAAGTTTGGTCGTCCGAGATACGCCGTGGTGCCTCTCCTGCGGGAAACCGGCCTGCTAGCCGATCTGGATATGGTCATCACGGTCGATAAAATGGCTTTGAAGGATTTGAATCCTCTTCGTGGCTGCCCCAGCGTTTCGGACCAACAGGCCTTCGCATATGCTCTGGCTAGGCATCGTAACCGGTTTGCATTTCCCGACGATTGCTCTCGAGGTCTGGCGAAACTTCGCAACTGGGTGAAATCCAAAGGCAAATCAGCTGGAACTTTTGGAAGCTTTCTCAACGGCATTGAGCAATTTCGCATATGGGCAGATGACCTCGAAAAACCGGCTGAGGTGGAAATTCTGTGTGTGCTGGAGAAAGATCCGGGAGCAGATATTCGAGACACATGGATAAAGGCTGCTTCCCCACGGATCGCAGACCTCGTCAAAGGTTGGTGCCCAAATTGCTCGGTTCTTGTTCAAACACCAGATGAGTTGACACTGAGCGACTACCGTCGGTTCGTCCGGCTAGATTTCGATGCGCTCACTCTTCAGATGAGTGACGATGCCGACGTTGACGATGGATAGAACTTTACAGTTCACACCTCCTCTAATTTCAAAGGCGGATCGAGACAAAACCTCGTATGGGGGCCATATTGGGGGCCACATTAAAAATCATATCACAGGATAGCTCAAGATAAAGCCATTATCAGCGATTAATGCGTTTCCGTCCCCGGCACCATTGATTATTCACTTCTTCGCCAGCGTCCGGAGAAATCCAAAAAACTAATAGAATGTAGGTTCGGACCTCCTCTCACGCCGGCTTAGCTGATGTGAGACTTGCGGTCGGGCGGCGCGGCCGCTGCACCGAACGGACCCGAATGGCAGTTCTCGATTAGCATGGTGGCATCGTGAGCGATCCAGGCTGACGACCCGGCTGCCGCAAAAATGCGATGAGCGCGGGTAAAAATCCCGTCCGCCCTTACTCTTGTCTTAAGGTCCGTATCTTCCTATAGGATAGGTGTCGATACTTAGATAATGCATAAGAAAAAGGGGATGTATGTATGAAATCATTTTTCCAGTCAGGAGCGTCGGCGGTAGCGTTGCTCGCCACAGGCCCGGTTTATGCGCAAGCCACGGCCGCTCCTGCAACTCCCTCACCCAGCGCGGCCGCCACGCCTCAGGACAATAGCGGGGACATTATCGTCACCGCGACCAGGCAAGAAACGTCGCTTCAGAAGACGCCGATCGCCGTATCGGTGTTCAGCCAAGCCCAGCTTGATCGTCAGCAAGTCGGCAATCCGGCCGACCTTCAGCGGTTCGTGCCGAGTCTTCAGTTTAACAAACAGGCGGAAGCCAACGCGGTTCTGATCACGCTGCGCGGAATCGGCAACGACAATTCCTTCACGGAATCCGCTGATCCTGAAGTGGCGCTCTATATCGACGGCATCTACGCCGCGACTGTGCAGGGCGGAACGGCGCTGCTCTACGATCTGGAGCGACTTGAGGTGCTGCGCGGGCCGCAGGGTACATTGTTCGGGCGCAACACGACGGCCGGCGCCTTGAATCTTACGACCGCCAAGCCGCGTCTTGATAAATTCTCCGGGAGTGTCGAACTTCTTGGCGGCACTTATGACCGGCTGGGGTCGCGTGGGTCTGTCAATATCCCCGTGTCGGATACGCTCGCCGTGCGCTTCGCCTTCGCGACCGAACAGCATAAGGGCTATGTGTCCTATCAGGCCCCGCCCGTCCTCGCCGGGCTGGACAATACGGTCTATGTCACGTCGGGTAAGCGCTATAATGCGCAGGATCAGAAATCCGCGCGTTTCAGTGTATTGTGGAAGCCGAGTTCGCGGTTCCGCTGGGACTTCAATGTCGAGGGCTTCCTGGACAATGGCAGCCCTTCCGCCGCCCTTATGCAAACGCCCCGTCCCGGCCAGAAAATATATTCGATCCTTGCCGACACGGCGCCGGATAACGACCGCTATGCGGTATCGGTCCGCAGCAACATGACATATGAGATCGGCGACCATGCCGAACTCACCTATATCGCCGGTTACACCCGAACCGGCGGCACCGAGCAGACCGATTCCGATGTGGGCGTCGTGTCGCCGCTCACGCCAAGCGGTGCGCCGACGACATATGCGTCCGAACGGAATCAGACGGTCTTCAATCGGTTCGACTTCAACAGCCATGAACTGCAACTCAAGTCCAGGAATACGGATGCCATAAGCTGGATCGTGGGCGGCTATTATTCGCACAACAAGGCGCAGATACGGGCCGATATTGACGATCGGGACGGCAACCGTTCCGGCCCGTCGAGTTTTTCCGTCAGCTTCATACAGCCCGGCTATACTGTGAACAGCTATGCGGGCTTTGGGCAGGCGACGTGGAATGTGACCCCGAAGCTGCATTTGACCGGCGGCTTGCGCTACTCTGTCGACAAAAAGGAAAGCCTGAACGGCGGTGCGGTCTATCTTTTCGGTTGTCCGACCCCACCGACGCCGGGCGCGCCTGCCTGCCGCGGCGTCGAAGGGCGATATCCTGGCACTACCGGACCCGAACTGGCCCAGTTGCTCGGCCCGGATTTCGTATATATCCCCTCCCAAGGCCAGGGAACATTCAAGAAACTGACCTATCTGGCGCGTGTGGACTATAACCTCACCAACGATGCCCTGCTCTACGGAAGCATCGGCACCGGTTTCAAATCGGGTGTCATCGACCAGCTTAACCGTGTTACCGGACCAGAAACGCTTACCGACTATGAAGTCGGCACGAAGATGAAGCTTTTCGACCGGAAGCTGACCCTCAACCTTGCCGGTTATTATTATGACTTCAAGGGGTATCAGATCGGGCAGATCGAGGTGGTCCGGGACGCCAATGGCAATATCCTGAGCACCGTCCTGGCGACGCTCAATGCCGATGGCGCGACGAACTATGGCTTCGAAGCCGAAGCGGTCTGGGCTGTGACGCCCCAGGATCATATCCAGTTCGCCGGCGCCGTTCAGAAGACGAAGTTGAAGTCACTGGTGACGATTGATCAGCGCTTTGATGGTGATCCTAACGACCCTGCGGCGCAACGGCAGCTCCGTGGCAACGAACTGCCGCACGCGCCACGTTTTTCCGCGACGCTGACCTATGAGCATGACTTTGAAATGGCGAATGGCGGGAAAATTACGCCGCGCGGCACCATTCATTATGAGACGTCCAGTTTCCTCACCATCTTCAACGGGGACAGGGCCAACCGCGTCGTCAATGGCCAATTGGGCGGTTATGGCACCGCGTTCGACAAGCAGAAGGCCTATACGCTCAGCGACTTGGCGATCCGCTATACGTCACCGGAGCAGCGCTACACTCTTGAAGCCTTTGTGCAGAATGTGGAAAATCGCAAGATCCGGACAAGCTCGACCACTTATGGAATAGCGCCGGATGGGAACTCCTTTCTCTCCTATCTGCAACCGCCAAGAACGTTCGGCGCGCGTTTGCAGGCCAAGTTCTGATAGATAGGCCGGTCCTGTTGCGCGGACGTGCCGACTATTCGGGCTGGAGAAATATGATGAAGAGTATCGGGCGGCTGTTTCTCCTTTTCGTGGCAGGACTGGCCGCCCTGGCTTCGGGCGCAGCCCCTGCCCAGCAGGTGGTATCGCCCTCAGCCGGGATCGTGCTGGCAAACCCCGCTGCGCCGCATGGTTCGCTGACCGATGCCGCCACGCGGGCGGGGGTGCGGATAGCCGATGAAAGCGATGTCCAGCTAACGGCGGCGCTCACGACCTGCGGTAACATATTGACCGTCAAGCCCGCCGACCGCGCCGCGACCCGGCAATGTGAGACAAAGGCGTTTCGGAACAGTTCGGTCTATCGCCGGATGCGGGCGCAATATCCCGTCACTATTTCACCGACGATGATCAACGGCATATCGGCCGCGATCATCGAACCCGCTGGCGGTGTGTCGGCCGCGAACAAGGGCCGGGTTCTCATGGAACTGCACGGCGGCGGGTTTATCGGCAGCAATGACTGGCTTGAGGCCGTCGCCATCTCGGCGGTAGGGCGTATCCGCGTCGTGAGCGTCGATTATCGGCTGACCCCGGAAAATGTCTTTCCGGCGGGGACTGACGACGCGGTCAAGGTCTATACCGATTTGCTGACACGCTATCGGCCGCAGCAGATCGGCATCTATGGCTGCTCGGCCGGCGCGTTGCTGACGTCCCAGACGGTCGCCCGCCTGATCCGCGACAAGCAGCCGCTCCCCGCCGCCATCGGTCTGTTATGCGAAGGCGCAGCCTATTGGATGGAGGGCGATTCCGGCTATCAATATGGTAAGGGCAATCCCGAGCCGTCCAAGGCCAACCCCTATTTCGCCCATGTCCCCGACAGCGATGCGGAGGCATTTCCGATCCGTTCGCCGGCAACGCTTCGTCAATTCCCGCCGACGATGCTTATTTCCGGAACACGCGATTTCGCGTTAAGCTCTGTGGTCAAAACCCACTCCCTGCTTGTCCACGAAGGCGTGGAGGCACATCTCCATATATGGGAAGGTATGATGCACGCCTTCCTCCTCGACCCCGCTCCCCCGGAGTCTGCGGAGGCTTATCGATTGATCGCCCAATTTTTCGACAAACATCTGGCGAAATAACTCCGTCCCAGATATTTGATTCCGGCATGTAATGGGTCACATCATTCGCGTAAGTAGGCAAGGATACGCGGTAGCCTTGACCCGAGATAGACCTGCGGATGAACCGCTTCGACGATCTCCGCTGACCGGATAACTGGCAGATCGTCTCAATCCTCGATCGCGAAAGCCAGGCTCCCCTGGTCGAACAATGCGGCAAGGAGGGTTATCCCAGCGTCTGACAAACTGGTCTCCAGTCCCGGCAAAGGATCATCCGTCGCGCATAATCGCTCGGCCAGTGCACTGGTGTCGCTGTCGCACGCGAAATATTGTCCGTCGACAAACAGCATCAGCTTTTCCGAATCCTGCCGGATGAAGGAAAATCGGCTGGCCGGATTGCGGGCCAGTTCGGGTTTTTCGGCCAGTGCGGCGCGGAATGCTTCGGCCCGCACCGGCTCGTCGGGGGCAAAGTCTACCTCGGGATATTTACGCACGCTGTTATACTGCCCGAACCAGCGTGCGAAGGCGTCGCGGTCGCGCATCGCATCGGTGACCATCGCATGCAGGCGGGTGATCGCCGCCGCCGAAATCTCGCCGGGATTGCCCTGGCGCGGCAGATCCGGGTCGGCATAGCGGTCGTCATCGTCCATCTGCCCGAGCAGATCGTCGCACCAATGCTCGATCAATTCGCCACGCGCGGGGGCGCGAAAGCCGATCGAATAGGTCATGCAATCGTCGCCCACCGCGACCCCGTCGTGTGCGAAGCGCGGCGGGAGATAAAGAATGTCGCCCGGCTCCACTATCCATTCCTCGACCGCTTCGAAATGCGCGAGCAGGCGCAGGTCGTCATGCGGCAGCAATGCGGTTTCGGAATCGCAGGGCACGCCCACCTGCCACCGGCGCCGGCCCAGCCCCTGGATCAGGAAGACATCATAATGATCGAAATGCGGGCCGACGCCACCTGCATCGGTGGCATAGCTCACCATCACATCGTCGATCCGCCAGTCGGGGATGAACCGAAAGGGCGCGATCAGCGCGGCAACGTCCGGCACATGCTGGTCTACCGCCTGAACGAGCAGGGTCCATGGCTTCCTGCCCAATTCGCTAAAGCGGGTTTCGCGCAGCGGCCCGTCCTCCACCGTCCAGGCGGCGAGCGCCTGGCTTATGAGGCGCGACTCAACATCCTCCTCACAGGCAAGGCCCGCCAGTTCGTCCGGTTCCAGCGGATTGCGCCATCCATCCCATGGGTTACGGATCAGCAGCGGTTTCTTCTGCCAATATTCGGCGAGGAAATGGTCGATGGCGAAATGGGCAAGACGCATGGATACTCGCGACGAAAGGGTGCGCGACCAAATGCCGCGAACGGTCCAGCCGCTGTCGCATGCGGCCCGCCATCCGTCAAAAGACTATCTGCCGACGGCCGTCCGCTCTTGCCAGGCACCGGGATCTATTCCCTCGATCGACCAGTCGCCGATCTGCCACCGGACCAGCCGCAGCGTCGGATGGCCGACGGCGGCGGTCATCCGGCGCACCTGCCTGTTGCGCCCTTCGCGGATCGTCAGCCGGATCCAGCAGTCGGCCACGCTCTTGCGAAAACGGACCGGCGGGTTGCGGGGCCAGAGCATCGGATCGGCGATGCGTTCGGCCTCGGCGGGGCGCGTCGGGCCGTCCTTGAGACTGACGCCCTTTCGTAGGGACGAAAGGGCCGCCGCGCTTATGTCGCCCTCGACCTGCACCAGATAGGTTTTCGGCAGCTTATATTTCGGGTCAGCGATCCGCGCCTGCAGCCCGCCATCGTCGGTAAGCAGCAGCAGGCCCTCGCTGTCCAGGTCGAGCCGCCCCGCGGGGTAGACGCCCGGACTATCGATATGGTCGGACAGGGTCGGGCGGGGCGATCCCGCCGTGCCGCGATCGGTGAACTGGCACAGCACGCCATAGGGCTTGTTGAACAGGATCAACCGCGACATGCCTACCCCCCTTCACCAGGTTGCCGGATCGCGCTGGCCAGAACCGCATAAAGCCGGTCTGCGTCATAATGCATCGGATGGCCGCCCGGCAGCGCGATCCGCCGGACATTGGGCATGCGAAGCAAAGGACATAGGCTGTTGGTTTCCAGCACGCCCTGAACGCACAGCACCGGCACCCAGTTCAGCAGCCTGGCGGTCGCCATTGCCGCGGCATCGCCGCGCTGGAAAGTGAGCAATTCGGCGGGAGAGGCGCGAAAATCGACGGTATTCCCCGGCACTACCAGCGCCACCAGCGCGACTTTCCGGCGCAAATGCGCTGGAAGGACCGGAAGCCCGACATGCAGCATGTCGGCGCCAAAGGACTGGCCGATCAAGATCACCTTGCCGCCATGCGCCAGCGCGATTGTGCGCTCGACGCCTTCGCGGATCAGCGCCTGCACCTCGGCAGGTGAGCGGCGCTGGCGGAAATAGCTCAGCGAATTGACCTGCACGACCGGGATGCCATGTTCGGCAAGCCGCGCGGCGATGCGCGGCTCCATGCCCACCCGTGATCCCATGTCGCCGGACAGCAGCAGCGCGCTCCGCCCCGCGTCGCGCGGGTCGGGCGATCCGGTCGCGGCGACATCGACGAAAACCGGCCCGCCGAAATAGCCGATATAGCCGGCGAAAGCGGCCAGCGCGGCGAAGGCGAGGGTGAAAGTGGCAAGCAATGTCAGTTTTCGCATAGGGGCGATCCTACTCGATCCGGTCTTCGGCGCTATTGGCATCGTCAGTATGAACGGGAGTTTCACAATCGCAATCGCTTCGCATATCGCTGCGCCGGGACTATGGGTGACGCGATGGGGCAGCTTCGGACATTCGCGATGCGGTATCGCACGGCGTTATCGGTCGCCGCGATCCTTGTCCTCGCCGCCATCGGCTTTGCGGCGATCTATCATATGCTCCAGGAGGTGCGGCTGCGCGACGTGCGCGCCGACATCGAAACGCTGCGCCCCTCCGCTGTGCTGCTGGCGATTGCCTTCACCGCGCTCAGCTATGGCGCGCTGACGCTGTATGACGTGTTCGCGCTGCGGGCGATCGGCCGGCCCCTGCCCTATCGCACCGCGGCGCTGGCGTCCTTCACCAGCTATACGCTGAGCCACAATTTGGGCCTGTCGCTGCTGACCGGCGGATCGGCGCGCTATCGGGTCTATAGTGGTGCGGGGCTGAGCGTCGGAGACGTGTCCCGCGTAATCGCGATCGCCAGCATGACCTTCTGGGGCGGGGTCGTCACACTGGCCAGCCTGATGCTGGTCGCGCGGCCGCAGGCGCTGTCGATCGATGGCGTCGGCATGGGGGCAAGCGCCTTGCGCGCGACCGGCATCCTGCTGTTCGCGGCCGTCGCCGCGTTGCTGCTGTGGGCCGGGCCGCAGGGGCGCGCGCTCCGGCTGTTCGGCTGGACGCTGCCGATACCGGGCCTGCGCCTTGCCCTTGCGCAGATCGGCGTGGCGGCTTTCGACCTGGCAATGGCCAGCGCGGCTTTGTTCGTACTGGTGCCGCATGCGCAGATCGATGCCTGGCCGGTCTTCTTCATCGGCTATACGCTGGCGATCATCGCGGTGCTGATCACCCATGTCCCCGGTGGCGTCGGCATATTCGAGGCGGTGATGCTCGCCGCGCTGCCCGGCGTCGACACGTCCGAACTGGTCGCGGCGCTGTTGGTCTATCGGGTCGTCTATTATCTTGCGCCGCTGCTGATCGCGGTCGGCCTGGTCGCGGTGCAGGAGGGACGCCACTGGCGCAAGCCGCTGGCGAGCACGCTGCAGGGCGTCCATGTGGTCATGTCCAGCCTTGCGCCCATTATGATCGCCGCGCTGGTCTTCATCGGCGGCGTGGTCCTCCTCGTGTCCGGTTCGCTGCCGAGCGAGCCGGGGCGCACCAAGGGCCTGTTCGACCTGGTGCCGCTGCCCTTCATCGAAGCGTCGCACATGGCGGCCAGCCTGTCCGGCGCGGCGCTGCTGATCCTGTCGTCAGGGCTGTATCGGCGGCTGGACGGCGCTTTCTGGCTGACGCGGATATTGCTGCTGGCGGGTGCCGCCTTTTCGCTGATCAAGGGGCTGGATTATGAAGAAGCCTGCGTGATGCTGGTCATCGCCGGGCTGCTGCAATGGACGCGTTCCGCTTTTTACCGGCGCACGCAATTCACCGCGGAAACATTGTCGGCCGGCTGGCTGGCGACCGTGGCGATGGCGCTGGGCCTGTCGATCTGGATCGGCCTGTTCGCCTACAAGCATGTCGCCTATCAGAACGACCTGTGGTGGGAATTTGCGGAGCATGGCGACGCCTCGCGCTTCCTGCGCGCCAGCTTCGGCGTCGCCGTGCTGCTGATCGTCGTCGCGGTCTGGCGCATGCTTCGCCCGGCAACCCCGCATGCCGCAACCGCGATCGCGCAAGCGCTGCCGGAGAAGCAGGCGCTGGCGCTGGCGCAGCGGACGGACGCCAATCTGGCGCTGACCGGCGACAAGCGCTTTCTGGTTTCCGCGTCGGGCCATTGCTTTGTGATGTATCAGATTCGCGGGCATAGCTGGGTCGTGATGGGCAATCCGGTCGGCGATCGGCAGGAGTGGGCCGACATGCTCTGGACGCTGCGCGAACAGGCCGACGCAGCGCAAGGGCGGCTGCTGCTTTACCAGATCGATACCGAGGCGCTGCCGATCGCCATCGAACTGGGGTTGCAGGTCGTCAAATATGGCGAGGAGGCGCGGGTCGACCTGGCCGGCTTCACGCTCGACGGGCCGGCGGGCAAGAGCCTGCGTTATGCCGACCGGCGCGCCGAGCGCGAGGGCGCGACCTTCGAGATCGTGCCGGCCGCGCGCTTGCCCGCTATCATGGCGGAACTGGGCGGCATTTCGGCGCGCTGGCTGGCGGCCAAGGGCGGGCATCGGGAAAAGGGGTTCAGCGTCGGCAAGTTCGACCCGGCCTATATGGCGCATTTCGATTGCGCGCTGGTGCGGCAGGACGGGCGGATCGTCGCCTTCGCCAATATCTGGACGACGGCGGACAAGTCCGAATTGTCGGTCGACCTGATGCGGCATGAGGATGACATGCCCTATGGAACGATGGACTTTCTGTTCGTCCGGCTGATGCAATGGGGGCGGGACCAGGGCTATCACTGGTTCAATCTTGGTCTCGCCCCATTGTCGGGGCTGGAGGCGCGCAGGCTGGCGCCTTTGTGGGTCAAGCTCGGCGCGCTGCTCTATCGCCACGGCGAATCCTTCTACGGGTTCGAGGGGTTGCGCGCCTACAAGGATAAATTCGCGCCGGTCTGGCAGCCGCGCTATGTCGCCGGGCCACAGGGCGTCGGCATGGGGCGCGCGCTGATCGACCTCCAGGCGTTGATCGCCGCCAAATGAAAGGCATCGGCAGACTCCGCGGGATCGCCAGCCTGGTCCTGCTCGCCATGGCCACGGGCGCCGTCGCGATCGACGCGCCGCGATCCCAGCCATCGGACTACATGCGCGCGCCGTTCGGCGACGTCGCGGTCCAGCGCCCGGTCGGCGAACCGAAAGGCACGATAATATTCCTGTCGGACGGCGACGGCTGGAGCAGCGGAGAAACGGAAATGGCGCGGAGGCTCGCCGGGCAGGGCCTGCTGGTCGCGGGCGTGTCGACCCCGGCATTGGCGCGGGCGATGGAAAGCAATGGCGCGAAATGCGTCGATCCCAATTATCCGCTGATCGATCTGGCCCGCGACGTCCAGCATCGCATGGGTGTCGCCACCTATCGCAAGCCGATCATCATCGGCTATGGTTCGGGCGCGGCGATGGCCTATGCCGCGCTGTCGCAATGGCCGAACGGCGGCTATCAGGGCGTCGTCTCGATCGATTTCCTGCCGAGCCTGCCGGGTCGCAAGCCATGGTGCGGCAGCCCCGGTTTCGTAACCCACCATGTCGGCAGGCCCAAAGCGGCATGGCGCTTTCCGCCGAACGGGCGGATCAAGGTGCCATGGATAGTATTGCAGCGCCGCGCGGGCAGCGCCTTCCCGCTGTCGGCCACGCAGCGCTTCGTTTCCGCCATCCCCGGCGCACGCTTGATCCAGCTTCCGGGGGTCGAGTCGGGCGATGCCGGGCCGGCGCGCTGGACGTCGCAGATACTCGGCGCGACGATGCAGTTGCTTCCGCCGCCGCTGCCCAGGGCCGCACCGGGCGAGACGCCGATACCAGACATGCCGCTGACCCTGGTGTCGGCGACCCGGCGCGGCGTGAACGGCGACACGATGGCGATCCTCTATTCGGGCGATGGCGGCTGGGTCGGGATCGACCGCGACGTGGCGGGGCAACTGGCGGCCGCCGGCATCCCGGTCGTCGGCGTCGACAGCCTGTCCTATTTCTGGAGCGCGCGCACGCCGCGCGGGACGGGCAGGGACCTCAGCCAGTTGATTACCGGTTTCAGCCAGCGCTGGAACCGGCCGCGGGTCATGCTGATCGGCTATAGTTTCGGGGCGGATGCGATGCCCTATATGATCCAGAATCTGGACGCTCCCGCCCGCGCGCGGGTGCGCAATGTGGCGCTGATGGGGTTCGGTTCGACCGCCGAGTTCCAGTTTCATATGACGAGCTGGCTCAACATCGCATCGGATGATGCCTTGCCGACGATCCCGGCGGTGACGAAGCTGAAGGGCATGACGATACGCTGCGTCCGGGGGACGGTGGAAAGCGACAGCGCCTGCCTGTCGATTCCCAAAGGACTTGCGCAGCAATATTTCGTTCCCGGCGACCATCATTTCAACCGCAATGCGTGGCTGTTGGCGCGAATCCTGCTGGGGCAGCGCAGGGCGGGCTTCGTGACGCGATAGCCGACGCTAGGCGAAGACGTCTGCCAGGGCTTCGGCCTGCGGCCCTTCCTTCCAGTTGCGCAACGTGATGTAAAGCGAGGTCTGGACGGTGCCCCAGAAAGCGGTGGTCAGGGTGCTCGTGATGGCCGAGAGGAGCAGGAAGCCGGCCGATACCTGGCCGGTCACAAAGCCCTGCGCCATGCCCTGTACGCCGCCGCCGGCCAGCATGGCCACCCCGACCACTGCGGACAGGAGCCAGAAAATGACGAGCAGCACGATCTGCAACCCGAAAATCTTCCAGCGCGCACCCTTGGTCAGGAAGCGGCTGCGCCCGAGGGCGGTGAAGACGCCGCTCTGTTCGGTGACGAGCGCGGGCGCGGCGACCGACCACATGATGTAGAGGATGATGCCGGGGATGACGAGCAGCGCGAAGCCAAGGATCAGCGCCAGCACCAGCACGATGGAAAGCCCGATCAGCGGCACCGCCATCGACAATCCGGTGGTGATGCTTTGCCCGAACGAGGCGCGCCCGCCGGCGGCGTAGGCGGTGGTGGCGCGCACGACCGCGCCCTGCGCCAGCATCCCGAAGATCAGGAACAGGACATAGGCTCCCAGGGAGATCACCATGGTCGCGAGCGTATTGCCGGACGCCGATGCGATCAGGTCCGGCTGCAGGAAATAGCCGTAGAGCGTTTGCGGCAATGCGCCGAACAGGAAGGCGATGCCGAAGATCGCCACCGGGTTGTTGCCCATCACTCCGAAGGCGCGGCTGAATATGCGCCCGATCGAGACGCGGCTTTCTTCCTGCCAATCCCCTGTTTGCGTCGCCATATCGTCGCTCCCTGCCTGTTTCAGCGGCAATGCTGCCCCAGAACGACGCCTATGTCACGGGGGCTTGTCAGTTGCGGTTGCGCGATCGGCCGGTTCGTCTAGTTTGCCGGCGAGCGACGCGGAGGATAAGTGATTTCCAGACATGCGCAGGACCAGCGACTGATCGACGCCCATGGCGCGTTGCGGCGCGCGGGCGACGTGCAGTTCGACATGGGACCTGCCGCCGGCCCGCCGCCGACCCCGCCATGGCTCAAGGCTCTGAACGCCTGGCTGAACGAGGCGCTGAAACCCGTCGGCCGATTTTTTGACGCTATCTGGGACTGGCTTGCGCCCGCGTTCCGCCCGATCGGCCGTCTGCTGCGCTGGATCAGCAGCCATATGCCCGACGCGCCCTATGCGCGCATCTTCCTGTGGGGCGTGATCGCCTGTTTCGCCGCGCTGCTGCTGTGGATCGTCTATGACCGGCTGCGCCATGGCGTGTGGCGGATGCCGCGCCTGCGCCGCGCGAAGCAGGGGGTCTCGTCGGAGGAGGAGGCGGACTGGACGCCCGGCGCCGCGCCCGCGCGCGCCTGGCTGAAGGAAGCCGACGCGCTGGCGGCGCAGGGGCTTTATGCCGAGGCGGTCCATCATCTGCTGTTGCGCAGCGTCGAGGATCTGGGCCGTCGCCGCCCGCAGATGGTGCGCCCGGCGCTGACCAGCCGCGACCTGGCGCGGGCCGAGGCCATCCCGCCAGCGCCGCGCCGCCTGTTCAGCGAGATCGCCGCGGTGGTCGAGCGCAGCCTGTTCGGCGGCCGTCCGGTCGGCGGCGCGGAATGGACGCAGTGCCGCGCGGCCTATGCCGATTTCGCGCAGAGCCGGACCTGGCAGCGATGAGCGACCTGTCGCATCGGGACGGTGCGCCGGACGAGGGGCTGTTCGGGCCGCGCACGGTCGCGCTGATGCTGGGGATCGGCATAGCCGCTTTCATCGGGATGCTGTTGCTTGGCGCGTTCGCGCCTGATCTGCGGTCGGGGCGCAATGGCGGCGGTCACGCGCTGTCCAATGCGGCGACCGGCTTTAGCGGGCTGGTCCGACTGGCCGAGGCGACCGGGCGCAAGCCCCGCATCCTGCGCGACCCGCATCAGTTCGATACGGAGGATCTGCTGGTCGTCTCGCCCGAACGCGGGTCGGTCAATATCAGCGCGGCGCTGAAGGGGCGGCGGGACAAGCCGACCCTGTTCATCCTGCCCAAATGGCGAACGCAGCCCGACCCCGGCCATCAGGGCTGGGTGCGGCGGGCGGGTCTGTTGCCGCTCTATGAACCGATCGGCGTGCTGGCGCCGGGCTGGCGCTTCACGATGAAACAGTATCGCAGTGGCGGCGCGCCGCTGCTGACGACCGGCCTGCCCGCCACGATCCGCTTTCGCGCGCCGCGCCCGTTGCAGGTCATCACCGGGCTGACCCCCGGCGAACCGGCGGGCATGGATGACGAAAATTATCATGTTGCACAAGAACTCCATCCGTTGCTGACAGACGCGCAGGGCGGGATCGTGCTGGCGCAACTGGGCAGTGGTCCCCTGTTCGTGCTGGCCGATCCCGACCTGCTTTCTAACCATGGCATGAAGGATGTCGATCAGGCGGCGGCGGCGCTGGCGCTGCTCGACTGGATGAACGCCAATCCGCCGCAGGGCATCGCCTTCGACGTGTCGTTCAACGGTTTCGGCCATTCGCAAAGCCCGTTGAAGCTGATGTTCGAGCCGCCTTTCCTGGCGATGACGCTGGCGATCGTCGCGGCGCTGCTGCTGGCCGGGCTGCACAGTTTCGGCCGGTTCGGGCCGGTGCGCCCGCGCGAACGGGCGATCGCGTTCGGCAAGACGGCCCTGGTCGACAACAGCGCGGCGATGATCCGCAAGGCCGGGCGCGAGGCGCGGCTGGGCGGGAGATACGCCGCCGTCATCCGCGAGCGCGCGGTGCGGGCGTTCGGCGTGCCGGCGCGGCTGCGCGACGGGGCGCTCGACGCCTATCTCGACGCGTTGAAGGGCAAGCATCGCTTCACGGAATTGGTGCGCGCCGCCGACGGGGCGGAGGACAAGGCGAGCCTGCTTTCCGCCGCGCAGGCGCTGCACGCATGGCAAAGGGAGAAAATCCGATGACGGTAGAAGAAGTCCGGGCGCTTGGCGACGCCATCAGGGCGGAGGTCGCCCGCGCCGTGGTGGGGCAGGAGGCGAGCATCGACCTGATGCTGGTCGCGCTGTTTTCCGGCGGGCATATCCTGCTGGAGGGGCCGCCGGGCACCGCCAAGACGCTGCTGGCGCACAGCTTCGCGCGGGCGGTGGGGCTGCAATTCGGGCGCATCCAGTTCACGCCGGACCTGATGCCCGGCGACATCATCGGCGCGAACCTGTTCAATTTCCAGACCAGCCAGTTCAGCCTGACGCGCGGGCCGATCTTCACCGACCTGCTGCTGGCGGACGAGATCAACCGCACCCCGCCCAAGACGCAGGCGGCGCTGCTGGAGGCGATGCAGGAGCGCACGGTGACGATCGACGGCGAGAGCCTGCCGCTGGGCGACCGCTTCATGGTGGTGGCGACGCAGAACCCGATCGAGCAGCAGGGCGTCTATCCGCTGCCCGAGGCGCAGCTCGACCGCTTCCTGTTCAAGCAGACGGTCGATTATCCGAGCGCGGAGGAGGAGCGCCGGATCGTCGCGGCGCATGGCGCGCGGACCGGGGCGATGGACCCGCAGGACTGGGGCGTCGCGGCGGTGGCCGATGCGGCGCGGATCGGCGCGGCGGTCGCCGCCGTGACGGGTG
>CAXUEQ010000003.1:0-4443 GCA_964250175.1 uncultured Sphingobium sp. | reverse complement strand
AGTTCGCGGATGCCGCGGCGCTGGCGACGAGCGGGCTGGTGGATGCGGTGATCGACTATATCATCGCGCTGATCCGGGGGACGCGCGATGTCGCCGACCTGGAGAGTGGCGCGTCGCCGCGTGCGGGCGCAATGCTGGCCGGCGCGGCGCGGGCGCGGGCGGCGCTGGACGGGCGCGATTTCGTGATACCCGACGATGTGAAGGCATTGGCGCCCGCGCTGCTGCGGCACCGGCTGATCCTGTCGCCGGCGGCGGAGATTGACGGGCGGGTGATCGAGGATGTGGTGCGCGGGATCATCGAGACGATCGAAGCGCCGCGATGAGGGGTGAACACATCTTTCCGCCCCCGTTCGTCCTGAACCTGTCGAAGGACTATTTTCTCTTTTTCAGGAAAGAAGGGGAAGGACAGGGCTTCGACAGGCTCAGCCCGAACGGGGAAAAAGTCGGGGAGAAAATAATCCCATGATCTACCCCACCCGCGCCGCCATCCTGACGGCCGCCGCCGGTGCGCCGGTGGCGTTGCTCGGCGCGTTGCTACTGCCGGGGCGCTGGTATGCGGCGCTGGCCTGGCCGGTGGCGGTGCTGGCGCTCGTCGCGTTCGACGGGATGCGGGGGCTGCGGCGCGGCGGGGTGCAGGCGCGGCTCGACGCGCCGCGCACCGCCAGCGTGGGGGCGGACATGGAAGCGACGCTGCATGTCACGATCGCCGCTGCGCCGGTCCGCGTGCAGTTCGCGCTGCGCACCGATGCGCTGCTGGAGCAGCCGGAGGATGACTTGGCCCGGCTGGAACTGGTGGGCGGGAAAGGCGCGGGGATCGTGCCGTTGCGCGCGGCGCGGCGGGGGACGGCGAAGATCGACCGGCTGTGGCTGCGCTGGCGCGGGCCGCTGGGGCTGGTGTGGACGCAGCGGGTGATCGCGCTTGACACGCGCGTCGCGGTGCTGCCCGACATCCGCCTGGTGCAGGATCGCGGGGCGCAGATATTCCAGCGGCACGCGCTCCAGGGCCTGCTGGCACAGGCCGATCGCGGCGACGGGCAGGATTTCGACGCGCTGGTCGAATATCGATCGGGCATGGACCGGCGGGCGATCGACTGGAAGCAGTCGGCGCGGCATGTGAAGCTGCACGCCAAGGAGTTTCGGTCCGAGCGCAACAACCAGATCGTGTTCGCGGTCGATTGCGGGCGGCAGATGTCGGAGCCGGTGGCGGGGCTGAGCCGGCTCGACCGCGTGGTGTCGGCGATGCTGCTGACCGGCTGGGTCGCGCTGAAGCTGGGCGACCGGGTGGCCTTGAACGCGTTCGATTCGCGGCCGCGCATCGCCAGCGGTCTGGTCTCGGGCGCGGCGGCGTTCGGCGCATTGCAGCGGCTGGCGGCGCGGATCGACTATAGCGGCGAGGAGACCAATTACAGTTTCGCGCTGACCAGCCTGGCGACGCGGCTGACGCGCCGGTCGATGATCGTGCTGTTCACCGAATTCACCGATCCCACCTCCGCCGAGTTCATGGTGCGCGCGGCGGGGCGGCTGGTCGCGACCCATTTGCTGCTGGTCGTGGTGCTGCGCGACGAGGAACTGGAGGCGATCGTGGATCGGCCGCCGGTGACCGCCGACGATGTGACCCGTGCGGTGACCGCCGCCGCGCTGCTGCGCGACCGGCTGACGGTACTGACCCGGCTGCGGCATCTGGGCGCGCATGTGATCGAGAGCGAATATGACCGGGTGGGGGAGCGGCTGGTCCAGGGCTATGTCGATTTGAAGCGGAGGAACCTGCTGTGAGCGCGCTGATCGACGGCCGTCCGGTTGTCGTCAACGCCACCCGCTTCCGCGCGGCGCATGAGGCGGATTGGCAGCGGCTCGACGCGCTGCTGACGCGGATCGAGAAACGATCGGTGCGGGCGCTCAGCGACGCGGATATTCTCGCGCTGCCCTTGCTGTATCGCGCGGCGCTGTCGTCGCTGTCGGTGGCGCGGGAGACGTCGCTGGACCGGGCGCTGGCGACCTATCTGGAACAGCTCTGCACGCGCGCCTATTTCCAGCTTTACGGCGTGCCGACCTCGGCCATCGCGCAGGCGGCGCATTTCCTGCGCACGGGCTGGCCGCTGGCGGTGCAGGCGCTGTGGCGCGAGACGCTGGTGGCGCTGCTGCTGACGGTCGCGGGCGTGCTGGCGGGCTATCTGCTCGTGGCGAGCGACCCGGCCTGGTATTATGGCATCATTCCCGACGCGATGGCGGGCGGGCGCGACCCTTCGGCGAGCGCCGCCGCATTGCGTGCGACTATCTATGGCAGGCAGGAGGGCGGGATGCTCGCGACCTTCGCCATCTATCTGTTCACGCATAACAGCCAGGTCGCGATCTTCGCTTTCGCGCTGGGGTTCGCCTTCGCCGTGCCGACT
Organism: uncultured Sphingobium sp.; assembly: GCA_964250175.1. Lineage (GTDB taxonomy): Bacteria > Pseudomonadota > Alphaproteobacteria > Sphingomonadales > Sphingomonadaceae > Sphingobium. The sequence continues at coordinate 2,053 of CAXUEQ010000003.1, read as the reverse complement.
ATCTTCCTGATGGTCTATAACGGGCTGATGCTGGGTGCGATGATGGCGGTGTTCGCGCCCAAGGGGCTGGGTTTCGGCTTTGCCGGTTGGCTGACCATCCATGGGTCGACCGAGCTGTTCGCGATCATCATCGCCGGCGCGGCGGGGATGAAGATCGGCACGGCGGTCGCCTTTCCGGGGCGGCAGGCGCGGACCGATTCGGCGGTGCGGGCGGGGCGCAGCACGGCGGTGGCGATGGCGGGCGTCGTCATGATGCTGCTGGTCGCCGGCTTGCTGGAGGGGATCGGGCGGCAGACGGTGCAGGCCGACGGGCTGCGCTATGGCATCGGCCTGGCGATGCTGGGCGGCTGGCTGTGCTATTTCTATCTGCCGCGGCGGGCGCTGGGCCGGGAGGGACGCGATGCGCTGGCGCTTCCGCAATAGGGCGTCGCGCGCGCCGAAAACATTGCGACGCAGCTTCGTGACACCGGAGGGCGTCGACCTGCGGCTCGAACTGGGCAGCGCGGGCGCGCGGGCGGCGGCGTTCATGCTCGACGCGCTGATCCTGCTGTTTTCGCTTATCGCCGTGACGATCGCGATCGGGCTGCTGTTCCTCTCCGGCGTGCGGTCGCAGCTCTTCGCGATCCTCTGGCTCGTCGGCTTCTTCTTCCTGCGCAACGGCTGGTTCATCCTGTTCGAGATGGGCGGTCGCGGGGCGACGCCGGGCAAGCGGCTGGTGGGCCTGCGCGTCGTCGCGCGCGACGGGGCGCGGCTGACCGGCGGCGCGGTGATCGCGCGCAACGCGATGCGCGAGATCGAGGTCTTCCTGCCGCTCTCCTTCCTGGGCGCGCAGATGGCGCAAAGCGCGGCGGACGGTTTTCTGACGCTGTTCGCGCTGGCCTGGACCGGCATCTTTCTTTTCTTCCCGCTGTTCAACCGCGACCGGTTGCGCGTCGGCGATCTGCTGGCGGGGACATGGGTCGTGCAGGACGTGCGCGGCAGCCTGGCCGCGGACCTCGCCGCGCCCGCGCAACAGCCGCGCCGGATATTCAGCGAGGCAGCGCTTGATCTTTATGGCGTCTATGAATTGCAGACGCTGGAGGATGTGCTGCGCAAGGGGCGCGAGGATGCGGTGGCGACCGTCGCCGCGGCGATCCGCCACAAGGCCGGTCTGCCCGACGATGGCGACGATCGCGCCTTCCTGTCGGACTATTATGCCGCGCTGTGCGTCCGGCTGGAGCGCGGCATGATGGTCGGCCGCCGGCGCGCGGACAAGCATGGCCGCGATGGGCCTGCCGGTTGAACGGATGAAGGCATTGTTCCGTCCGCAACCACATGTCGCCCAAAATGTCGCAAAGTGTATTATGTGCGTTGCGGGCTTTCCTTATCCGCGCAACCCCTGCAAATAGCCGCTGTGACTCGACTCTCCCCCGCCCGCGCATCCTTCCTGTTGCTTCTGTTGCCGCTCATGCTTGTCGCCTGCGCGAAGAAGGAGGAGCGCAAGACGCCCACGCCCGAGGCGGGCTATATCGTGCTGAAAAGCCAGAGCGTGCCGTTATTCACCGAACTGGCCGGCCGCACCGCCGCCTATGAAATGTCGGACGTGCGGCCGCAGGTGTCGGGGGTGATCCGTGCGCGCCTGTTCGCCGAGGGCAGCCTGGTGCGGGCGGGGCAGACGCTCTATCAGATCGACCCCAGCCTGTATGGCGCATCCGCCGCGCAGGCGCGCGCGACCCTGGCCAATGCGCAGGCGGCGCGCGTGTCCGCGCAGGCGCTGGCCGACCGCTATCGTCCGCTCGCCAGCATGGAGGCGGTGAGCAAGCAGGATTATACCAATGCGGTCGCCGCCGCGCGGCAGGCCGACGCCGCCGTCGCGCTGGCGCGGGCGCAGCTTGAGACCGCGAACGTCAACCTGCGCTTCACCCGTGTCCCCGCGCCGATCAGCGGGCGGATCGGCCGGTCGCTGTTCACGACCGGCGCGCTGGTGACCTCCGGCCAGGCCGACGCGCTGACGACGATCCAGCGGCTCGACCCGATCTTCGTCGACATCCAGCAATCGAGCGCCGACCTGCTG
>CAXUEQ010000002.1:58595-84219 GCA_964250175.1 uncultured Sphingobium sp. | reverse complement strand
GCGTCGGGAGCCTTGATCTGACCCTTGGGCCGGTGAAACGCTATGCCCGACGGAATGACCGAAGACGCGCGGCTGTGATAGCCGACCGGAACATGCTTGTAGTTAGGCAGCAGCGGCGTGGCCGGACGGAAAATCTGGCCGACATTCCGGGCATGGTGGATACCCGCGTAAAAGTCGGTGAAATCGCCGATCGTTGCGGGCAGATGAAGCGTGCAGTCGGCGGCGTGATGCAGCAGGGGCGCGCGCAATGCCTCGATCTCCGCGCGGCGCGGGTTGCTGGCACTCAGCAGGCTGCTTACCGCAGTGCGCAGTGTTTTGCGGGGCTGTTCACCGGCCGCGAAGAACGCATTGAGCGTAAGTCCCGACGCCAGTTTTGCTGCATCCGCTTCGGCATCGGAAAGCAATCCCGATTCGGCCAGCGCCGCAAGATCGAGAATCTCGTCGCCGATCGCTATGCCACCTCGCGGAATGCCGTCTTGGATGCTGAAAATACCAATGGGAAGATTCTGAATCGGAAAGGCTTCGTGCCCATTGGCCGATGCGACCCAGCTTTCCAATTCCGCAGCATGCGTGGTGTCGATCTCCGCCACAAAAATTCCTATGCAAAATGAGGATTGCCGCCTCAGGGGCGCGCGGGACTTGCCGGTTTGCGCCGCGCGGTCAGATTGAAGCCGATCGCTACCTGTCCGGCGATCTGATCGGTCGTCGCCCATTCGCCCTGGCCGACACCGAAGCGGACCCGGTCGATGCTGGAAGTCCCCGAGACTGTCGCGACATCGCCTGCGATCTTCAGTTTGAAGCGCAGCGTAAGGGGGGCGCTGACGCCACGCAGCGTCAGGGTGCCATTGGCAACATAATGATCGGCGCTTGTCTTGCGGAATTGCTTAGCAGTGAACACCGCCTGTGGATAACGTGTCAGATCGAACCAGTCCGCAGACGGAAGCGAGGTGTCACGCTGACTGTTTCCTGTGTCTGCCGAACCCATGTCAATTGTCACACGAATCCGTGACTTGTCCAGCGCGTCCGGGGAAAACAGGACATCTGCCCGCCACTTCTTGAAAACACCTTCGATCGGCTCCCCCGACCAACCGGCCGTGAAATTCAGCCGGCCGCCCGGTGCCACAGCCCAGACCACAGGTTCAGCCGGAGCGGCAAGCGCTTCTGCCGGCTTTTCGGTTTCGGGCGTCGGCTTTGCTGCCGGGGCGGGCGTCACGGGTTGGGCGGCCGCATCGGGGGCAGAGGGATCAATCGGCGCGGGCGCTTCAGCCTGTGAGATGGGGACTGCGCGGGGTGCGAAGATCACGAAAGTCGCCGCAGCGACGATGACGATGGCAGCGAGCGACAGCCACAGGCGGGGTTCGCCGCGCCGGCCAGGACGAACGCCCGGAAGCATATGCGCCACGACATCGTCCCGATCGACGAGATGATGTTTCAAGGCGGCCGCGACATGCAAGGCAAGCAGGCCGACCATGCCGAACGCCAACACCGTGTGCGCCGTCGCGAAACCGCCTTCGAGCATTGCCTTGGTCGCCCGAGGCAACGTGCTTAGTCCGGGCACATGCGGCCATGGCACGACGGTATACAGCAAGGTCGGGATTGCGATCCGGCTAACCGATACTATGATCCAGCCGGTCAGCGGCATGCCGATCATCAAAGCGTAGAAACCGACATGCGCGGCGCGCGCGGCGTTTTGCTCCCACCGGGGCGAACCGGCGGGCGAAGGCGGGGGGCGATGCGTCAGTCGCCAACCAAGCCGGGCAAGGCTCAGCAACAAGATGGTGATGCCGATGCTCTTATGAAGTTGAAAGGCGGAAAAGCCGGCCAATCCCTTCATTGCCCCCATGCGCCAGCCGAGCACGAGTTGTGCGACGATCGCCGTCGCGATCAGCCAGTGCAGGAGGATCGCGACGGAAGTGTAGCGCGTAACCGATATTGCGCTGTCGTTAGTCGAACCGGTCATCGCACATAATGCCTAGTTTTTGAGGGTCAGTTGAACCGCGAAAGAGCGACCCCGATCGGGGAAGGCGATGACCGATCCAGGCGACGCAGGCACACCCGAGCGGAAGCCCGCCGTCTGCTTATCGCTCAAATTGCGTCCGATCGCTGCAATGGTCCATTGGCCATCGCCCGCGCCGAACCCGACTCGCAGATCGAACTTGGTATAGCCTTTCTGCACATACAAGCTGTCACCATTGCCCTGTTGGAAATATTTGCTGGTGAAATAGGCGCTGGGGTCGAATGTCAGACGGTAATCGTCGAAGGGGATGGCGATCGATGCCGCGACGTTCCCGCTATATTTCGGCGAGAAGGGGCGCTGCTTGCCCGACAGGTCCTGAACGCAGCCGACAGGTTTCGACAGAGTTTGAAAGACGGTGCACGCGCCATTGGGAAAATTCTTGTAGCTGGAGTCGAGATAGGCAAGGTCCGCCGAGAATGTCACTATCGGGCTGACGCGATAATTGACCCCGAATTCCACACCCTGCGAGACGGCTCTTGCCGCATTGGTGGTGATGCTGACGGTCGTTCCGCCCGGCAGGAACACGATCGACGCTTCCTGAAGATCTTTGTAGTTCGCGCGGAACAGCGCCAGATTATAGTTCAACCGGCCGCCGATAAAGCTGCCTTTGGCGCCGATTTCGAAAGCGTCGACCGATTCAGGTCCGAATTCCTCGAGGACATTGGTGCCGCCATAGCCGCCTGCCTTGAACCCTCCGGCATAGGTCGCATACAGCATCAGGTCACGCGTGGCGTCGATCTGGATGCCGGCCGACGGCATGAAATCCTTGTCCGTACGCTTGGGGGTCGGGAAATTGCTCTGGCTGCCGCCGAACACGTTGGCGACGTAGAATTGCTGCGTGACCGCCGGCGCCGGCGTAAACGTCCCCGGACCGGAAATGCCGGTATAGCTGCCAATCTCGAACAGCCGGCTGGCATCCTTGGATACCGACGAGTAGCGCAAGCCGACATTGAGGCGCACCTGTTCGACGGGCCGGTAAGTCGCGGAGGCGAAGCCCGAAATCGTTTCCTCATTCTGCGACAGGATCGAATGCCCGCCGACCTGGGTCGCACCCGTGAACCCCGATGGGTTCAATGCAGGCGGCACGAACGCGCCAAAGGGCAGGAACCGGTATCCCGCATAGGTAACCGCTTCCAGATCCGACTTTTGATAATAAGCCCCGGCAAGATATTCGAACGTGCCGCCGCTCGGCGACTGGATGCGCAGTTCCTGGCTGAACTGATGATATTTGTCGAAGCCGTGCACGATCAGCGATCCGGCATTATCAGGTCCGGTCGCACCGGTCGGAATCAGATCCTGGATAATCTCGTTATTGTTGCGATAATAGCCGGTGACCGCCGTCAGGCTATGGGTTCCGATCTCCAGACTGTTGGTCCAGCCGATTTCATAATATGCATTCTTCGCCAGTCCGGGGACGATGTTGGATTTACGATCGAGCCGGCCGTCCGGCGCTGCACCGCCCGCTTGCGCAGTCGCAATGCCGCAGGCCAGGTTCGATGCGCCCGCATAGGGTGTCGCGACCGGACAGTTCAGCAATTCATTGTCATAGGCGCCGGTGTTGCGCATCCGGTCGCCCTCGACCCGCAGATCGGACTTGAACGAGTCGGACGGCTGCCAGTGCAGCGAGAAGCGACCGGTTTTTTCGCGCAGGCGGCCACGCTGCGCAGCCGAGCGATTGTCGACATAGTCGTCGATACCATAAAATCGCCCCGCCACCCGCGCCGACAGGCCTTCGGCCAACCCGCCGGTCACGCCGCCTTCGACCGTATATTCGTTGTCCGATCCATAGAGCGCGAGCGCGTCATAGCCAAGGGTTTCGCTGGGCTTGCGTGTGGTGATATTCAGTGCGCCGGCAATGGCGTTTGCGCCGAAAAAGGTCGTTTGCGGGCCACGCAGCACCTCGACGCGCTCGATATCGAACAGCGCGGAGCGGATGGCGCGCGACCGCGGCCGGTACAACCCGTCGACAAAGACCGCGACCGACTGTTCGAACCCCGGATTCTGGCCAGACCCGATGCCGCGGATGTTGATGCTTTCGGCGCTCTGCCCCGCGGCGACGCGCACATTCGGTAGCCGGTTGGAGAGATCCTGCAAGGTCCGGACATTGCCGCTTTCCAGTGCGTCGCCGCTGACCACGGAGATCGATACCGGCACGTCCTGCAGACGCTGTTCGCGACGCTGTGCGGTAACGATGATGTCGGCATCGGGCGACCTGCCCGGTTCGGCAACCTGCGCCGCAGGCGTCTGTGCGAACGCAATGTGCGAACCGCAGGCAATGATCAACGCTCCGGTGGAAACAACCGAGCGAAGCTCACGATAGAAGTGATTCTCAGTCATATGCACATACCCCCCAAATATGATTTTTATGGCTATTACGCTTCAACTCCTATCGCTTCAGGCGGTGTTTCCTGGCGAGTCGTGAATATCGCGATAAAGCAGAATGTGAGTTATACTTGCTTTTGTCAAATACATCCTGCTACGGCGCAACGCGCGTAGCATAGGCCGCCAAACGACATAAAAGTCGGCGGGGCCCACATATGACGGATAGGCGACGCGCGCGCTGGCGGAGGCGAATGCCGCTCCGCTCAGGTGTCTTTTGCAGGCGCGCCCCTGCCGGCGAAGCCTACCGAATATTCTGAGGCGGAATGCCGTTCAGATAATGGTTGCCGATATGGTGCAATCGCCAGCGGATCGGGTCGTGCGTCGTATGGACGCGCGCGTCGGCCCAGAAACGGTCGAGATTGAATTTCCGGTAGGAAGCGCTTGCGCCGAGCAGCGAGAACATGTCGCTCGAAATGAACAGCGCGGCATGATCGGTGCGCGCGCGCGCCGCGGCGACGGACAGGACCAGCTCGCCCTCCAGCGCTTCGGGTTGACCGGCGTCGCGATAGGCGTCGAACAATTCTGCCGCGTCGCGTAGCAGCGATTCCGCCACGCGCAGGGCGATCGCATAATCGCCGATCCGCTTGATGATGAGCGGCTCCTGCACCGCCCGCTCGACATCGGCATCGATCCAGACATGGGCATTGTTGTTCAGATAATGGATCGCCGCGTCCAGTGCGCCACGGGCGATCCCGGCATCGACCGCCGCATGCAGAAGTTGCGCCCAGGTAAGGGCGGTCCGCTCCGGCTTCGCCGGCGCGTCGATACCCGCCGGAGTGATCTGCGCGTCGTCCAGAACCAGATCGACGAAGCGCACCCCGCTGCTGACCGCATGGCGCTGGCCAAAGGGGGTCCGGGCGTCGTCGAGAATCACGCCGGCCGCATCGCGGTTGACGACGAAGCCGATCGGGCCTTCGTCGCTGTTCGCGACGGAGACTATCCATTCGGCGAGACAGGAGCCGGTCGTGTGAAATGTCGCGCCATTGACCACCCACCGCCCTGACGCATCGCGCTGCGCCGATGTCCCGGTATCATGGGTCCCGGTGTCATATATACTGTCGAATATATGCGCGGCGCCGGCCCCGGCATGGCCAAGCCGTTCGCCATCGAGCACGTCGCGAATGATGCGGTCGCGCAACGGGCCGGCCGGGCGGCGCACTATGCCGCGCAGCATCATATTATGGATCTGCACCCGTTGCCCGATGCCGCCGTCCGCCGCTGAAATGATCCGCACGGTTTCGACGATGGTGGGAATCGAAGCGCCGATGCCGCCAAGCGCCTTCGGAATAGCGATAGCGGTGATACCCGAGCGGGCGAGTATCGCGCCCTGTTCATGCGGAACAGGCTTTCGCCCGGCTGGATCAGCCGCCAGGGCCGCGATCGCCACAGCCGCTTCCCGCGCAGCCGCGATCGCTTCGGCTTCGTCGGCGATGCGGCGGGCGGCGGCTTCGGGCGCAAGGCGATGGCTTGGCTGTTCTGCGCTCATGACGGCGACGTCTCCTTTTTGGCACCGGCCGGCGCGCCATCCGTATTGGTGGCGATGGCGATTTCCTGCTGGCGCAGAAATGCGGCCCGGCCATATTCGTCGGGTGGCACGCCGTTCAGATAATAGTTGCCGACATGGTAGATACGCCAGCGGATCGGGTCGTGAGTCGTATGGACGCGCGCATCGGCCCAGAAACGCTGAAGGTTCCATTGTTCCAAGGTCGAGTGCGCACCGGTCAGCGCGAACATGTCGCTGCCGATCGCGATCGAGGCTTCGTCCGATTGCGCCCGCACGGTGGCGACGGCGAGAATCAGTTCATTTTCCAGCGCGCGATTACCGGGATCCGCCTTGAACCGGTCGAAAGTGCGTGCGGCATGGCGCAGGACCGATTCCGCCGCCCGCACCGCAACCGCCCATTCGCCGACCTGCCTGATGACATGCTGTTCGTCGGCGGCGCGATCGACCCCGGCCTCGACCCAAGGCCGCAGATTGTCGCGAATATAGGCGGTCGCCGCGTCAAGCGCCCCGCGCGCGATGCCGGTGTCAATGGCGGCATGCAGGATTTGCGGCCAGGTCAGGCCCGTGCGTGGCTGAAAGTCCGGCGCGCCCTGGCTCCCGCCGTTTCCAGGCGCGAAACGGGGATCGATCGCGATATTGTCGAAACGGATGCTGCCGCTCACCGAATGCTGCTGGCCAAAGGCGTCCCAGTCGTCTTCCAGCGTCAATCCCGGCGCGTTGCGGTTGAGCAGCACGCCCGCCGGTCCCCGGTCGCTGGTGGCCGAGATCGAAATCCATTCCGCCAGATAGCATCCCGTGGCGAAAGTCTTGCGCCCGTTGAGCCGCCAGATACCGTTCGCATCGAGAGAAAGGCGGGTGCCGCCGCCCTTCCCCTTGCCCTTGCCTTCGGCAAGAGCGTTGCCGAAGCGCTTGCCGGCAAAGATGTCGGCGAGTAATTGCGCGCGAAAATCATCGTCGGGTCGGCCAAAGACACCGCGCAACATGACATTGTGGATTTGCAATAACTGGCCGACGCCGCCGTCCGCCGCCGATATGATACGGACGGTTTCGACCACCGTTTCGACCGATGCGCCGATGCCGCCCAGCGCGCGCGGCACATAGATGCTGGTAATGCCGGAGCCGGACAATATCTCAGCGGCGCGGTGCGGGATCGCATCGTTGAGCGATATGTCACGGGCGAGCCTGGCAATCTCGCGCGCGGCCTCATGCGCGGCGGCGATCGCTTCCTGTTCGCTGGCGAGGCGCGGCGGGGCGCTGGAGTGGGTCATGGCGCTGGTCTCCGGTCTGTCCGGCGATTGCAGCGCCGACGGGAATTGCGCCGCTGCGCATTCGTTGATCCTTAATCAAGAGCCGTGCCAATCACAGCCTTCGCCCCAGGCCAGGCTTGGAAAGGTGATTGTCCGCGCCCGCGTTTGTATAGGCGCTTGTGCGAGCAAGCCGGAAAAGCGTTCCGAGGTGAATTTTCAGCAGAGCGGATGCCGGAGTTGGTCGATTTTAAGCAGTGGCTTGGGTAACGGCATTTCGCAGCGATCCCCTGACCGTCCTCAAATCGCAAGGTCGAGCTGCACGGCGAGATCAGGCTGCGCCGCCGCCATGTCTTCGCTTTCCTCCAGATTATGCACGCCAAGACCCAGCAGCCGCGCGCCCATGCGCAGGGGCAATTGCGCGCGCAGGAGCGCCCGCCCGGTTTCCGCGATCAGGTCGGGCGAGCGTAGCGGCACGGGCAGCGAGCGTGAACGCGTGATGATCGTGAAGTCGCCATGCTTGACTTTCAGCGTCACCGTGCGCCCCCATGCCTGCGCTCTTTCGATCCGGGTCCAGAGCCGTGCGGAAATCTGGTCGAGTTCACGGACCAGTTCGTCTTCGGTGACGAGATCGGTGAGGAAAGTATCCTCGACGCTGACCGATTTGCGCGATTCCCGATCATGAACCGGCCGGTCATCACGTCCCCGCACCGCCCAGTAATAATAGGTCGCGGCCTTGCCGAAATGCCGTTGCAGCCAAGGCAGGTCGTAGGCATGGAGATCGGCCCCGCTTTCTATGCCCAGTGCGTTCATGCGCCGGGCGGTCACCGGGCCGACGCCGTGAATGCGGCGCACCGGCATCGCCTGAACGAAAGCCGCGCCTTCGTGCGGGCGCACCACGCACAGCCCGTCGGGCTTGTTCTGGTCCGACGCCAGCTTGGCGATCAGCTTGTTGTAGGACACGCCGGCCGACGCGGTGAGGCCGGTCTCCTCCTGGATCATGCGGCGGATTTCCTGCGCGACATAGGTGGCCGAGGCGATGCCCGGCTTGTTGCGGGTGACGTCCAGATAGGCTTCGTCCAGCGAAAGCGGCTGGATGATGTCGGTGAAGCGTTCGAAAATGCCGCGCACCTGGCCCGACACCGCGCGATACATATCGAACCGGGGCGGCACGAAGATCAGATCGGGACAGAGCCGCCGCGCCCGCGCACCGGGCATCGCCGAGCGCACGCCATAAGTGCGCGCCTCATAGCTGGCCGCAGCGACCACGCCACGCGGCCCGCCGCCGCCCACCGCCAGCGGCTTTCCCCGCAGGTCGGCATTGTCGCGCTGTTCGACCGACGCGTAGAAGGCGTCCATGTCGACATGGATGATCTTGCGGAGCGGCGGAGACTCCGGGGGCTGGGACGCGTCGTCCATGACACGAGTATAGCAGGGCCGGCGAGGAACAATAGGGGTACAGAATCAAAGCGCCGGCAGACGGGCGTTGGGCGTTACCCCACGCGGTTGGCAACCAGATCATCGACCACCGCCGGATCGGCGAGGGTCGAAATATCGCCGAGCGACGACACGTCCCCTTCCGCGATCTTCCGCAGGATGCGCCGCATGATCTTGCCGCTCCGGGTCTTGGGCAGGCCGGGGGCGAACTGGATCGCGTCGGGGGTGGCGATCGGGCCGATTTCATGGCGAACCCACTGGACCAGGGTCTTGCGCAAGGCGTCGCTCGGCGCTTCGCCCGTGTTGAGCGTCACATAGGCGTAGATGCCCTGCCCCTTGATATCGTGCGGCATGCCCACGACCGCCGCCTCCGCCACGCTCTCGTGCAGGACAAGCGCGCTTTCCACTTCGGCCGTCCCCATGCGGTGACCCGAGACGTTGATGACATCGTCGACGCGGCCGGTGATCCAATAATAGCCGTCCGCATCGCGCCGGCAGCCGTCGCCCGTGAAATAAAGCCCCGGATAGGTCGAGAAATAGGTCTGGAAGAAGCGGGCATGGTCGCCATAAACGGTGCGCATCTGTCCCGGCCAGCTACGCGCGATGCACAGATTCCCCTCGGTCGCACCATCCAGCATTTTCCCTTCGGCATCGACCAGCACCGGTTCGACACCAAAGAAGGGCCTGGTCGCGCTGCCGGGCTTGAGCGCGGTCGCGCCGGGCAGCGGCGTGATCATCTGCCCGCCGGTTTCGGTCTGCCACCAGGTATCGACGATCGGGCAGCGTCCTTCGCCAACGATGTCATGATACCAGCGCCACGCTTCGGGGTTGATCGGTTCACCGACCGAGCCGAGCAGCCTGAGGGACTTTCGGCTGGTGGAGCGCAGGAAATCGTCGCCCTCGCGCATCAGCGCGCGCAGGGCGGTGGGCGCGGTGTAGAGCTGGTTGACACCATGGCGATCGACCACTTCCCAGATGCGCGCGGGGGTGGGCCAGTTGGGCACGCCTTCGAACATCAGTGTGGTCGCGCCGTTGGCGAGCGGGCCGTAAACGATATAGCTATGCCCGGTGACCCAGCCGACATCGGCCGCGCACCAGTAAATGTCGCCAGGGCGATAATCGAACACGATGTCATGCGTCATCGCCGCCCATAGCAGATAGCCGCCAGACGTATGCAGCACGCCCTTAGGCTTGCCGGTCGAACCGGAGGTGTAAAGGATGAACAGAGGGTCTTCCGCATCCATCGGTTCAGCGGGGCAATCGGCCGAAACCGTGGCCGACGCGTCGTGCAGCCAGAGGGCGCGCCCGGCCTGCATCGCCACCGCGCCGCCGGTCGAACGGACGACCAGCACCCTCTTGAGGCAAGGCGCGAGTTTCGCGGCTGCGTCAACATTCGCCTTTAGCGGCACCGTCTTGCCCGCGCGGCGCCCTTCGTCGGCGGTGATGACGATCCGGCTGTCGCAATCGGTGATCCGCCCGGCCAAAGCCTCGGGCGAGAAGCCGCCGAATACCACCGAATGCACCGCGCCGATCCGCGCACAGGCAAGCATGGCAAAGGCCGCTTCCGGGATCATCGGCATATAGAGCGTGACACGGTCGCCCTTTTTCGCACCTTGGCCTTTCAATATATTGGCGAAGCGGCACACTTCGGCATGCACCTGCGCATAGGTGAAATTTTTGGGTACGGCGTCCGGGCTATCGGGTTCCCAGATGATCGCAACCGTGTCGCCGCGTTCCGCCAGATGCCGGTCGAGGCAATTGGCCGCGACGTTGAGTTGACCGTCGGCGAACCAGGCGACGCCGAAATCGGCTTCCTGGAAACTGCTCTCACTCGCTTTCGTGGGTATCTTCGTCCAATCGAGACGTCGTGCCTGCTCCAGCCAATACGCGTCGGCATCCTCCAGCGAACGCGCATAATCGCGCGCATAAGCGGCCGCATCGATCTTCGCCTCTTTTGCCCAGATTTCAGGAACGGGATAAAGATCGTCTGCCACTTTGGCTCTCCTGTCATATGTTGCACAGCTTTTGGCGGAAGGCCCATGCGCCAATCCACCGCACCGCGGCTTAGTGGTCGGCTTTTCCCAGGCCTTTCGAACGCAGCAGCGCGGCAAAGGGGCTGTCCTGCTCCTCCTCGCTCACCACCCCCATTTTGCGCAGAAAGACGTCGGCACCGGGCGCACGGGGGAAAGGTTCGAGCGCGAGCGCCAGTGTTTCCGCGACCGCTTCGCCAAGGTCGAGGCTGCCGCCGTTATAGAAAACCGTATCGCAATCCTCTTCGCTCAATTCCATACCCTCTTCCTCTTCGGTTCCCTCTGCGCTTTCGGGCAGAAAGCGGATGGCGAAAGGCGTGTCGATACGCTGCGGCACCGGCTCACCGGTCGCAACGCAGGCCTGCGCCACGGACACGCGCAATCGCCCGCGCGCAACCAGCACGCCGGCTTCCTCGCCCAGCCTATAATCCGCTTCCAACCGATCGAGTGCGAGGAGCGCGAAACGCGCGGCCAGTGCTGCGCGCTCTTCTGGCAATGCGGTAAGCGTCCCGCCGGCCGCGTTGCTGATCGCCTGGTCCAGCTTGACCGGACGGGAAAATTCCGGGGCAGCGCCGGTCATAGCGGAAGCTGTCCGGCAAGAATTATGCTTTCCTCCGTCGCGGCGAGCCGGTCGCGACAGATGCGCACCCGTTCCGAGACATAGGCGAGCGCCGATGCGTCGGGCGCATCACCGCGATAAAGGTTGCGCGACAGCGCGCCCTCCAAATCGGCAGGCGGCGCATCGGCGCGCAACGCGCTGCGATAGGCAGTCAACCGGCCGCCCAGCGCGCTCATCATCTTGCCGATATGTTTGCCCACGATCATGTCGCCGATGCCGATCTGTCGCAGTTGCCCGTCCATGTCGTCGATAAATAATTCGGTCAGCCACACGCTTTCCTGCCGCGCCGGGCCGCCCTCCAGCCGCAGCAGCACCAGGCAGAGGATCGCGGCGATCATGTCGAACCGCCCGTCCAGCGTATCCGGCACATGGCCGGTCGCGAACCAGTGCGGCTGGCGTCCCCGCGCGACGATGGCGTCATAGAGCGGGGTCATCGCCGCCTTCGGATCGGCCCGGTGCAAGCCGGGAAGCAGGCGGGAGAGGATCGACATCGTGAAAGCTTCGCCCGAAAAAGGAGGGTAGGATGTGGCCCATGCGCCCGGCCCTTGTCCCGCCGCGCGCAATTCCATATTGATTGGTGGGCCACGCAATGCAATGGCCTGTTCAGCTTGTGCATGCCAGTCGGGCAGCGATACGAATCATTACAGGCCTTAAGGCCGCCCAGGAGTTCAGATGATGCGCCAATTCCGAAAGCCGATGGCCGGAACCCGCCGGCCGGTGGGACGCATCCTGATCGGCGTAGGCCTCGTCGCCATCATGGCCGGCACGTCCGGCTGCGCGCGCATTCGTTCGCATCAGGGCTATGCGATCGACAAGCTGCTGGTGGATTCGGTCCAGCCGGGTATCGACAACAAGGCGTCGGTCGAAGCGACGCTGGGCCGGCCCACCTTCGTCGCGCAATATGGCACACCCGACTGGTATTATGTCTCGCGCGACATGAAACAATTGGCTTTCGCCAATCCCAGACCCGTCGACCAGACCGTACTGCGCGTTCGTTTCGATGCGGCGGGCAATGTCGCATCGGTCAATCGCACCGGCCTGGATCAGGTCGTGCGCGTCTCTCCCGAAGGTGACAAGACGCCGACGCTGGGACGCAACCGGTCGCTGTTCCAGGAGATTTTTGGCAATATCGGCGCGGTTGGGGCCGGCGGCGGAAATAACAAACCTTCAGGTCCAGGTCCCAACGGCAGTTGATTGGGGAGCCATGCCGGCGCGTATAGATCGCTCCGGCGGGCCGGCCCGCTTCAGCGGGCGATGCCGCCGGCTGCCAGCACGGCGAGCGTCACCAGTTCGCTCGCGGTCGATGCCATGGTCGCGATCTGGATCGGCTTTTCCATCCCGACCAGCATTGGGCCGATCACCGAATCACCGCCCAGTTCGCGCAGCAATTTGGCCGAAAGATTGGCCGACTGCAGCCCCGGCATGACCAGCACATTGGCGGGACCGGACAGGCGGCTGAACGGGTAGTTTTTCATCACCGCGGGATTGAGCGCCACGTCGGGCGACATTTCGCCTTCATATTCGAAGTCGACATGACGACCGTCCAGGATCGTCACGGCTTCGCGGATATTGTCGACGAAATTGCCCGAAGGATTGCCGAAAGTGGAATAGGACAAAAACGCGACGCGCGGATCGTGGCCCATGCGCCGGGCGACAGCAACCGTGCCCTCGGCAATATCGGCCAATTCGGCCGCAGTGGGACGTTCGTTTACCGTCGTATCGGCCATGAATACGGTATGGCTGCGCCCGACGAGAACATGAATGCCAAAAGCCGTGCGATCCGCCGCCTTGCCGATCACCCGACGCACCTCGCGCATCGTCTGCGCATAGGTGCGGGTGACGCCGCTGATCATCGCGTCGGCCTCGCCCAGTTGAAGCAGCAACGCGCCGAAGATGTTGCGATCGCGATTGACCATCCGTTCTGCGTCGCGGCGCAGATAACCACGCCGCTGCAGCCGCTCGTAGAGCATGTCGACCATTTTCGGCACCAGCGGCGAATTGACGCTGTTATGCACTTCGAAACTATGCGGATCGGCAACGCCAAGCCCGCGCAGACGGTCATAAACGTCCTGCCGTCCGACCAGCACCGGTATACCATAGCCACCATCGCGAAACTGGATCGCGGCGCGTAGCACCACTTCCTCTTCGGCTTCGGCGAAGACCACGCGTTTGGGTTCCGCCTTCGCGCCTTCGTAAGCGAGCGTGAGGATCGATGTGGTGGGGTTTAGCCGCGCCTTGAGGCTTTCGCGATAGGCCTCCATGTCGGCGATCGGCTTGCGCGCCACGCCGCTGGCCATCGCAGCCTGTGCGACGGCGACCGGAACGACTTCCATCAGGCGCGGATCAAAGGGCGCGGGAATGATATAGTCGCTGCCGAAGCTGTGCGCCTTGCCATAGGCCTTGGCGACTTCCTCCGGCACCTGCTGGCGGGCGAGCGCGGCGATGGCCTGCGCCGCAGCTATCTTCATCGCGTCGTTGATCCCGGTCGCGCGCACGTCAAGCGCGCCGCGGAAGATGAAGGGAAAGCCCAGCACATTATTGACCTGATTGGGATAGTCCGAACGGCCGGTCGCGACGATCGCGTCGGGACGCACCGCCTTCGCTTCGGGCGGAGTGATTTCCGGATCGGGGTTGGCCATCGCGAAGATGATCGGCTTGGCCGCCATATCCTTGACCATATGCCCCTTGAGCGCCCCGGCGGCCGACAATCCCAGGAACACGTCGGCACCCTTTAGTGCGCCTTCCAGATCGCGCGCATCGGTCTTTGCCGCATGGGCCGATTTCCACTGGTCCATGCCTTCGGTACGGCCCTGATAGATGACGCCGCTCCGATCGCACATGATGACATTGTCGTGCGGCACACCCATCGCCTTGATGAGTTCGGTGCAGGCAATCGCCGCCGCGCCTGCGCCGTTCACGACGATTCTCACGTCCTTGATGTCCCGCCCGGTGATATGGAGGGCGTTGATGAGACCTGCCGCGCAGATGATCGCCGTGCCATGCTGGTCATCGTGCATCACCGGGATATTCATGCGCTCTTTGAGCGCCTGTTCGATGATGAAGCATTCAGGCGCCTTGATATCCTCAAGGTTGATACCGCCAAAGGTCGGCTCCATCAGCACCACCGCATCGATGAATGCCTGGGGATCCTCGGTATTGAGTTCGATATCGATCGAATCGACGTCGGCGAAGCGCTTGAACAGCACCGCCTTGCCTTCCATCACCGGCTTGGATGCCAGCGCGCCCAGATTGCCCATGCCCAGAATCGCCGTGCCGTTGGATATGACCGCGACCAGATTGCCCTTGGCGGTATAATCATAGGCCGTAGCCGGATCGTCGGCGATCGCGCGAACCGGCACAGCGACACCAGGCGAATAGGCGAGGCTCAAGTCGCGTTGCGTCGCCATCGGTTTCGAAGCGATAATCTCGATCTTGCCGGGACGGCCGGTCGAATGGAAATACAGGGCCTCGCGCTCGGAAAACTCCACATTGGATTTCTCGGTCACAGGCATTTCCTTTCGATCTTCGCGTTTGACGGCACTAGCGGCAAAATACCGCTTTGGACAGGTCAGGCGGCAAGTTTAACCGCCCTTCCCCGCAGCCGATCCACCCGCTATCGCAAGAGTGATGGATCAAACCGCCGCCACCCCGATGATGCAACAATATTTCGCGCTGAAGGCAGAAGCGCGCGATTGCCTGCTCTTCTACCGCATGGGCGATTTTTTCGAGCTGTTTTTCGACGATGCCAAGGCGGCGGCCGCAACGCTCGACATCGCCCTGACCACGCGCGGCGAGCATGGCGGAGCAGCGATTCCGATGTGCGGCGTGCCGGTGCACAGTGCCGACATGTATCTGGCGCGGTTGATCCGCGCCGGTCATCGCGTCGCCATCGCCGAACAGACCGAGACGCCGGCGCAAGCCAGGGAAAGAGCGAAAACCCAAAAGGGCGGCGCGAGCAAGGCTTTGGTCGCACGCGCCATCGTCCGCTACGTCACCGCCGGCACGCTGACCGAAGATACACTGCTCGATGCCCGTACGGACAATATGCTGGTCGCGGTGGGGCAGGTGGGCAGTGAAATCGGGATCGCCGCCGCCGATATTTCCAATGGCCGGTTTGAAACGCTGACGGTGAGCGCAGCGCAACTATATGCGGAACTGGCGCGATTGCGCGCCAGCGAGATCGTGGTCGCCGATGGCGCTCCACTCGACATTGCGGACGCCCATTCTTTCGCGCGCGCGGCGTTCGACAGCGGGCGCGCCGAAGGGCTGATAAAGCGCCATTATGGCGTCGCGACTCTCGATGGCTTCGGGACCTTCACCCGCGCTGAACTCAGTGCGATGGGCGGGCTGCTCGCCTATCTCGATCACGCCGGACAAGGGACATTGCCTTTCCTGTCAGCGCCCGTCCGCCGCGCGGCCGACGGGCATCTGGCGATCGATGCGGCGACGCGCGATAGCCTGGAGATCGTTACGACCATGACCGGGCAGCGGGCGGGCAGCCTGCTGGGTGCGATCGATCGCACCATGACCGGCGCCGGCGCACGATTGCTCGCCGCCGATCTTTCCGCACCACTGATGGACGTGAAGGCGATCGACGATCGGCTCGCGCTGGTCCATTATCTGCACGACGATAGCGCCCTACGCGATCATGTCCGCCTGACCCTGCGCGCGCTGCCCGACATCGGGCGCGCGCTCGGCCGTGTGGCGATGGGGCGCGGATCGCCCCGCGACCTAGGCCAGTTGCGCGACGGGCTGGGCGAGGCGCGCGCACTGCGCGAACGACTGGGTCGGCTGGATGATAAACCCGCGCTGCTTGCCGCCTTGCTCCCAGCCTTGGACGGGCATGGCGAACTGGTGGACAACCTGTCACGCGCCCTGGTCCCCAGCCCGCCGACGGAGACCGCCAGCGGCGGCTATATTGCCGAGGGCTATGACGCCGCGCTGGACGAATTGCGCCGCCTGGCGGGCGATGGCCGTCGCGCGATCGCCGCACTGGAGGCGCGCTATCGCGAACAGACGGGTATAGCCGCGCTCAAGATTCGCCATAATGGCGTGCTTGGCTATCATGTCGAGGTGCCCGTGCGGGCCGCCGACGCACTGATGCGCGAAGGTAGCGGCTTCACCCATCGCCAGACGCTGGCCGGAGTCGTGCGTTTCAATTCGGTCGATCTGCACGAACAGGCGAGCCGCGTCGCGCAGGCAGGAGGCCACGCGCTGGCCGCCGAGGCCGCGCATCTCGAGGAACTGATCGAAAGCATATTGGCGCGCCGAAAGCAGATCGGGCAGGCGGCGCAGACGCTCGCCCGGCTGGACGTCGCTGCCGCTTTGGCCGAGCGCGCGGCTGAGGCGGGCTGGTGCAGGCCGCATTTCGTTGCCGATGAGACGGGAGGACGCTGCCTCGACATCGTCGGCGGCCGTCACCCCGTGGTCGAGGCGGCGCTGGCGAACAACGGGCGGTCGTTCGTCGCGAATGATTGTCGCCTCGGTGAAGGTGACAGGCTGTGGTTGGTTACAGGTCCCAACATGGGCGGCAAGTCGACCTTTCTGCGGCAGAATGCGCTGATCGTGATTCTGGCGCAGGCGGGCAGCTTCGTCCCCGCGACCAGCGCGACGCTGAGCCTGGTCGACCGGCTGTTCAGCCGGGTCGGCGCGTCGGACAATCTGGCGCGCGGCCGGTCCACCTTCATGGTCGAGATGGTCGAAACGTCGGCGATCCTGGCACAGGCGACGCCCCGCAGCTTCGTGATTCTCGATGAAGTGGGGCGCGGCACATCCACCTATGACGGGCTGGCGCTCGCCTGGGCGGTGGTCGAGGCCGTGCATGAGAGCAACCGCTGCCGCTGCCTGTTCGCCACCCATTATCACGAACTGACCCGGCTGGCCGAGAAGCTGGACGCGCTGTCGCTCCACCATGTCCGCGCACGCGAATGGAAAGGCGATCTGGTCCTGCTGCACGAACTGGCGGAGGGACCGGCGGATCGCAGCTATGGCCTGGCCGTGGCGCGGCTCGCCGGCCTGCCCCCCGCCGTGCTGGCGCGGGCGAAGGACGTGCTGGCGCGGCTGGAAGCGGGCAAGGCAAGAACCGGCGGAATCGCCGCGGGGCTTGACGACCTGCCGCTGTTCGCCGCCGCCGCGCGCGCCGAACCGGTCGCGCGGGACGCCATATGGGACGCCCTCGACGCGATCGACGCCGACGCGCTGTCCCCACGCGAAGCGCTCGACGCGCTCTATCGCCTGAAACAACTGGCGAACGAAAGGGCGGACGCCTAATAAGCGCGACATGGCCACCCCGTTCGAGCAATTGCCCAACCGGCGCGCGATCATAGACCGCCGCGTCCTGTCGGACCGGATCGCCGCGCTGGCCGGCAGCCACACCGGCGATACCGGCGCATTGCGCGCGCAGATCGTCGGCGTGCTGCGAGAGGCGCTGGATGCCGGCCGTCAGGAGGCCGCCAGGCGGCTGGCGGCGCACCCGACGCGCGGCCGCGAGACCGTGTCCGGCCTCGCCTTCCTGATCGACCAGCTTCTGCGCATTCTCTACGATGCGACCACGATCCATCTGTATCCCTCGACCAACCGATCGACAGGGGAGCGCGTCTCCCTGCTCGCCGTGGGCGGCTATGGCCGCGGCGAGATGGCGCCGCACAGCGACGTCGATATCGGCTTCATCACCCCTTACAAACCGACGGGCTGGACCGAGCAGGTCATCGAATCGATGCTCTATTCGCTCTGGGACCTGGGGCTGAAGGTCGGCCATTCGAGCCGATCGCTCGACGAGACCATCCGCATGGCGAAAAGCGACTTGACCGTGCGCACAGCCTTGCTGGAAGCGCGCTATATCTGGGGCGACCGGGATTTGTACGAACAGGTGTCGGCGCGTTTCGACGCGGAAATCGTGAAGGACACCGCCCGGACCTTCGTCGCCGAAAAGCTTGCCGAGCGCGAAGCCCGGCACAAGCGGATGGGCGACAGCCGCTATGTCGTCGAGCCGAATATCAAGGAGGGCAAAGGCGGCCTGCGCGACCTGCACACGCTGTTCTGGATCGGCAAATATGTGAACCGGGTGCGATCCGTTCCGGAACTGGTCGATGCCGGCCTGCTTGCCCGCAACGAACTGCGCCAGTTCCAGAAGGCGGAGGATTTCCTGTGGGCGGTGCGCTGCCACCTGCACATGATCACCGGCAGGGCCGAGGATCGGCTCACCTTCGACCTGCAGGTCGAGGTGTCGAACCGCATGGCCTTCGCCACGCGCGGCAGCCTGTCTTCGGTCGAACGCTTCATGCGCTATTATTTTCTCAACGCGAAGACGGTGGGCGACCTGACCGCCGTCTTTTTGGCGCATCTGGACGATATCTGGGCCGATCGCGGGCGGCGCTACATCCCTGCCTTTTTCCGCCGGCCCAAGAAGCTGGACGGCTTCATCCTCGATCGCGGCCGGCTGTCGCTGCCGAGTGACGATTTCTTCGCGGCCGATCCGGTGCGGCTGATCGAGATTTTCGCGCTTGCCGACAAGCATGGCCTGTCGATCCATCCGACGGCGATCATCGCCGCCAGCCGCGACGCGCATCTGATCGACCGCAAGATACGCAAGGACCCACGCGCCAACGCCGCTTTCCTCGACATACTGACGTCCCCCCGCGATCCTGAAACGGTGTTGCGCTGGATGAACGAGGCGACGGTGTTCGGTCGCTTCATTCCCGACTTCGGCCGCGTCGTCGCGCAGATGCAGTTCGACATGTATCATCACTATACCGTCGACGAACATACGATCCGCGCCATCGGCCTGCTCTCCCGCATCGAAAAGGGCGCGGCGCGCACCGATCATCCGCTGCTGACCATATTGATGGACAAGTTGATCTCGCGCCGTGTGCTCTATCTCTCGGTCTTGCTGCACGACATCGCCAAGGGGCGCGGCGGCGATCATAGCGAACTGGGCGCGGAGGTCGCGTTGACGCTCTGTCCGCGGCTTGGCCTGACCGATGCCGAGACCGAAACGGTGGCCTGGCTGGTGCGCTATCACCTGCTGATGTCGGCGACCGCATTCAAGCGCGACCTGGCCGATTACAAGACGATCATGGACTTCACCGACGTGGTGCAAAGCCCCGAGCGGCTGCGGCTGCTGTTGGCGCTGACCGTGGTCGATATCAGCGCGGTGGGACCCGGCGTGTGGAATAGCTGGAAGCGGCAATTGCTGACCGACCTGTATGAAGCGGCCGAAGAAGTGCTGCGCCTGGGTCACAAGCAGAATGGCCGGCGCGAGAAGGTGGAGGCGAAGCAGGCGGCACTGAGGGCGACGATGGGGCTGTCCGACAGCGATTTCGACGCGGTGGCGCGAAGGCTGCCCGAATCCTACTGGATCGCCGAGCCTGAGGACATATTGGCGCATAATGTCCGCCATATCCGGGCCGCGGGCAAGGCGCCGCTGTCGATCGCGGCGGAAGTCTATCCGCAGCGCGGCGCGACTCTGGTCACCGTCTATGCCGCCGATCATCCAGGGCTGTTCTATCGCATCGCGGGCGCCATTCATCTGGCTGGCGGCAACATCATCGACGCGCGTATCCACACGATGCGCGACGGCATGGCGATCGACAATTTCCTGGTGCAGGACCCGGTCGGGCGCGGTTTCGACGAACCGGACCAGCTCGCCCGGATCGCGCGGATGATCGAGGAGGCGCTCGCCAACCGGCACAAGATGGTGACACGGCTGGAAGCGCGCCCGTTACCGCGCACCAGGGCCGAGGCTTTTACGATCGTGCCCAATGTGCTGATCGACAACAAGGCATCGAATCGCTTCACGGTAGTCGAGGTCAATGCGCGCGACCGCCCGGCCCTGTTGTTCGCGCTCGCCAACGGCCTGTTCCAGTCGAAGGTCACCGTGCACAGCGCGCATGTCGCCACCTATGGCGAACGCGCGGTCGATACCTTCTATATTACCGACCTGCTGGGGGGAAAGATCGAGAGCAAGGCGCGGCGGCAGACGCTGGAGCGCCGATTGCTCGAAGCGGCGGGCGCGGCGGTCGAGGAAGCGGGCGAGCGCGCCGTCGCCTAAACAATCTCCATGACCGTATCGGGGGTAAGTAGCGGCAACAGGCGCAGCATGGCGGACCTGGCGATCGCGACGCAGCCTTCGGTGGGGTGGCCATCAAGCCAGCAGTGGAAGAAGATCGCGCTGCCCGCTCCCGGCGCCGGCGGCGCGTCATTATGGCCGAGGACGACAATCATGTCATAGGCTTCATCCGCGCGTTGCAGCGTTTCGGCGGAGAAGCGGCGGGGCAATTGGACCGGGCGGTTATAGGCGGGATCGTCGATCCCGTCCGACCAGCCGTCACCTGGCCGGGTCCAGCGCCACGCAATGGCCGGCATGACCTGCACCCGGCCCGGCCGCAGCAGCGCGCCGCGCACCGGCCAGCGCCCGAGCGGCGTGCAGCCGTCGCCTTCCTGCTTGGCCTGCGCGCTACAGGCCCCGCCCTTGCCGATGGCACAGTCGATGGCGAAATCCGCAAACGCCAAGCGCCGCGCGGCGGTGTCGACCCGGATCAGCGTCAAAGCTGATGTCCGGTCCGGTCGCGCTTGGTGACCAGATAGCGCGCATTATGCACATTGGCCTCGATCGCCAGCGGCAGCCGCGCCGCGACAATGATGCCGGCGGCTTCGAGGCCCGCGACCTTCGCCGGATTGTTGGTCAGCAGGCGCACCGTGCCGACGCCCAGCAGGTCGAGCATCCGCGCCGCGACCGAGAAATCGCGCGCGTCGATCGCAAAGCCCAGCCGCACATTGGCATCGACCGTATCGAACCCCTGATCCTGCAAGGCATAGGCGCGCAATTTGTTGACGAGGCCGATGCCGCGCCCTTCCTGCCGCAGATAGAGCAGCACCCCCCAGGACGCATCAGCGATCTGGTGCAGCGCCTCATGCAGTTGCGGGCCGCAATCGCATTTGAGACTGCCGAGCACGTCGCCGGTCAGGCATTCGCTGTGCAGCCGCACCACCGGCGGCGTGCCGTCACGTTTGCCCACGACCAGGGCGATATGCTCGCGCGGCTCCTCCGGGCTGCGGAAAGCGATGATCTCCGCCTCTTCGGCCACAGCGACGGGCAGGCGCGCCCGCGTCGCGATCTGCAACCGGCCGGCATCGTCATAGGCGGCGATATCGGCGACATCCAGCGTCGCTTCGGATGCGCCATCCCCACCGACGAAGAAGGCCGGCAGGATGCCCGCGATCCGCGCCAGGTGCAACGCCGCCTTTGCCGCAACAGGTGCGGTAATGGGCATGGCGCGGAACGGTCCCTTCAGCGGCGAACCCAGGTCCCGCACCGGATCGGCGATTGCGGTGGCGACATCGCGATCGATCCAGGGCGTCCGGGCGACCATCACCCCCTGTTCGGGATCGGCGGCGGCGCGCTGGTTGGTGAGCTTGAGCGTTTCCGCGCGCGCGGCGGAGATCAGCAGATCGGCACGACCGGCGGGATCGAAATCCTTGAGCGTCACCGCGTCCGCACCCTCGATCGCCATCACCCGCAGCGCGCCGTCCGGCCCCGCGATCCGGACCGGCCAGCCGCGCCGCAGCGCATCGATCGCGCGCGCCGCGTTGCGGGGATCGGGGGATCTGGAACCGCTCAAAAGGCGAACTCGGTGATGAGCGGGATATGGTCTGACGGCTTTTCCCAGCTTCGCGCGGGTTCGACCACGCGATGACTGACGGCCTTGCCCGCTACCGACCGGCTCGCCCACATATGGTCGAGCCGCCGGCCGCGATCGCTTTCGGCCCAATCCTTCGCGCGATAGCTCCACCAGGTGTAGAGCCGCGCGGGCGCAGGGTGGAAGCTGCGGCCAAGGTCGACCCAGTCGTGCGACGCCTGCAACCGCGCCAGCATCTCACACTCGATCGGCGTGTGGCTGACCACATTGAGCAGTTGCTTGTGACTCCATACGTCGCACTCCAGCGGCGCGATGTTGAAATCGCCGGTCAGGATCGTCGGCTTGTCGTCCAGCCCGCCCGACCAGGCGATCATCCGTTCGAGGAAATCGAGCTTCTGACCGAATTTGGGATTGATCGTCCGGTCGGGTTCGTCGCCGCCCGCAGGCACATAGACATTTTCCAGTCGTACGCCATTATCGAGTCGCACGCCGACGTGCCGCGCCTCGCCATTGGCCTGCCAATCGAACCGGTCATCCTCGTGGATCGGGATCCGGCTCATGATCGACACGCCATGATGCATGCGCTGACCGTTCAGCACCTGATGGCCATACCCCAGTTGGCGAAACATATCGGCGGGGTAGATGTCGTTCATCACCTTGGTTTCCTGAAGGCACAGGATCGTCGGCGCTTCTTCGCGCAGGAAACGCTCCACAATGTCGATGCGGGCGCGAACGCTGTTGATGTTCCAGGATGCGATGCTGATCGTTTCGGGCATCCATGTCCGATAGGATGGCGCCGCGACCGGCGCAAGGCACGAAAAACCCCCGCTCCGGGGGCGTGGAACGGGGGTCTCGATCGCGCCCTAGCGCTTCGCGACAGGAACGGAGGACCGGGTAACAGGGGGGAAGCCCGGAGCCGCTCTTGCCTTGGCTCCTAGATAACGGCGAGGATATGAGCGCCAGATGAACGAAAATTGTAAGTTTTCGCCCTAACGCAAATCCGCGGCTTTTTATCGTCCGCCGGGTTTGTTCATCGCGCGCGGATCGCTCCAGCGAAAGACCGAATCGGCCACCGGAACGCCATAAAGCTGGCCAGAGAGCCGAATCGCGGTGCGATTATTCTGCGAATCGAGCGCGACCCATCCATAAAGTTCCAGCCCCGCCGGGGCGGACGCCTTGCGATTGAAGATCATGGTGATCGTACCGAATTCGGGTCGTTTGGGATCGCGTACCTCGACGCTCAAAACGTTGGGATCGCCGGTCTGGACGACCCGGCCGAATTTGGACAGATCCTTGTTGGGATCGAGCAACGCGCCCAGCGGCGATGAACCGATCGGCCAGCGCTGCACCTGCCGAACCTCATAATCGATCATCGTCAGCGCCTTGCCATCGCCGACGATCAGCAGCGGCACACCCTTCTGATACTGGAACCGAATCTTGCCGGGCTGCTTCAACGTGATCTGGCCGGTCAGCACCTGCCCGTTTCGGTCAGTTTGCGCGAAGCTGGCGGTCATCGAGGAGACGGCGCGGATATAGGCGTTGACCTGCGAGAGGTCGGCCGCCCGCTGCTGGGCGATGGCTGCGCCGATGGGCAGTATGGCAACGGCGATCGGCGCTGCGGCCAAAGCGAGCGCGAGGCGCTTCATGTCTTTTTCTCCGTTTGGGGATGATGCGTGCAGATTGGCGCGCCCACGTTGAACCTGCTCTGAACTTCCCGATTGGCGTTACAGCGGATTGCCGCCTTCGTCGCGCAGGACTTCGCGGCGGCCGACATGATTGGGTGCGCCGACCAGGCCCTCCTCCTCCATCCGTTCGATCAGGCGCGCGGCGCTGTTGTAGCCGACGCGAAGCTGGCGTTGCAGCCAGCTTGTCGACGCCTTCTGATTTTCGAACACGAGCTGGCACGCCTTGCGATACAGATTTGCGTCGGGACTGTCGTCACCAAGATCGACGCCGTCCAGCGCGAAGCTGCCCTCTTCCGGCTCTTCGGTCACCGCCTGGATATAATCGGGCTTGCCCTGCGCGCGCCAATGGTCGGCAACGGCGCGCACCTCGTCGTCGGACACGAAGGGACCGTGGACGCGGGTCAGTTGCTTGCCGCCGGCCATATAGAGCATGTCGCCCTTGCCCAGAAGCTGTTCGGCGCCCTGTTCGCCCAGAATGGTGCGGCTGTCGATCTTGGACGTCACGAAGAAGCTGATGCGGGTCGGCAGGTTCGCCTTGATGACGCCGGTGATGACGTCGACCGAGGGACGCTGGGTCGCGAGAATGAGGTGGATGCCCGCCGCGCGCGCTTTCTGGGCGAGGCGCTGGATCAGGAATTCGACTTCCTTGCCCGCCGTCATCATCAGGTCGGCCAGCTCGTCGACCACCACCACGATCTGCGGCAGCGGCTGGAAATCGAGCTGTTCCTCCTCGTAAATGGGCTGGCCGCTCTCCGGATTATAGCCGGTCTGGACGCGGCGGCCGAGCGGCTTACCCTTCGCCTTCGCGGCGCGGACCTTTTCATTGTAATTGGCGAGATTGCGAACGGAGATCGACGCCATCATGCGATAGCGATCCTCCATCTGCTCGACCGCCCATTTCAGCGCGCGAATCGCCTTTTGCGGTTCGGTGACGACCGGCGAGAGAAGGTGCGGGATGTCGTCATAGGTCGATAGTTCGAGCATCTTGGGATCGATCATGATGAGGCGCAGTTCGTCCGGGGTCATCCGGTAGAGCAGCGACAGGATCATGCAGTTGAGACCGACCGACTTGCCCGATCCGGTGGTGCCCGCGATCAGCAGATGCGGCATCGGCGCAAGGTCGGCGATCACCGCGTCGCCCGAGATATTCTTGCCGAGCACGATCGGCAGCGACGCCTGCTGATCAGCGAATTCGTCGCTTTCAATCAGTTCGCGCAAGACCACCGACTCGCGCTTGGCGTTGGGCAGTTCGATGCCGATCACGGTACGGCCGGGAATGGTGGCGACGCGGGCGGACAGCGCGGACATGTTGCGGGCGATATCGTCGGCCAGGGCGATCACGCGGCTGGCCTTGATGCCCGGCGCCGGCTCCAGTTCATACATGGTAACGACCGGGCCGGGCTTCACTTCGGTGATGTGGCCCTTCACATGGAAATCATCGAGCACCGATTCGAGCAGGCGGGCGTTGCGCTCCAGCCCGGCCTTGTCGATCTTTACCACCATGCTGGGTGGCGCGGGCGAGAGCAGATCGGGCGAGGGCAGCGAACTATGGCCGAACAGGTCGTCCTGCCGGCTGACCGGTGCCATGACGCGGGGTTGCGGCGCCGGCTTGGGCGACTGGATGGTGATCGGCGCGCGTGGCTCCGACGAAACGGGCTTGCGCGGCGCGACGGCGCGTTCCTCGATCACGTCCTCGCCCTCGGGCGTGACGACGCGCTTGGACATGCTGAAGCGTGGCAGATGGGCGCGCGCGAGATTGGGACGAACAAGGCGAAAAAGCGGTTTTTCGAGCGCGAGGCTGCGATACCAGAGGAGCAAACCGACGAGCATCGAGGCGCTGACGACCAGTCCGACGATCCAGGGCTGGACCGCCCTGGGCGCCACCAGACTGAGGCTGGCGATGCCGCGTGCGAACAGCATGGCCGGCACACCGCCCCAGCCCGCAGGCAAGTCGAGCAGTTGCGGGTCCCCCTGCATCAGTGAAAGCGAAAGCGCGACGAGGAATATGCCCATCAGGCACTGGGCGATCTGGCGCTGCCGCGCTGACCGCTTCCGCCGATCCGCCGCGT
>CAXUEQ010000002.1:44441-58585 GCA_964250175.1 uncultured Sphingobium sp. | reverse complement strand
GCGATCTGGCGCTGCCAGCCGGCCATGTCCTGATCGCCCCAAAGGCGACGCGCCATGACGAGAATCAGCGGGACGGTCAGCCCCGCCGGGGGGCCAAGCAGACGCAGCCCGATGTCGGCGATATAGGCCCCCGCGATGCCCGCCGAATTTTGCGGATCGGTGCCCGACGCGGTGTTGAGCGAGGGATCGCTGAGGTGGCTGGTGACGAGCGCGACCGCAAAGAAGAAAGCGAGTGCATATAGCGCCAGCGACCCGATCAGCGCGCCGCTGCGGATCAGGCTCCGTTTGAGCGTATCACGCCATTCCGGCGTATGTTTCGTGGCGCGGCTGGCGGCCATAGTCTGTCCTGTGCGATAGAGCGGGAGCGCCCGATGGCATGGAATGCCCGCTCTATTTCCCCGTTTGTCATGATTTCCGGGTCGCCCGGCGACGCCACCCGACCTGAAATCATTTTCGAATGTTCCGTGGTTAATGCGCCGAGCAGGGAGTCGCCGTCAAGAGTCGCGCGGCTGCCGTCTTGATTCGGCCAGACCGCTGGCGACGTTCATAAGGCAGCCAGAGCGCCCAGTGCGTCGCCATCGACGCGCTGGACAATCCATTCGTCCATCGGTTTCGCACCGATAGAATGATAGAAGGCGATCGCCGGTGCGTTCCAGTCGAGCACGGACCATTCGAGCCGGGCGCAGTCGCGTTCCACCGCCAGTTGGGCAAGCCGGACAAGCAGCGCCCTGCCCGCTCCCGCACCGCGCGCCTCCGGCCTGACGAACAGATCCTCCAGATAGAGGCCCGGCCGCCCTTCGAAGCTGGAGAAGTTATGGAAGAAAAGCGCGAAGCCGATCGCCTCGCCTTGTGTTTCGGCGATGAGCACTTCGGCCATCGGGCGCGGCCCGAACACATGGCGTTCGAGCGTAGCGCGGTCGGCACGGACTTCATGACGCAGATCTTCATAATCGGCGAGCGCGAGGACGAAGGCGTGGATCGTGTCGATATCGGCCGGAACGGCAGGACGGATGGTCAGGGTCAAACGGCGGCTCCCTCGCTGTACGGCGGTGTGTCTCTATCCCGGCGGGTCGCGATCAGGCAACCGGTCACGATCAGCGCGGTCCCCGCCAATGTCGTCAGGGTCAGGCGCTCGGCAAAGACGACCCAGCCCATGATCGCCGCCCAGACGAAGGCGCTATATTCGATCGGGATCAGCCGCTGCGCCTCTGCGCGCGCATAGGCCCAGCTCAGCAGCGCGAGCGAGGTGAAGGCCAGCCCCGCCGTCAGCAGGATCAGCGGCCACTCGTGGCCAGAAGGCGGTATCGGCCGCAATGCGCCGATACCCAGCGGCGCGAACATGCCCAGCAGAACGAGTTGCTGGAAAAAGGCGACCTCGACCGGCGAAGCGACCTGCGCCTGCTGCCGCTGCAGGATCAGATTCCATGCGAACAGTATAGCCGACCCCAGCACCGCCGCCGCGCCCGTCATCGCTTCGGCGTCATAGCTGCCCCGCAATCGGGCCGAAAGAATGACCCCGACCCCGGCAAGCCCGAGGATCGAGGCCAGAATAGTGCTGCGCCCGATTCGTTCCTTGAGCAGCAGGGCGGCGAGGTAGAGCGCGATCAGCGGGGCGATGAAGGACAGCGCGATCGCTTCGGCCAGCGGCAGCTTCGTCAGGCCGATGAAGAAAAGCGGTGTCATGCCCGCCACCACCAACCCGCGCAGCACATGCAGCCGCATCGCCGCGCCAGTGGGCCAGGGCAGCCGCAACGCCAGCATCAGCGCGGCACCGATCACGCTTCCCGCCACCGATCGCCACAACAGCGCATTATAGACGCCCATGCCGAGGCTCAGCCCCTTCATCGCCGCATCCATGCCGGAAAATATCGCGACGCCCGTGGCGCAGGCAAGGAAGGGGAGGAGGATCGAAGGGGAACGGGAGGTCATGAGTCAGCAAGGGTTCCAAAAAATCTCCATCGTCATTTCCGCGCGGGCGGGAACCCAGTTCGCCACCGGCATTGACGCGAGTGGGGAGAAATAGGTTCCCGCCCGCGCGGAAATGACGATGGGATATAGAATGACGATGGGGACTATAATTTGGCAAGTCGCGCCGCGCGACTATTCGGCTGCCACGCTGTCCACAGCCGCACCCGCGTCGGTCGTCGCCGCCTCGATCTCCGCCGCTTTCGCTTCGACCAGCCTGACGATATGGTCGATCATTCCGGCGTCCTGCACTGTGTGATCTGTCACTCCGGACAGATAGACCATATGCTTGCCATTGCCGCCGCCGGTGATGCCGATGTCGGTTTCGCGCGCTTCGCCGGGGCCGTTGACGACACAGCCCAGGATCGAGAGCGACAATGGCGTGTTGATATGCTGGAGCCGCTCCTCGATCGCCTGCACCGTGCGGATCACGTCGAAGCCCTGTCGCGCGCAACTGGGACAGGAGATGACCTTTACGCCGCGCGTGCGGATACCCAGCGATTTGAGGATGTCATAGCCGACGCGCACTTCCTCCTCCGGTTCGGCCGACAGCGAAACGCGGATTGTGTCGCCGACGCCGGCCCATAGCAAGTTGCCGATGCCGATCGCGCTCTTGACCGTGCCGCCGATCAGGCCGCCCGCTTCGGTAATGCCAAGGTGAAGGGGGCAATCGACCGCTTCGGCAAGCTGCATATAGGCAGCGACGGCGAGAAAGACGTCGCTGGCCTTTACCGCGACCTTATAGTCGTGAAAATCCTGATCCTGCAGCAGTTTGATATGGTCGAGCGCGCTTTCGACCAACGCCTCGGGGCACGGCTCGCCATATTTTTCGAGCAGGTCGCGCTCCAGGCTACCGCCATTCACGCCGATGCGGATCGCGCAGCCATTGGCCTTGGCCGCGTCGACCACTTCCTTCACGCGCTTTTCGCTGCCGATATTGCCGGGATTGATGCGCAGGCAGGCCGCGCCCGCGTCGGCGGCTTCGAGCGCGCGCTTATAGTGGAAATGGATGTCGGCGACGATCGGCACACGCGCGGCACGGACGATCTGTTTCAGCGCGGCGGTCGATTCCTCGTCGGGGCAGGAAACGCGGATGATGTCGACGCCCGCATCCTCGCAGCGGCGAATCTGGTCGATCGTGGCGCGCGGATCGCTGGTCAGCGTGTTGGTCATCGTCTGGACCGTGACCGGCGCGCCACCACCCACCGGGACATTGCCGACCATGATCCGGCGGCTCACCCGGCGGCTGATGTCACGCCAGGGGCGCAGGCCGGGATTATGGTCTGACATTGGGGAAGCTCCTCATTCGAGGCCTCTATAGCGACTCCCGGCCACCATTTCGAGGGCCGGACGCGAAGTTTCCTTGCTCCAGCCGATTGCGGCGCACTAGCACCGGAAATGTAAAAATCTTCCGCTATCGAATAGGGTGCGAAGATCGCGTCGCGGCAGGCGCGGGCGGCACGTGCGTCGCCATCTGTGGAGATGAAGAGTGATGCGTCGCCTGTTACCCCTCTTGCTGGCGCTGCTTGCGCTGCTCCCCTCCCCGGCGCTCGCCTTCTGGGAATATGGGCATGAGACGCTAGCGCGCATCGCCAGCGCCAATGTCACCCCCAAGGCGCGGCGCGAGATCGCCGCTCTGCTCAGGCACGCGCCCGATATGGCGACGCCCACCTGTCCGCTGAAAACGATCGAACAGGCGAGCGTCTGGGCCGATTGCATCAAACCGCTGGGCGACCGGTTCAGCTATGCCTATAATTGGCACTATCAGAATGTGAATGTCTGCAAGCCATTCGACGTCAAGGCGGCCTGCCCCGACGGCAATTGCGTGTCGGCACAGATCGACCGCAACGCCCGGCTGCTCAAGGATCGCAAGGTGCCGGTGCGTGAACGGTTGATGGCGCTGCTGTTCCTCGTCCATTTCGTCGGCGATCTGCACCAGCCGCTGCACGCGGGCGACAACGCCGATCTGGGCGGCAACCGTGTCAAGGCCGACTATGGCATCTATTCGGCCGAAAAATTGAACCTGCACAGCATCTGGGACGGCTGGCTGGCCGAGCGCGCGATTTCGACCCCGCCCTCCCTGACGCGCGTCTATTCGCCTGCGGAAAAAGCGGAGATGACGGCGGGCGACACGACCGACTGGAGCCGCGAAAGCTGGGAAATCAGCCGCGATTATGCCTATGGCATCGTGCGGGGTGGCCATCCCTGCGACGCCCCTACTGACGGTCATGCGAAGCTGACCGAGGCGCAGATCGAGACGCTGGTGCCGATCCTGCGCCGGCAAGTGGAGCGCGGCGGACTGAGGCTCGCGCGGTTGCTGAACGAGGCTTTGGGGTGAAGCACGGCTGACGGCATACCGGTTCAGGCGGCGAAGGGCGTTTCCGGCAGGCCTGGCACATCGACCCGGAAGCGGAAGATGCCGCCGGACAATGGCTGCGCCGCCAGTTCCTCCGCCGTCAGGCCGGACCGCGCGGTGGTGACATAGGCGGTGCGCAGATCGTCATCGCCAAACACGATCATCGAAGGGCGCTTGGCGGGCAGCGGGACTTCGGCAAGGATTTCCCCCGCCGGCGACAGCCGCACGACGCGGCCGCCGTCGAACAAGGCGCTCCAGTTGCACCCTTCCGCATCGACCGATCCACCGTCGGGGCGGCCATGGCCGACAGGGAATTGATGCACGATCCTGCGATTCGACAGCGTGCCGGTATCGGGATCACAATCATAGCCGCGTAGCGCGTGGGTCGGCGTATCGGCATGGAAGAAGCGCCGCCCGTCGGCCGAAAAGGCCGCGCCGTTGCAGGTGAGCATTCCGCCTTCGATCTTCGTCACGCTTCCATCCGCATCGAGCCGGTAGAGCGCGGCGTCATGCGCCGACTTGTTCATGTTGACGCTGCCCGCCCAGAAGCGGCCGCGCGAATCGGTACGGCCGTCATTGAAACGAAGCTGAGGGCAATCAGCGAAAATCTGTGGCCCGAAAGGCACGGGACCGGCATCCCATGACGCCAGCGTCGCAAAGCCGTCCTTCATCGCGAGCAGATAGCCGCCGCCCGCCATGAAGGCATAGCAGCCGACCGGTGCGTCGAAGCGGCGCAGCGCATCGGTTCCGGTGGCGGGATCGAAGCGATGCAATTCCTTGCGATCGATATCGACCCAGTAAAGCCTGCGTTCGGCGGCATGCCAGCGGGGACCCTCGCCAAGCGATGCGCGGGCGTCCAGCGCCAGTTCGACCGAGGGAGTAGAGGCAGATTGTGTCATAAAGGCCGCAGCTTTCCCGTTTTCGTGTCACAGCGCTTTGCTTCTTTGAGCGTCGGGATTAAGTCATTATCCAGGAACGGCCAATGGCCCGACAGCGAAAGAGATGGACATGGCCAAGCCCGAACCCTGGCGCCTCGCGCCCGATCGCTATCCTTTCACCATGACGCTCCAGACCCGTTATCAGGACCTGGATATCATGGGCCATATCAACAACGTCGCGCTGGCGGGCATTTTCGAAACGGCACGGGTGCATTTTCATCGGCATCTGGGCCGGCATCCCCATGATTCGGGGGTGCGCTGGCTGATCGCCGCCGTCGATCTCAACTATGTGCGGGAGTCGCATTTTTCGCACGACATCCTCGTGGGTTGCGCGATCGGGCGGGTCGGCAATACGAGCTGGCAGGTCATGTCGGCCGCGTTCCAGGACGATGCCTGCGTCGCGACCTGCGACACGGTGGTGGTGACGCACGGGCCGGAAGGCCGCCGTCGCGTCGACGATTTCCTGCGCACGGCGATGGCGGAGAATGCGATCATTCGGGATTAATCGCCAAAGCGGGGTTCTCGCTCCTGCATATGCGCCAGCACCGCTTCGCGCTGGTTGGGACCGGCCATGATCGCAGCCTGCGCCAAACTCTCGGCAGCGAGCAGCGCGTCGGTCGCGCTATCGTCCATTGCGTCGAACAGCGCCTTGGCGGCGCGCACCGCGTCGGGATTGCGGGCGGCGATGGCGCGGGCGATTTCTTTCGCTTCGGCGAGCGGGTCAGCGGCGATGCGAGTCGCCAGGCCGATCGCGACAGCCTCCCGCGCGTCGAGCGTCCGGCCGGAATAGACCAGTTCGCGCAACAGATCGCGGCGCACCAGTCCGCGGGTCAGCACGAAGCCACCCATGTCCGGAACCAGTCCCCATTGGATTTCCATGAGGCTGAACCGCGCATCGGGCGCGGCGACGCGGACGTCCGCACCCAGCGCAATCTGCAGCCCCCCGCCCAGGCAGGCCCCACGCACAGCGGCGATCACGGGCACCGGCAATTCGCGCCATAGCATCGCGGCATGCTGGAAGAGGTTGGCACAGCCATGAGTGCGCACGACCAGATCGAAGGGCAGACCGGCGAAGCTGGCGACGTCCAGTCCGGCGCAGAAAGCCCGCCCTTCGCCCGACAAGACGACCGCCCGCAATCCGGGGGTGTCACGCAACGTCGCGCCCGCCGCCGCTATACCTTCGAGCATTGCCGCGTCGAGTGCGTTCATCTTGTCCGGCCGATTCAGCCTGACGTCGGCGACGCCATCGACGATCTCGATTGTCACGCGGTCCTGCATCGTCGTTCCTTTTCCGTTATAGATTAGCGAGGAGCATCAACCGGTCCTATGCCTTTTGACGTTGTTAACCAATTATTCGCCCGCACCTCCTAAGCTGTCGGGATCAGCAAGATGTGGGATGCGATGCCGATCTTCAAACGCAAAGGCCGTGGCGCTGAACCAGCGGCGGAAACGGCGGAAATCGAAACTTTGGCGGCGCGGGAATTGCCTGCGCGCCGATTGCGGTTGCTGGTGGTGGACGAAAATCCGACGGCGCTGTCGGTGTTGGGCCGGCGGCTGTCGCACGCGGGCCATGACGTCGTGCTGGCGGAGAATGGCCCGGCGGCGCTCGCCATATTGATCGCGCAGAAATTCGACCTGATCCTGCTCGACCGGGCGATGACATTGCTGTCGGGAATCGCGACGATGCGCAAGATACGCGCATCCGGCCTGCTGGGCGCGGCGTCGATCCTGATGGTCACCGCGCGCAGCGACGCGGCGGCGGTCGTCGAGGCACTGGATAATGGCGCGGACGACCAGATCGTCAAACCGTTTGATTTCGAGATATTGGAGGCGCGTATCCGCCATATCGTCGCACGCGCACACCGTATCGCCGAGCTGGCGCAGCATAATGCGCGGCTGGACGCCCGCATCGCACGCAGAGCGGTAGAGTTGGGCGAGGCGCGCGCCGAATTGCAAGAGCTGACCGCCGACCGGGCGCGGCTGGTGTCGTCAATCCAGGCGATGCACGAAGAAATTGCGCGGCTGCGCGGCTGATTTCATTTAACCGACCGGCCAATCGCCCTATATGAACCTAATGTCGATCGCGCTCTTTCTTCTTACCGTCATAAGCATGGAAGGCTTTGCCTATATCATGCACCGCTGGGTGATGCACGGGCCGGGCTGGGTGTTGCACGCCAGCCATCACCGGGCGCGCAGCGGCTTCTGGGAGCTGAACGACCTTTTTTTCGTGATATTCGCCACGCCCGCCATAATATTGCTGCTGGGCGGTGTGCAACTGGGCTGGGGTGACTGGGCGACGGCGGTCGGCGCGGGCATCACTGCCTATGGCGCGATCTATCTGGGGTTCCACGACATCATCGTGCATCGGCGCATAGCAAATCGTCATGTGCCACGGTCGCGCTACATGAAACGAATCGTGCAGGCACACCGTCTGCATCACGCGGTGGAAACCAAGGCGGGGACGGTAAGCTTCGGCTTTCTGCTTGCGCCCAAACCCGAAGCGTTGAAGGCGGAGTTGGCGCGGCGAGGACGCGCGGGGCTGCGGAAAGCCGTAAATCCTTCCCTTTAGGGTAGGCTATCGTCGCAAGCGATAGCGGGATGTCGCGCTATCGGATCACGCCGCCTTGCTACCGTCCAGCGCCTTTTGCCGACGACGCTGAACCGACGACCCGATACCGATCGCCTCACGATATTTGGCCACCGTCCGCCGCGCGATGTCGAAGCCCTTTTCGCGCAGCAGATCGACCAGCGTGTCGTCGGACAATATTTTCCTGGGATGTTCGGCGGCGATCAGGCTGCGGATATGACTCTTGACCGCCTGCGCCGATACGGCGTCTCCGCCGTCCGACGACTGGATGGCGCTTGTGAAGAAATATTTCAGTTCGAAAAGCCCGCGCGGGCAGGACAGATATTTGTTGCTGGTGACGCGACTGACGGTCGATTCGTGCATTTCGATCGCGTCGGCGACCGCACGCAGCGTAAGCGGCCGCAGATGCTCCACGCCCTTGCGGAAAAAATGCTCCTGCTGCTTCACGATCTCGCTCGCGACTTTCAGGATCGTCTTCTGGCGCTGGTCGAGCGCTTTCACCAGCCAATTGGCGCTGGCGAGGCAATCGGCGAGCCATGCCTTGCTGCGCTTGTCCTGACTGCCGCCCGACAATTCGGTATAATAGCTGCGGTTAACCAGCACACGCGGCAGCGTGGCGGCGTTAATTTCAATCGCCCAGCCCGTTCCGCGCGGCGCAACGAACAGGTCCGGTACGACGGTGGGGGCGCCGTCGCCGCCGAAACGCAGGCCAGGCTTGGGATCATAGGCCCGCAATTCGCGGATCATGTCCTGCATATCCTCTTCGTCCACACCGCAAATCCGGCGTAACTGCGGTAGCGCGCCGCGTCCCAGCAATTCCAGATTCTCGAGCAGCAGCTTCATGCACGGATCGTAACGATCAGCCTCGCGTGCCTGAAGCGCGAGGCATTCGGACAGGCTGCGTGCGCCCACGCCCGTGGGGTCGAAACTCTGGATGACGCCAAGCACCGTTTCGACCTGATGCAGCGGAATGCCAAGAGTGTAAGCGAGTTGCAGCAGGTCAGCCTCCAGATAGCCGGCATTGTCGATCTGGCCGATCAACTGGCCGGCGATGACGAGATCGACGCCAAAAAATTTTGCGCCAGCCTGTTGCAATAGATGTTCGTGCAGGCCGATGTCGGGGCCGGCGAAGCTGTCGAAATCGGGGCCGTCCTCGCTGAAGTGCCCGGCAAGTTCCGCGCCGCCGCCCAGACCTTCGCCGGGGCCACCCGCCGGAGCAATCGCACGGTCGGAAGGAGCATCATCGATGAAGGTTTCCGCGCCATGATCGACGTCGAGCGGGCTATCGGCTGCGCCAAGTCCCTGCGCGATCAGCGAGTCGGCACCCGCCGTTTCGGCCGAGAGGGGCAGTACGCCGAAGTCGGCATCAGGCAAATGGGGCGTAGCATCGGCCGAGCCGGAATCCGTTTCCAGCAGCGGGTTTTTTTCCAGCTCGCCGGCGATGAAGCCCTCTACTTCCAGGTTGGACAGCGCGAGCAGGCGGATCGCCTGCTGCAATTGCGGCGTCATGACAAGAGACTGGCTTTGCCGCAGATCGAGGCGTGGACCGAGCGCCATCAGCGGCTGCGCTTTTCCCGCTCCGTTCGACACAAGCCTGTCGAAGGGCCGCACATCTGCGCACGAGGAAAAAACAGGGTCTCGACCGGCTCGGCCCGAACGGAGGGAGGAGCAAGGGTGGCCATCATTTCAGAGCGAGAAGCTCTCGCCCAGATAGAGGCGGCGGACGTCGGCGTTGGCGACCAGTTCGGTAGGACTGCCCGCGAACAACACACGGCCATCATAGATGATGCAGGCGCGATCAACGATGTCGAGCGTTTCGCGGACATTATGGTCGGTGATGAGCACGCCGATGCCGCGCGTCTTCAATTCCTTCACTAAATCGCGAATATCGGAGATGGACAGCGGGTCAATGCCGGCGAACGGCTCGTCGAGCAGCATAATCGATGGGTTGGCGGCCAACGCGCGGGCGATCTCGCAGCGGCGGCGCTCACCGCCCGACAGCGCCATGGCCGACGAGTCGCGCAGGCGGGCAAGGCCAAATTCAGACAATAGCTGTTCCAGCCGCTCGGCGCGGGCGCTCCGGTCCGGCTCCGACAGTTCGAGCACCGCGCTGATATTCTGTTCGACTGTCATACCGCGAAAGATCGAGGTTTCCTGCGGCAGGTAGCCAAGGCCAAGGATCGCACGGCGATACATGGGCAGGCCGGTAATGTCCGATCCATCCAGCATGATGCGGCCGCTGTCGGGCTGGACCAGGCCCATGATCGAATAGAAGCAGGTGGTCTTGCCCGCTCCGTTCGGCCCGAGCAGGCCGACAACCTCGCCCTTGCCCACGGTCAGCGACACGTCAGCCAACACAGTGCGGCGATCATAGCTTTTGGCGATCGAGATCACTGACAGGCCGTCTCCAAGATCCTGCGGGCCGGGCGCATCGGGAACGGGACGATCAAGAATGGCTGTGTCGGTCATATGATGCTCCCGGAACCCGCATTAGCCTCGACTTCATGAATCGGTGATGACCATCGAAACTGCCGCCGATTCTGGCAGGCTTTGTGCATGGCCATTGGCGACGCGGCAAGCGCTTTACACGCGATAGCCATGGATGACTGCGATTATTTGGACGGATTGCCGCGCTGGGGAACAGTGAAGGTACCCGATACGCGACCGCCGCCTCCGCCCGAAACGCCCGGCGTACCGCCGCCCGATGCGCGACCGTCGACGGTCGAGCGCCCGCTGGCGAGGTCCATGACCAGCCGCCCGCCGCTCAGATGGTTGGCTCCCTGATCGAGCCGGACATTGCCGAGCATGGTAATAAGGCGGGTGTTGAGATCGTAAATGGCGACATTGCCGCGCGCGGTCTGATCCGCATTCCGCACAAGCACGTCGCCCGACGCGTCGATGCGTTGCACCTGAACGCCGCTGTCCGCCGCCGCAACCGCCGGCTGCGGGACATTGGTTTTGCGATAATTGACGGTCATCCGCTGGGCATTGAGTTTCAGCCCGCCCTGATCGACGATGACATTGCCCGACACGACGACGCGGTCGGAGCGATCCTGCACCTCGATCCGGTCGGCCGAGAAATTGACCGGGGCGTTGCTGTCGTGATTCTTCAGGCCCTGCGCGGTTGCAGGATTCGCGGTTAGAAAAAGCGGAAGGAGGAGGAGCAGCGCGCAGCGGGTCATGATTACCGCCCTTTGAGGCCATTTTGATCGATACGCAAGCGGGCGCGGCCCTTCAGCGTCACCGTGCGCGCCGCCATGTCGGCCTCCAGATGATCGGCGGTGAAGGTGCCGACCGGCATCCGCCCGTCGACCCGGCCCCGGCTTGCCATCTTGCGGGTCTTCAAATCAATGCCGACGTCGCGGGTGGTCAGGCGGTAGCCGCCGGCGGACTGGAACTGGACCGCGCCGTCGATCGCGACGCGCTCGCTGTCCATGTCGTAGCGCCCCTTGGACGCCTCCAGCACGGCGGGGCCGTCCGCCATCAGGATGCGCGCCGACATGTCGTTCAAATCGACGATCGGTTCGCGCGAGCTTTTCTGCACGGCCGATCCGGCGCGGAGCGAGAAGGGCTGCCCCTTGCCGTCCTCGCCACGATAGAGCGCTTCGGACACGCGCATCCGTTCCTTCGCCACTTCGACCTTGTTCTTGTCGAGCACGAAGCTGACTTCGCTGCTGTGGGTGAAGGGCGCGGCCGTGAGGAAGGCGGCGAGAATGCCGACGCCGATCGGCAGAACGGTTTTCAGCGTGGCGATCAGCCGGTCGTGGCTGCTGCCCGGCAAGGCCCAGTGCTGGCGGACATTGCGCTGTTCCTCGGCAAGACGCGACATAAGGCTAAGGCTTTCTGATTCTCACATATGCGCGAAGATATCGGTTTCCGGCCAGCCGGCGATATCGAGCAGGGCGCGATGCGGCAGGAAATCGAAACAGGCCTGCGCCAGTTCCATCCGCCCTTCGCGTATCAATCGCGCGTCGAGTTCGGTCCGCATGGCATGAAGATAGCGCACGTCGGACGCGGCATAGTCCTTTTGCGCGTCGGACAGGACAGGATTGCCCCAGTCCGAGCTTTGCTGCTGCTTGCTGATATCCTGTCCCAGCAGCTCGCGCACCAGTTCCTTCAGGCCGTGACGGTCGGTATAGGTACGAATGAGGCGCGAGGCGATCTTCGTGCAATAGACGGGCGTCGCCAGCACGCCAAGATAATGCTGCATCGCCGCGATGTCGAAGCGACCGAAGTGGAATAATTTCAAGCGGTTAGGATCGGCGACCACCGCCTTCAGGTTCGGCGCGTCGTAACGGCTGCCGGGCGAGAAGCGAATGAGATGCTCATCCCCCCGCCCGTCACTGATCTGAACGACGCAGAGCCGGTCGCGCGGGGTGATGAGACCCATCGTCTCGGTATCGATGGCAACGGGTCCTTCCGCCAAAAGGCCGGCGGGCAGGTCTTCTTCATGAAAAAATACGGTCATCGCACGTCCTTTAGAGAGGGCGGGCCGGTAACTCAATGAAGGGTTTCTGCTCCTGCCGATCAACCGCGCGAAATACATGCGGAAAATCCTTCGCGCCGGGACTGAAATATGTTTATAGTGATTCCCAAACCGTGGTTTTGCGGCGGATTCTGCATGTCCCTTCGTCCGGCATGCCTGTCCGAATTTCGATGGGCGAAGCGAAAGTGACTAACAGGGCATGAGTTTTGATAAAGGTCGCCGCGGTCGCGGCAGGGACAAGCGTGACGGTTTCGGCGACGAGAATTTCGGCGGCTATTCCGAACAGGGCGGCGGTAGCCGCTTCGGCGGTGGCGGCGGCGATCGCTTCGGCGGCGGTGGCGGTGATCGCTATGGCAGTGGCGGTGGCGGCGATCGCTTTGGCGGCGGTGGTGGCGGTTTCCGTCCCGCTGGCGGCGGTGGCGGCGGTGGCGGCGGTGGTGGTCGCGGCATGCCTGCCCAGGTGGTCGGTGAAGGCACAGGCGTCGTCAAATTCTTCAACGGCCAGAAGGGCTTTGGCTTCGTGGTCCGGGACGATGGCGGCGAAGATGTGTTCGTACATATCAGCGCCGTCGAGCAAGCGGGCCTGACCGGCTTGGCCGAAGGTCAGCCGCTCGGCTTCACCCTGGTCGATCGTGGCGGCAAGATTTCGGCGACCGATCTCAAGATCGACGGCGAGCCTCTTCCCGTCACCGATCGCGCCCCGCCGCGCGAACCGCGGGCGGGTGGCTTCGGCGCAGAGCGTGCGCCGAGTGGCGGCTTTGGCGGTGGTGCCGAGCGTGGTGGCCCGCAGCGCCAACTGACCGGCGAACGCTCAAGCGGCACGGTCAAGTTTTTCAACGCGATGAAGGGCTTCGGCTTCATTCAGCGCGATGACGGACAGCCTGACGCATTCGTGCATATCAGCGCCGTGGAACGTGCCGGCATGTCATCGCTGAACGAAGGCGATCGGCTCGATTTCGAACTGGAAGTCGATCGTCGCGGCAAATATGCGGCGGTGAACCTGCAGACCAAGGCGGACTGAACCGCCTGCCTTCCTTTGGAGGTATGTAGAGATTGGGGCTGGCCCGGCGGAAAGCCGGGCTGGCCCTTTTCTGTTGAGCGAGGAATAGAAAATATCCGCCGGGAAGGATAAGAGTCGGCGTCCTACCGTTGTCCGAGCCAGTGATGCGCGACAAACCATCCGGTGATCGCTACCGCGAGCAGCACGCATAGCCCGGTGACGCCGGCAAAGGCCCAGGGTTCCTGGGCGAAGGGGATGCCGGCGACGTTCATGCCGAGCAGGCCTGTGATGAACGTCAGTGGCAGGAAGACGAGCGCGACGATGGCGAGGACCAGCGCCTGCTGATTCATCCTTTCGGCGCGCAGGTCGGTCAGATTTTCATGTGCGAGCGCCGCCCGTTCGCGGACAGCCTCCAGTTCCTCGGCCATACGGGCGCAACGATCGGCCGCTTCCTGCAGATGCATGTGATCGTCATCCTCCAGCCAGTCGATCTCGGCGAGCGCCAGCCGTTCGATCGCCTGGCGCTGGGGCGCGATGAAGCGGCGGTAGGAGATGGCGGCGGCGCGGATGCGCGAGACGGTACGACGGACCTCGGCAGGCGTATCCTCGCTGACGCTGCTTTCAATCTCGTCCAGATCATCGCCCAATGCGGCGACATCGGGGTCCATTTCATCGGTAATTTCCTGTGCGAGCATCGAGATGAAATCGCCTGGATCCTTGATGTCTCCCGCCTGCATCCGCGCGGCGACCGAATCGAGCGCGGTCATGTGGCGATAGCTGACCGAGACCACCCGACCCCGCTGCGCCCAGAC
>CAXUEQ010000002.1:11476-44431 GCA_964250175.1 uncultured Sphingobium sp. | reverse complement strand
CCGCGCAGGTTGATGAGCGCGCCGTTGCCCATCAGCGTGCAGCGCGGGCGGGTTTCCTGCGCCACCAGCGCGTTGAGCGCGGTTTCGGGCATACCCTGCAGGCGCGCGGCGATGGCGTGCGCATCCTCGTGTCGCGCGTCGATATGCAGCCAGGTGAAGCTGGGCGATTCGTCGCGTGCGCAGAAGGCGTCGAGGCTTTCGGTACGAACCGCGCCGCCCTCGCGGACCGTCACATGGCTCATATGTGCATCTCCAGCCAGAGCGAGAGGCCCGGATCGGGGGTTGCGGGCGGGCGGGCGCCGATGCGCTGCGCGTCGGCGCGAGCGCGGTCGAGGATGGCGGGCGGCACATCCGGCGCGTGATAGATGCGGTCGGCATTGGCGAGGTCGCGCGCCTGCCGCAGGGTGAGATCGTCAGGATCAGGCGAGGTAAGAGCGTAGCGGATCAGATCATGCCCGCCTGAGTCACGGCTACCCTGTGCCAGCCAGCCGGGAACATCCGGGTCGGGACCGAGCGGATCCATCGCGCCGCCGGGGGACAGGCCCTCCGCTATCGCACGCCGCCGGGCGACGGGATCGGGCCAGCGCGCAAGCAGATCCTCGCGTGCGCGATGGAGTGCGGCGGCAAGATGGCCTAGCGTGGCGGGCAGCAGCGCTTCGAGACGGCGGCGCAGCGCAGCCGCAAGGCCGGCGGATGTGCCGCCAGTGCCTATCGCGACAAGCACAGGGTCCCGGTCTATGATCGCGGGGAGCGTAAAATCGCAGAGTGCCGCCCGGTCGACGGCGTTGACGAGGATGCCACGGGCTTTCAGCCGGGTGACTGCGGCCTGTGCGTCCACCTCATCCTCGATCGCCACGATGGCGAGAGCCGCATGCACATCCTCACCGACAAAGGTCGCCCCAGCCCGTTCGAGCAGACGACGCTTGGCGTCGGCCATCGGGCCATCGCCAAGCAGGATGACTGGGCGACCCTCCAGCTTCAGGAACAGCGGCAGGCTATGCACGGCTTATCCTACCGCACCCAATCGGGAACCACGTCCCCGGCGATCAGCGTTTCGATCGGCAGGCGAGGGCGAACGACCGCCCATTTGTCGCCCGACACCAGCACTTCAGGCGTTAGCGCCCGGCTGTTATAGGTGCTGGCCATGGTCGCGCCATAGGCTCCGGCGGTCATGAAGGCGACAAGATCGTCCGCCTTCACCTGATCGATCGTGCGGTTGGTGGCGAAAGTATCGCCGCTCTCGCACACCGGGCCGACGACATTGGCGGTCGTCTGCCTGCCGCTGGGTTTGATGGCGCGAATGTCATGCCAGGCGTCATACAGGCTGGGGCGCAGTAGGTCGTTCATCGCCGCGTCGACGATCACGAAGGGTTGGCTCGCGCCCTGCTTGACGCGCACGACGCGGCTCAGGAGCACGCCCGCATTGCCGACGATCACCCGCCCCGGCTCGAACAACAGGCGCACGTCCCAGTCGGCGGTGACGCGCGCGACCATCGCGCCATAGGCGGCGGGGCTGGGCGGAACCGGCTGGCTGGGATCATAGGGAACGCCGAGGCCACCGCCCAGATCGGCGGTGCGGATCGCATGCCCCTGATCCACCAGCGCGTCGATCAGCACGCCGACCTTGACGAAGGCGGCCTCAAGCGGGTTCAGGTCGGTGAGCTGACTGCCGATATGGACGGCAACGCCCTGGACATCGAGTCCCGCAAGCTGGCCCGCCCGGTCATAAGAGGCAAGCGCGCGGTCATAGGGGATGCCGAACTTGTTTTCCGATTTGCCGGTCGAGATTTTGGCATGGGTGCCGGCATCGACATC
Organism: uncultured Sphingobium sp.; assembly: GCA_964250175.1. Classification (GTDB taxonomy): domain Bacteria; phylum Pseudomonadota; class Alphaproteobacteria; order Sphingomonadales; family Sphingomonadaceae; genus Sphingobium. The sequence goes on along the minus strand of CAXUEQ010000002.1, from coordinate 42,616 downwards.
GGGGTTGATGCGATAGGCGACAGGGGCTTTCTTTCCCATGGCCAACGCGATTTCGGACAGCATTTCGGCTTCCGGCTCGCTTTCCAGATTGAACTGGAAAATATCCTTTTCGAGCGCGAGGCGCATCTCTTCGGCGGTTTTGCCGACGCCGGAAAAGACGATCTTGTTCGCAGGCATGCCGGCGGCAAGCGCGCGCAGCAGTTCGCCGCCGGAGACGACATCAGCACCCAGGCCGAGCTTTGCCAGCGTCGCAAGCACGGCGGCATTGGGATTGGCCTTGACCGCAAAGGCGATCAGCGGGTTTTCAAGCGGAGACAGCGCATCGCGGAACACGCCGACATGGCGCGTTAGCGTCGCGGTGGAATAGACATAGACAGGCGTGCCGACGGCATCGGCGAGGACAGCCAGTGGCACCTGTTCGGCGTGCATCGTGCCGTTTCTGTAATCGAAATGATCCATGAGGCGGCCTTGGCTTATTGGGGCGTAGCGGACGAGCCGGGCGGCGGCGGCGGATTGGTCGTGCCCGGCGGCAGATCGAACGGATCGTCGCCCCGTTCCTTCGAGGATTTAAGCAGTTCGGCATTGCGTTCAGGACGCGACTGGGCACTGGGCGCCATGAGTTGATCCGCAGTCAAGGGCGCGCTGGCACCGCGCGCCGTGGGAACGGGGGGATCGCCCGCCGGGCGCTGAAGCGCCTGACGCCCGCCGCATGCGGAAAGCACGGAGGCAAGCACGAGAAGGATGAGGCCCTGGCGAATCATGTCTTTGCTTCCTTCGCGCGCGCTTCGGCGATACGGGCGCGCACCTGCGCCGGGGCGGTGCCGCCATGGCTGGCGCGGCTGGCGACCGATGCGTCGACGGTCAGCACCGCATATAGACGTTGATCGATACGCGCATCGATCGCCTGGAGATCGGCGAGCGGCAAGTCGGACAAGGCGACGCCGCGTTCTTCGGCCAGCTTTACCGCGCGGCCGGTGATATGATGCGCCTCGCGGAACGGGACGTCGGCCTCGCGCACCAGCCAGTCGGCCAGATCGGTGGCGGTGGCATAGCCGCTTTCGGCGCGGGCGCGCATGGCGTCAGTGCGGAAGGTCACGGTTTCGACCATGCCGGTCATCGCCGCGATCGACAGGCCGAGCAGGTCATGCGCCTCGAACACCGGCGGCTTGTCGTCCTGCATATCCTTCGAATAAGCGAGCGGCAGGCCTTTCATCGTGATGACGAGCGCGGTCATGCAGCCGGCGATCCGCCCGGCATGGCCGCGCACCAGTTCGGCGGCGTCGGGATTGCGCTTCTGCGGCATGATCGAGCTGCCGGTCGAATAGGCGTCGGACAGTTTGACGAAAGCGAAAGGCTGACTGGCCCAGATCACGAATTCTTCGGCCAGACGTGAAAGGTGAAGGCTGCACTGCGTTGCGGACATCAGATAGTCGAGCGCGAAGTCGCGGTCCGACACGCTGTCGAGGCTGTTGCCGGTGGGCCGGTCGAAGCCGAGCGCGGCGGCCGTCGCGTGGCGGTCGATCGGGAAGCCGGTGCCGGCGAGCGCCGCCGCACCGAGTGGGCATTCGTTCATGCGGACGCGGGCATCGGCAAAGCGCGAACGGTCGCGACCGATCATCGCATGATAGGCCATCAGATGATGCCCGAGCGTGACGGGCTGGGCGCTTTGCAGATGGGTGAAGCCAGGCATCACCGCGTCGGCATGGTCCTCTGCGCGGGTCAGCAGCGCATGCTGAAACTGGGCGAGGCCGGCATCGACCTCGTCGATCGCGTCGCGCACCCAGAGGCGGAAGTCGGTCGCGACCTGATCGTTGCGCGAGCGAGCGGTATGCAGGCGGCCGGCAGCCGGGCCGATCAGTTCCGCCAGCCGCGATTCGGTGACCATGTGAATATCCTCAAGGTCGAGGTTCACCGGCACGCCATCGGTTTCATATTCGGCGGCGATGCTGTCGAGTCCGGCGGCAATCGCCTGCGCATCGGCGTCCGAAACGATGCCTTGTTTGGCCAACATCGCGACATGCGCCTTCGATCCGGCGATATCCTGTTTCCATAATCGCTTGTCGAACGGGATCGAGGCATTTATCTCCCGCATGACGGCTGCCGGGCCGGCGGCGAAACGCCCGCCCCACATCATATTGGAAACGCCCTTGTCTGCCATGCTTCCTGCTGTAACTGCGCGATCGGTAATTGCCCTGCTCCTGCTCACTGGCCTGACCTGCGGGTTGAGCGCCTGCGATAGGCAATCAGCGCCCAAGGAGCAAGCGGCTGCGGGACCCGCGAACAACAGCGCGACGGAAGTGACATCGGGTGAGGTGACTTCGGGTGAGGCCACCACGAAGGCGGAAGGGAAAGCCGCCCCGGCATCGACCGTCGACCGGTCCAAGAAGGGCGCGGCAATGCCGACCTTCGCCTTTGCCGCGCGGGGCGGCGGGGACACGACATTGCAGGATTTCGCGGGCAAGCCGGTGCTGGTCAATCTGTGGGCGACCTGGTGCGGTCCCTGCGTCGCGGAAATGCCGGCGCTCGACCGGATCGCGGGTAAATATGCCGCACAAGGCCTGCAGGTCCTGACGATCAATCAGGACAGCCAAGGCGCCGCCAAGGTCGATCCCTTTTTCGCAAAGGGCAAGTTCACCCATCTGAAATCCTGGCTGGACCCGGAAAACCAATTCAGCTTCGGCTATGGCACCGGCATGTTGCCGACAAGCGTCCTGTATGACGCGAAAGGCAAGGAAATCGCACGCGTTGTCGGCGCGATGGATTGGGAAAGCGCCGCGGGGCAGAAGCTGATCGCCGAAACGCTGAAGGGGGCATAGCGGCCGAGAACCGCGCTGTTCAAACGCGATACTCGGCTCCACTCATCACGAACGTTTTGATTGTAACAGTTTAATCATGGCCTGACTGGATCAGTCGCGCACCATGTGCGTGTCATCCTTGTAGAAGGCGGCGACCACGTTCCAGCCTTCCTCGGCGGTTTCCACGAAGGTGAACAGGTCGAGGTCGCGGTGCGCGATCACGCCTTCGTCGGCCAGCGCCTCGAAATCGACGACTTTGGTCCAGAAGGCCTTGCCGTAGAGCAGGATCGGGATCGGCTTCATCTTGCCGGTCTGGATCAGGGTCAGTAGCTCGAAAAATTCGTCGAAAGTGCCGAAGCCGCCCGGAAACACCGCCAGCGCGCGGGCACGAAGCGTGAAGTGCATCTTGCGCAGCGCAAAATAGTGGAACTGGAAGCTTAGCTCCGGGGTGACGTAGATGTTGGGCGCCTGTTCGTGCGGCAGCACGATGTTCATGCCGATCGACGGCGCGCCGATGTCGCTTGCCCCGCGATTCGCGGCCTCCATGATCGAAGGGCCGCCGCCCGAACAGACGACGAAATTGCGGCGCCCGTCCGCGTTCGCCGGATATTGCGCGGCGATGCGCGCCAGCTTGCGCGCTTCGTCATAATAATGCGCCTTGTCCGCCAGATTCTGCGCGACCTTGCGCTCCTGATCGGTCAACGCCGCCGCCAGCCGGGCCTCAGCCGCTTCCGGCGCGGGAATGCGCGCCGAGCCGTAGAAGACGAAAGTCGATTCGATGCCGGCCTCGTCGAGCAGCAACTCGGGCTTGAGCAGTTCGAGCTGGAAGCGCACCGGGCGCAAGTCCTGCCGCAGCAGGAAATCGGTATCCTGATAGGCAAGCGTGTAGGCCGCGCTCATCGTCTGCGGGGTGTGGAGCGCTTTCCTGGCGTCCTTCGCCTCCTGCACGGCGGGGCGGAATTTGGGTTCTTCGATGGCTTTCCTAGTCATCGCACGGCGCTAGCGTTCCGCACACGGCTTGCCAAGGCTCAGCGGCAAAAGCCGCCGCGTCTTTGATTGCACTTAGCGGCAAAAGCCGCCGCGGCCGCCCATGTCGAAATGGAGATGATCGTGATGGTCGGCATTATAGTCGGGGCTGAGCACGGTAAGGAAGCGCTTGCAGGCGCTGGCGCGCACCACGCGGAGGAACTGCGCTTCGCGCCCGCCTTCACTCCATTGGTCGCGGACCGAGATGTGCCGCCCATCCGCCAGGACGAAGGCCCCCACATCGACCGCATTGCTGCGCGCATGTTCGGAGAGCTTCGCGCTGCCGGCTATCGGGCGGCAAGCATAGGTGCCCATCGTTTCGATCTTGACGATCTCGCTGCCCAGGATGAGGCGCGCGGCGGGCTGGACGCCGAAACGCGCCCACGCCGCGAAATTGGCGGCGAGGCCGCAGGTCATCGCGCCCAGATTCGAAACCGGCACGCCGATATCGAGCAGCTTGACGCTGCCGATCGCGGTGCAGCCGCCGCCGAAGCTGCGATCGGGCAGAGGCGAATAGCGTATCTGCGCGCTGTCGAGCTTCGCATAGCATTGGCGCAGGTCGATCGGCGGCGCGACGGGCGCGCGCGGTGCGGACGCCGTGCGCCTGCCCTTGGTGACTTGCGGTCCGCCGCAGCCGGATAGCAGCGCCCCAAGCGCCAGCGCGTTGAAAAGACCCCGGAAAATCCGACCCTTGCTCATGACGCTGCTATAGCAGCTTTTGGTTAATGGTTGGCAACGGAACATAGGTTCGGCTCGTCGCACGGATCGCGCTTGACTAATCGGCGTGGCTCTATAGGAGCGCCGGCGGGCCACGCGGCCCCAACGCCGCGCGTGCTCTCTGTGAGGAGAGACTATATGACTGAGTTACCCGCCCGTCCGGCCACGAAACCGGCGCGTCCTTATTTCTCTTCCGGCCCTTGCGCGAAGCCGCCCGGCTGGACCCCCGACAAACTGGCTACCGAATCGCTCGGTCGTTCGCATCGATCCAAGATCGGCAAGACGCGGCTGGCCTATGCCATCGACCTGATGCGCGCACTGCTGAACCTGCCCGACACGCACCGTATCGGCATCGTGCCCGGCAGCGACACCGGCGCATTCGAGATGGCGATGTGGACGATGCTGGGCGCGCGCCCGGTTACGACGCTGGCCTGGGAAAGCTTTGGCGAGGGTTGGGTGACCGACGCGGTCAAGCAGTTGAAGATCGATCCCACGATCATCCGCGCCGACTATGGCCAGCTTCCCGATCTTTCGACAGTCGATTTCTCGCATGACGTGCTGTTTACCTGGAACGGCACGACCAGTGGCGTGCGCGTTCCCGATGCCGACTGGATTCCCGCAGACCGCGCGGGCCTGACCTTTGCCGACGCGACCAGCGCGGTGTTCGCCTATCCGATCGACTGGGCAAAGATCGACGTCGCAACCTTTAGCTGGCAAAAGGTGCTGGGCGGCGAGGGCGGCCATGGCGTGCTGATCCTTGGCCCTCGCGCGGTCGAGCGGCTGGAGAGCTACACCCCGGCCTGGCCCTTGCCTAAAGTGTTTCGCCTTGTCTCCAAGGGCAAGCTGACCGAAGGCGTGTTCAAGGGCGAGACGATCAACACGCCATCGATGCTGGCGGTCGAAGACGCGATCTTCGCGCTGGAATGGGGCGAGTCGGTCGGCGGCGCGGCCGGACTGATCGCGCGCAGCGACGCCAATGCGGCGGCGCTCGACAGGATCGTGGCGGAGCGTGACTGGCTCGGTCATCTAGCCGTTGAAGACGCCGCACGATCGAAGACCAGCGTGTGCCTGACTGTCGCGGGGGCCGACGAAGCCTTCATCAAGGCGTTCGCTTCGCTCCTGGAAAAGGCAGGCGCGGCCTATGACATTGCGGGCTATCGCGATGCCCCGGCGGGCCTGCGCATCTGGTGCGGGGCGACCGTCGACACCGCCGATATCGAGGCGCTCGGTCCCTGGCTCGACTGGGCCTATGCGACGGTGAAAGCCGCCTGAATCATCACGCCATGCTCCTGTAGGACAGGAGCGTAGAATTTGGGGCGCTGCATCCAACCGCCCTGGGTTCCTGCTTTTGCAGGGACATAAGTGACAAGGAATATTCCCATGCCAAAAGTACTCATCAGCGACCAGATGGACCCCAATGCCGCCCAGATCTTTCGCGATCGCGGAGTCGAGGTGGACGAAATCACCGGCAAGACGCCCGAAGAGCTGATCGCGATCATCGGCCAATATGACGGGCTGGCGATTCGCAGCTCGACCAAAGTGACCAAGGCGATCCTGGACGCCGCGACCAATTTGAAAGTCATCGGCCGCGCCGGTATCGGCGTCGACAATGTCGACATTCCTTATGCCTCGGCCAAGGGCGTGGTCGTCATGAACACGCCGTTCGGCAATTCGATCACCACCGCCGAACATGCGATCGCGCTGATATTCGCGCTCGCCCGCCAACTGCCCGAGGCCGACGCCTCGACCCAGCAGGGCAAGTGGGAAAAGAACCGCTTCATGGGCGTCGAAGTAACCGGCAAGACGCTGGGCCTGATCGGCGCGGGCAATATCGGATCGATCGTCGCCGACCGCGCGCTTGGCCTGAAGATGAAGGTCGTCGCGTTCGATCCCTTTCTGACGCCGGAGCGGGCGATCGACATGGGCGTGGAAAAGGTGACGCTGGACGATCTGCTCGCCCGCGCCGACTTCATCACGCTGCACACGCCGCTGACCGACCAGACGCGCAACATCCTGTCGAAGGACAATCTGGCCAAGACCAAGAAGGGCGTGCGCATCGTCAACTGCGCGCGCGGCGGCCTGATCGACGAGGCGGCGCTGAAGGAAGGGCTGGATTCGGGGCATATCGGCGGCGCGGCGCTCGACGTGTTCGTGCAGGAACCGGCGAAGGAAAGCCCGCTGTTCGGCACGCCCAACTTCATCTCCACGCCGCATCTGGGCGCATCGACCAACGAAGCGCAGGTCAATGTCGCGTTGCAGGTCGCCGAGCAGCTCAGCGACTATCTGATGACCGGCGGCGTCACCAACGCGCTCAACGTGCCGTCGCTGTCGGCGGAGGAAGCACCGAAGCTGAAGCCCTATATGGCGCTGGCCGAACGTCTCGGTTCGCTGGTCGGCCAGTTGGAGGGCGAGGGCATCAGGGGCGTCGCGGTCGAGGTCGAGGGCCATGCCGCCGAACTGAACCAGAAGCCGATCACCGCCGCCGTGCTGGCGGGCCTGATGCGCGTCTATTCCGACACGGTGAATATGGTCAACGCCCCCTATCTGGCGAAGGAACGCGGCCTCGACGTGCGCGAAGTGCGCCATGACCGCGAGGGCGATTACCAGACGCTGGTGCGCGTGACCGTGACCACCGAGAGCGGCGAGCGCTCGGTAGCCGGCACCCTGTTCGGCCATGCGCAGCCGCGCCTGGTGGAACTGTACGGCATCAAGGTCGAGGCCGACCTTAGCGGCACGATGCTCTATATCGTCAACCAGGATGCGCCGGGCTTCATCGGCCGGCTGGGGTCGACGCTGGGCGAGGCCGCGGTCAATATCGGCACCTTCCACCTGGGCCGCCGCAACCAGGGCGGCGAGGCGGTGCTGCTGCTGTCGGTCGACGGCACGGTGACCGAGCCGCTGTTGCAGCATCTGTGCAAGCTGGCCGGCGTGAAGACGGTGAAGCTGTTGCGCTTTGCATAAATATTTACGCCTACTCCGTTCGTCTTGAGCCTTGTCGAAGGACTGTCACTTTCTAAAGAAGTGCAAGGCTTCGACAGGCTCAGCCCGAACGGCAGTGGGGGGCTGGTCTAGTTTTTCAAATCCGCTAAAGCCGCGCCATGACCCACGCGCCCTCCGGCCTTCTTCCCGAAGGATTGTCCGACCGCCTTCCCCCCCAGGCGGAGGCGTCGGCGCGACTGGTGCGCAATGTGCTCGATAGCGTGGCGGGGCATGGCTATGCGCGCGTGATGCCACCGGTGGCCGAATTCGAAGAGACGCTGGTTGGGCGGCTGAAGTCCGCGCGGGCGCAAGACCTGTTGCGCGCGGTCGACCCGGTCTCGCAGCGCACGCTGGCGCTGCGCCCCGACATCACCGCGCAGGTCGGCCGCATCGCCGCGACGCGGCTTTCGGCCGCCGCGCGGCCGCTGCGGCTGTCCTATGCCGGGCCGGTGATTACGCTGCGCGCCAACCAGTTGCGCCCCGAGCGCGAGCGGATGCAGGTCGGCGCGGAATTGATCGGCACCGACAGCGTCGCCGCCGCAGTCGAGATCGTCAATGTCGCGATCGAGGCGCTGCAGGCCGCCGGGGTGTCCGGCATCACCATCGATTTCACTTTGCCCGACCTGATCGACACGCTCGCCGCCGGGCCGTTGCCGCTGGACGCCAGCGAGATCGAGGCGGTGCGCGCGGAACTGGACAGCAAGGATGCCGGCGCGCTGGTGGCGTTGGGCGCGCGCCAGGCCGCCTATCTGCCGCTGATCGCGGCGGCCGGGCCGTTTCACGCCGCAGTGGAGAAGCTGGAAGCGCTCGACGCGGCGCATGACGGTGCGCTGACCAGCCGGATAGCAGCGCTGCGCGCGATTGCCAAACCGATCGGCTGGGACATCAGCCTGACCCTCGACCCCACCGAACGGCATGGCTTCGAATATCAAAGCTGGTTCGGCTTCTCGATCTTCGCCGAAGGCTTTGTCGGCGAGATCGGCCGGGGCGGCAGCTACATGATATTGGGCGCGAAGGGCGAGGAGGCCGCCGTCGGCTTCTCGCTCTATCCCGATCCGCTGATCGACGCGGGTTTCGGCAACGAGCAGGCACGGCAGATCTTCCTGCCGTTGGGCCATGACGCCGACCGCGCCAGGGCGTTGCGCGCCGAAGGCTGGCGCACGGTGGCGGCGCTGAGCGAGAGCGATGACGGCGCGGCGCTGGGCTGCACCCACTGGCTGGACGGGGTGGAGACGCGGGCTTTCTAGCGGCGCCGCCCGCAATGGCGACTATAGGTCCAGAACGCCATTGCGGCACGGTAAGAAAGGACAGGCCTTCGACAGGCTCAGGCCGAACGGATAGGACGCCTCTTTACCGCTCACCTTACGCGTCCGTCGATTGCACGCCTTTCCTGCCAGCTTGAAAGTCGCCCTCCCCGCGCTATCCAGACATTGCGGTGGCGGGCTTTGGTCCCTAGAGGGACCGGGGCTTTTCCCGTAAAGGACTGACTAAGTGGCCAATGTAACCGTGATCGGCGCCCAGTGGGGCGATGAGGGCAAGGGCAAGATCGTCGACTGGCTGGCCGAGCGCGCCGATGTGGTCGCGCGTTTCCAGGGCGGTCATAATGCCGGGCATACGCTGGTCGTGGGCGACAAGGTCTACAAGCTGTCGCTGCTGCCGTCGGGCATCGTGCGCGGCACTTTGTCTGTGATCGGCAATGGCGTGGTGCTCGATCCGTGGCATTTCAAGGAAGAGGTCGCCAAGCTGGCGGCGCAGGGCGTGGTCATCACCCCGGAGAATCTGCAGATCGCCGAGACCTGCCCGCTGATCCTGCCCTTCCATCGCGACCTGGACGGGCTGCGCGAGGATGCGTCGGGCGCGGGCAAGATCGGCACCACGCGGCGCGGCATCGGCCCCGCCTATGAGGACAAGGTCGGCCGCCGCGCGATCCGCGTGTGTGATCTGGCGCATCTCGACGATCTGGCGCTGCAGCTCGACCGGCTGACCGCGCATCATGACGCGCTGCGCGCCGGGTTCGGTGAGCCGCCGATCGATCGCGACGCGCTGATGGCCGAGTTGCGCGCGATCGCCGACTTCATCCTGCCTTATGCCAAGCCGGTCTGGCTGACGCTCAACCGCGCCAAGGCGCAGGGCAAGCGCATCCTGTTCGAGGGCGCGCAGGGCACCTTGCTCGACATCGACCATGGCACCTATCCGTTCGTCACCTCGTCCAATACCATCGCGGGAACGGCGGCGGGCGGCACCGGGCTTGGTCCCAATGCGGTGGGTTTCGTGCTGGGGATCGTGAAAGCCTATACCACCCGCGTCGGCTCCGGTCCCTTCCCCACCGAGCTGGAGGACGAGACCGGCCAGCGGCTGGGCGAGCGGGGCCATGAATTCGGCACGGTCACCGGGCGCAAGCGCCGCTGCGGCTGGTTCGACGCGGTGCTGGTGCGCCAGTCGGTCGCGGTATCTGGGCTGACCGGGATCGCGCTAACCAAGCTCGACGTGCTCGACGGGTTCGAGGAATTGAAGATCTGCACCGGCTACAGGGTAGGCGACCGGAGCTATGACTATCTGCCTGCGCACAGTCAGGACCAGGCGCGCGCGCAGCCGGTCTATGAAACGATCGAGGGCTGGCAGGACACGACTGCGGGCGCGCGGAGCTGGGCCGAGCTGCCGGCGCAGGCGATCAAATATATTCGCCGGATCGAGGAATTGATCGGTTGCCCGGTGACGCTGGTCTCGACCTCGCCCCAGCGCGACGATACGATCCTGGTGCGCGACCCTTTCGCGGACTGACACAAGGAACAGACAATGGCGCGCGACATCCTGGTCTTTTACGGCTCCTACCGCTCGGACAGGATGGGCATCAGGCTGGCCGATTATCTCGTCTCGGGGTTGCGGGCGCGGGGCGACGCCGCCACGCTGATCGACGCTAGGGCGGTCGGGTTGCCGATGCTCGACCGGATGTACAAGGAATATCCCAAAGGCGAAGCGCCCGAAGCGATGGAAGCGCTGGCGCGGAAGATCCGCGCCGCCGATGCGTTCCTGTTCGTCACCGGCGAATATAATTGGGGTATGCAGCCCGGCCTCAAGAATCTGACCGACCATTTTCTGGAGGAATGGTTCTGGCGGCCGGCGGCGATCGCCAGCTATTCGGCGGGGCGGCTAGGCGGCGCGCGATCGAACAGCCTATGGCATCCGACCCTGACCGAAATGGGAATGGTCGTCGTCTCCAGCACGCTGACGGTCGGGCCGATCGCGCAAACGCTGGACGAAGCGGGCAAGCCAACCGGCGATGCGGGGCAATCGCTGGAGCGCGCCTTTGGCCGGTTCGCCGACGATCTTGCCTGGTGGGCCGACGCCGGCAAGGCGCAACGCGAAAAGCAGACGCCACCTTACTGACTTCCTGTCGTCATCGCGCGGGCGCAAATGGCAAGGGGTTTGTCCTAAGACCCATCGACATTCAGCCTTTTTCTTGCCGTCATGCCGGGCATCCCGCTTTCTTTTTCCACGCGGGAAGAAGCGGGACCCCGGCGCAAGGCCGGGGTGATGGAAAGAAATGCGCCAACTGGCCCTGAATGTCGATCGGCCCTAGTGGAAGAACAGCCACAGCAGCAGGATCACGGGGATCGGCACGCCGATCAGCCACAGCAAAATACCCTTACCCATATCTGATCCTTTCGCTTTCGGGTGCCGCATCGGCAGCGTGAAACCAAGCGAATGACTCGGTAAATCGTTCCCGTTCCGTGACGGGCGCGAAAGGAAGCCGGTTTCAGGCGGCGGCGTCGAGCCGCGCAAGCGCTTCGTCCCGGCCGATCAGCGGCAGCAGCGCCGCCATGTCCGGGCCATGGTCGCGGCCCGTCAGCGCCTGACGCAGCGGGAGGAAGAGCAGCTTGCCCTTGCGCGCCGTCAGCGCCTTGAGCGCGTCGGTCAGCGCGCGCCATATGCCCTCGTCGAACGGGAGCGTCGTCAGCGTCGTGGCGGCCTGCGCGACATAGGCGCGGTCTTCCTCCGTCAGCGCCGGCGGTGCGAGCGGGCCGGTGATGACCGCCCACCAATCGGCGGCCTGCGCGACGATCTCCAGATTGGGGCGCACGGCGTCCCATGCCGCCGCCGTCATGCCGTCGGGCAAGCGATCGCGCACGGACGCATAGTCGAGCTGGTGGACGATCTTCTGGTTGAGCGCCGTCAGTTCGGTCTCGTCGAAGCGCGCGGGCGCCCGGCCGAAACGCGCGAAGTCGAAGCCCGCGACCAGTGGGGCAAGATCGGTGAACGGCTCCACCGGATCGCTGGTGCCGAGGCGGGCGAGCAGGGCGTTGACAGCGATCGGTTCCAGCCCCGCCGCGCGGAAACTGGCGACGCCGAGCGAGCCGAGACGCTTCGACAGCTTGCCCTCGGCGCCGGTCAGCAACGCTTCATGCGCGAAAACGGGCGGAGTTGTGCCAAGGGCAGCGAACATCTGCACCTGGACGGCGGTGTTCGACACATGATCCTCCCCGCGCACGACATGGGTGACGCCCATGGCGATATCGTCGATCACCGAGGGGAGCATATAGAGCCAGCTCCCGTCGGCGCGGCGGATGACCGGGTCCGAAAGCAGTTTGGGATCGAACGTCTGCGGCCCGCGAATGCGGTCGCCCCAGGCGATCGGCGCATCATGATCGAGCCGGAAGCGCCAATGCGGCGTGCGGCCCTCGGCTTCGTAAGCGGCGACCCGATCGGGCGTCAATGTCAGGGCGCTTCGCTCATAGACCGGCGGCAAGCCGCGCCCGAGCAGGATCTTGCGCCGAAGGTCGAGTTCCTCGCTCGTTTCATAGGCGGGATAGACATGACCGCTGGCGCGCAGCTTTTCGAACTGCGCTTCATAGAGGGCGAAACGATCGGACTGGCGGACGGGCATTTCATAGGCGAGGCCCAGCCAGGAAAGATCGGCGAGGATCGAATCGGCATAGTCCTGCCGCGAGCGCTCGGCGTCGGTATCGTCGAGGCGGAGCAGGAAGCGGCCGCCATTTTTCCGCGCCCACAGAAAATTGTGGAGTGCGGCGCGGATGTTGCCGACATGGAGATGGCCGGTGGGCGACGGCGCGAAGCGGGTGACTATAGGCATAGGTCAATCCTGCACCGTTCGGACTCAGGGTGAACGGAAATGGGTTAAGTGGTTCTGAAGGCGTTGGTGATCGGGTAGCGGCGGTCGCGACCGAAATTGCGGACACCGAGCTTGACGCCGGGCGGGGCCTGCCGGCGCTTATATTCGGCGATGTAAAGCAGCCGCTCGATCCGGGCGACGGTGTCGCGGTCGAAGCCGCGCGCGACCAGTTGATCGACCGAAAGCTCTTCCTCGACCAGCCCGTAGAGGATCGGGTCGAGGACTTCATAGGGCGGCAGGCTGTCATCGTCGCGCTGGTTGTCGCGCAGTTCGGCGCTGGGCGGCTTGGTGATGACGCGATCGGGCATTACCGGGCCGGCGGGGCCGAGGCCGAGCGACGGGACATGATCATTCCGCCAGTGCGACAGGTCGAACACCGTGGTCTTGTAGGCGTCCTTCAGCACCGAATAGCCGCCCGCCATGTCGCCATAGATGGTAGCGTAGCCGACCGACATCTCGCTCTTGTTGCCGGTGGTGAGCAGCATGGGACCGAACTTGTTGCTGAGCGCCATCAGCGTCAGCCCGCGGATGCGCGACTGGATATTCTCCTCCGCCAGATCGCTTCCACGCCCTGCGAAGGCCGGGGCGAGCATCGTGTCGAAGGCGGCGACGGCGGGCGCGATCGGGATGCTGTCATAGCGCACGCCGAGCAGGTCGGCGCAGGCGATGGCGTCGTCCAGACTCTCCTGGCTGGTGAAGCGGGAAGGCATCATCACGCACCACACCCGGTCGGCGCCCAGCGCATCGACCGCGACGGCGGCGGAGAGCGCGCTGTCGATGCCGCCCGACAGGCCCAGCACGACGCCGGGAAAGCGGTTGTGGTTCACATAGTCGCGCAGGCCGAGCAGCATCGCATTATAGACGTCGGCCGGATGCGCATCGAGGGCGTGCAGGTCGCCCGGCGCGCAATGCCATGCGCCTTCGCGCTTTTCCCAATGGGTCAGCACCAGCGCCTCGTCCCAGTCGGGCAACTGATGCAGCAGGGTCAGGTCCGCGCCCATGACGAAGGACGCACCGTCGAACACCAGCTCGTCCTGTCCGCCAACGCGATTGAGATAGGCGATCGGCAGGCCGGTTTCCTGCACACGCGACGCGCAGACCTGATGCAGGCGGCGGTCGTCCTTACCGATTTCATAGGGGCTGCCATTGGGCGTGACGAGAATTTCCGCCCCCTGCGCCTTCAGATGCGCGGTGACGAAGGGGAACCAGACATCCTCGCAAACGGGCACGCCCAGCCTTACCCCGCGAAAGTCGATCGGCTCAGGCAGGGGACCAGGCGCGAACAGGCGCTTTTCGTCGAACGTGCCATAATTGGGCAGCTCGCGTTTCTGTCGCACTGCCTTGATCTCGCCGCCGTCGAGCAGGGCGATGCAGTTGAAAAGCACACCCTGCGCTGCGATCACGGTTCCCACCAGCATCGCCGGCCCGCCATCGCCGGTCGCCTGCGCGAGCCGCAGCAATTCGCTGCCCGCCCGCTCCACCAGCGCGGGTTTCAGCACCAGATCCTCCGGCGGATAGCCGATCAACTGCAATTCGGGATAGACGATCAGGTCGGCTCCCTTCGCCTTCTCGCGCCAGGCGAGCATGGCGTCGGCATTGGCGGCAAGGTCGCCGACCGACTGGGTCAACTGGGCGAGCGCGATCGTGAGGCGGGTCGTCATCGCGCCCGACTAGAGCATTTTCCCGGCCGGAACAAATGCGCTTTCCACCACCGTCCCCCGCCGCTACAGGGGCCGCGAAATCGACCACGTCACCGAAACGTCACGGGGATGCACGACCATGAAGCTGTTGACCGGCAATTCCAATGCGCCACTGGCGCGCGCTATCGCCGACTATGTCGAACTGCCGCTGACCAGCGTCAGCGTCCGCCGTTTCGCCGATGAGGAAGTCTTTGTCGAAATCCACGAGAATGTGCGTGGCGAGGATGTCTTCGTCATCCAGTCGACCAGCTATCCGGCGAACGACAATCTGATGGAATTGCTGATCTGCATCGATGCGTTGAAACGCGCTTCGGCGAAGCGGATCACGGCGGTGCTTCCCTATTTCGGCTATGCGCGGCAGGACCGCAAGCCCGGACCGCGCACGCCGATCAGCGCGAAACTGGTCGCGAACCTCATCACCGTCGCGGGCGCGAACCGTGTGCTCTCGGTCGATCTGCATGCCGGGCAGATACAGGGCTTTTTCGACATTCCGACCGACAATCTGTTCGGGGCGCCGGTGATGTCGGCGGATATTCAGGCCCGCTTCGGCGACCGGAACATCATGGTCGTTTCGCCGGACGTCGGCGGCGTGGTGCGCGCGCGAGCGCTGGCCAAGCGGCTCGACAACGCTCCGCTGGCGATCGTCGACAAGCGTCGCGAGCGCGCGGGCGAATCCGAGGTGATGAACATCATCGGCGACGTGCGTGGACGCTTCTGCGTGCTGATCGACGACATCGTCGATTCGGCCGGCACGCTGTGCAACGCTGCCGCGGCGCTAAGGGCGGCGGGCGCGGAAGATGTGGTCGCCTATGTTACGCATGGCGTGCTGTCGGGTGGCGCAGTCGCGCGCGTCGATGCGTCCGAACTGCACGAACTGGTCATTACCGATACGATCATGGGCACAGAAGCGGTGCAGGCGTCTTCGCGAATCCGCCATTTGCCGATCGCGCCGCTGCTGGGCGAAGCGATCAAGCGCATCGCCGACGAAAGCTCGGTCTCCAGCCTGTTCGATTGATGGCGTTAAGTCGCGCGGCGCAACTTCAGGCGAGCGGCATGAAGAGCAGAGGCAATGCGAAAATCATCGCGAGGCAGGCCATCACGCGCGGCACACGGCCAATGCCCAATGGCTTTGCCGACCAGATCGCCGGACAGGCGAGGAAGGCGACGCAGAATAGCCCGCGCGCGATCAGGTCAGCCCGCGCGATCGGCATGTCCTGACGCAGGGCCAGGCCGCCAAGTAGCGCGCATATGCTGATGATCCAGCCGATAATGGCCATGCCGTCCCCTTCCTGCCTTCTATAACGGCAGGATCGCGCGCGCATTAACCGGCCTTGCCTCGCGCAGGTAGAAGAGACAGAGAAAGCACATGACCACCCGTGACGACCTGATCCTCGCCAACCGGCTGGCCGATGCGGCCGGTGCGGCGATCCGCCCTTTTTTTCGCGCGCGCTACGATACCGATTACAAGGCCGATCAATCGCCGGTGACCGAGGCAGACCGCGCCGCCGAACAGGCGATCCGCGCCATTCTGGAAAAGGAAAGGCCGCAGGACGGCATCATCGGCGAGGAATATGGCGCAACGCGCGAGGATGCCGAACGGGTGTGGATACTCGACCCGATCGACGGCACACGCAGCTTCGTTGCCGGACGACCAATATTCGGCACGTTGATCGCGCTGACGCAGGCGGGTTGGCCGACCATTGGTATCATCGACCAGCCCATAGGCAAGGAGCGCTGGGCCGGAATGGTAGGCCAGCCGACGACCTTCAACGGCACAGCGGTCAGGGCGCGCCGATGCCGCAACCTGAAAGACGCGATCCTCGCCAGTACCGCGCCCCAAGCGTTCGAGGCGGGAACGGCCGAGCCTTTTTCCATGTTGGGCGCGCAATGCCGCGACACGATATGGGGCGGCGATTGCTATAATTACGGGCTAGTGGCGTCAGGCCATGTCGATATCGTGGTCGAGACCGGGCTGAAGCTGCATGATCTCGCCGCGCTGGTGCCGGTGATCGAGGGCGCGGGCGGGCGGATGTGCGATTGGGATGGCGAACCGCTGAGCAACGACAGCGACGGCCGCGTGATCGCGGCGGGTGATCCCGCCCGGATCGACGATATTCTGGAAGCGCTGGCGCAAGGCGCGCATCACCACCATTAGGCGCGATCGCAGCGGCCGATCCCGTCGCCTTCAGAAAATGCCGAGAAACTTCTTCTTCTGGCCCGCTTGTTCCTTACCCGTCGCTTTGCCGTCCTCTGCCTTCGACGTGGTGCCACGACCCACGTCGTCGCGCGGCTTGCCGCCTTTGGTCCGCTGGGCGCGTGCGTCGGCACCCGATAGCACCGGGCCGCATTGCGTGGCCTTGGCATCGCCGACATCGACGAAGGCCAGAATCCCGGCAAGCGGGGTGGCCACCAGACTGAGGCCGATGCCTGCGCCGGCACGTCCGACCAGTTCCGGGCTGATAACGGCGATGCCGGGCTTGGCGAAATAGCCGTTGATCCCGACGGGCGACTGGCCCGAGAAGAGACTGATGGTCTTGCCGTCGGCGCGTATCGCCATGTCGAGGCTCTCATTCTTGAAGCTGAACCCGCCGCGACCGAGGATCACATTCTTCTTCGTGTCGATCAGGATCGGATCGGCGGCGGCGATGCCGTCGCGCACCGTGAAGGCGATCAGGCCGCAATTGATTTCCACCGGGTCCTTCAGTTTCTTGGCGAACATCTTGGTGATGAAGGTGCCGATGTCGAGTTCGGACAATTGGATGTTGCGCGCCCACATCTTGCCTGCGGGCAGGATCACCGCGATGCGCCCGTCAGCGGAGCCAAGCGATTCGCGCACCGAATCGCCCTCTCCGGTCATTGCGATCCGCGCCTTTATCGTGCCCGAAGTACCCGATTCGGCAACACCCCAGCGTCCGAGCAACTTGCCCATCGGCGTCGGCGAAAGGCGGATATCATATGTGGTGCGCACCGGCTTGCCGCGCGCATCGATCTCAATATCCGACGAGACGAAACCGCCCGACATGTCGAAGGTGAGCGGCGAGAGGCTGAGCAGCCTATGGTCGAGTTTCAGCGTGAGGCCGATATTCGAGACGGGAAAATTTTGCGCGCGCACCCGGCGCACCTTGTAACGCACGGCGGCGTCGAAACGGGCGATCGCATCGATGCGCAAGGGCGCGTCGGGTAGCAGGCGGGGCGCACCGCCCTGCATCTGGACCACGGCCGCAGCACCCTTTGCATCCAGCTTTTGCGGATCATAACCGACAAACGGTCCCACATCGATAATGTCGAGCGTGTCGGTGGCAAGATCGGCATCCACGAACAGGCGATTGTTCGGCAGCGAGATCGTCATCCGCCCGCCCAGGTCGCTATCGCCGAACCGGCCCTTCATATGGGTGAAACGCCATTCGCCGCCCGCCTTGGTCAGTTGCGAGGTGATGCGGTAGCTGCGGGTATCGGGAATGGCGACGCCCAGGAAATCGAACAACAGGCTGAGATTGGGACCGCGCGCGACCAGCGCGAGGTCAGCGCCCTCTATATCGGTCGCACCGGACAGGACGCCGCTGACGTCAAGTTGAGTCGACGCGGCATTGGCATGAAGTTGCAGACGGTTCCTGCCGCCCGTCACCGTTTCATTGGGCGAGAGCAGACTGCCCCGCACGGCAAAGGGTTTGCCGCGCATCGCGCCTTGTCCATGGAAGCGGATGTCGGTGGCAAAACGCGTGTCGCGCGCGCGCACGGTATCAAAGGCCAGATCGGCGTCCAGCAGCATGCGTGGGTCGCGATAGCGCAGCGTCGTCCCGGCGATCAGCGCACGGCGAATGACGGGAAGGTTGAGGGGTTGCGCGGGCTTGCGCGAGTCGCCCAGCGTCCAGGTGTTGCTTTTGCCATCCCGGCTCCATTCGAGGTCCGCCGCACCGTTGCGAAGCAGCAATTGCGTAACGCGCACCTTGTCGCCGAAGAGCAGACTGAAAGGAGAAATGCGCGTATCGATACGGTCCGCGCGGAACAGGAAGGGTTGGCTTGCCCATTCGGGATTGGCGATCGTCATCTTTTCAGCGACGAATTTGACGGCCAACGGCGCGAAATAAAGCTGGAAGTCGCCGCCGACCTTTACCTCCCGCACCAGCGATTTCGAAACAATGCTTTCGAAGGGATGTTTGAGAAAACGGCCCTTGGTAACGAACAGGATCAGCCAGATCGTGAACAGAAAGCCAGCGATCCAGAGCAGGATACGAACGGCCAGGGGCAGACGGCGCCAACGGTCGCGCAATCGCGCCCGCTGGCCCGGTTGAACGGGCTGCGGCGCGGTCGTTACGGGGATGGAATCGGCTTGGACCATATGCGCCCTAACGCATTGGTGCGCGAATCGCTCCGATGCGCTTGCCTTTGATGGCTTTCCCTCCTATAGGCCCGCGTTCCTGCGGGTTTTGCCCTGCAGGATTTTGATGGGACATTCCGGCCAGTAGGGCTGCCGCGTCTGTCCGTAACCGTCAATCCAAGGAGACGAAAATGCCCAAGCTCAAGACCAAGAGCGGTGTGAAGAAGCGCTTCAAATTCACCGCCACCGGCAAGGTCAAACATGGTGTCGCCGGCAAGCGCCACCGCCTGATCAGCCACAACGCCAAATATATCCGCCAGAATCGCGGCACGTCGGTCCTGTCCGACAGCGATGTCGGCCATGTGCGTCAATGGGCGCCCTACGGCCTGAAATAAGGAGCGGATAGACAATGGCACGTATCAAACGCGGCGTTACCACGCGCGCAAAGCACAAGCGGATATTGGAACAGGCGAAGGGCTATTATGGCCGTCGCAAGAATACTATCCGCATCGCCCGCCAGGCGGTCGAAAAGGCCGGCCAATATGCCTATCGTGATCGCAAGGTTAAGAAGCGCAGCTTCCGTGCCCTGTGGATCCAGCGTATCAACGCCGCCGTTCGCATCGAGGGCCTGACCTATGGCCAGTTCATCCATGGCCTGAAGCTGGCCGGCATCACGCTGGACCGCAAGGTGCTCGCCGACATCGCCATGCACGAAGGCGCGGCATTCAGCGCCATCATCGCCCAGGCGAAGGCGGCTCTGCCCGCGGCTGCTTAAAGCCGAACGGAACAGAACAGCAAAGGGCGCCGGGGCAGATGCTTCCGGCGCCCTTTTTGTTTTTTTGGCCATCGCCTTTTTGCATTTTTGGTATGGATTCCCGCGCAGGCGGGAATCCATATCCGGAGTGGTGGATGAAAGAAGAGTTCTCGCCGACAGTTTACATATTGGCTAGTCATAAGAATGGCACTTTATACGTCGGCGTGACGTCCAACCTCATGCAGCGCCTCCATCAGCATCGTTCGGGCTTGATCGATGGCTTCACCAGCGACTACGGGGTCAAGCGGCTGGTTTGGTTTGAGGCTGGTGGATCAATGGAAGCGGTGATCGTGCGCGAAAAGCAGATCAAGAAATGGAATCGTCCGTGGAAGATCAACCTGATCGAACACGGTAATCCGGGTTGGCGCGATATGGCGGTGGATTTTGGTTTCGAGATGCTGCCAAGCAGGCGCGTCGATTAATGATATGAATTTTGGATAAGGTGGGAGATGGATTCCCGCCTTCGCGGGAATGACTATGCTAATGGATGACATAATCACCTTCAAACACCGCGCGCTCAATGCAATTGCCATGATAGAGGCTAGAGCGGCTGAAGCAGGGATCGATCCCGCATTTTTGCTGGAAGGTGAGAGAGTCGCCTTTCTTGGAAAGCAAGGCACTATAACCGCGCTGCTGAAGACGCTGGGCGGGATGAGTCCCGAGGAGCGGCTGGAGAAGGGGCCGCCCATTCAGGATTTGCGCGAAGCGGTGACGGCGGCGATCGCGGAGAAGAAGGCGGCGCTGGAGAGCGCGGCGCTGGATGCGCGGCTGGCGTCCGAGCGGATCGACATGACCTTGCCCGCCGAGCCGGGCGCGCAAGGGTCCGTGCATCCGGTCAGCCAGGTGATGGACGAGCTGGCGGAGATATTCGCCGATCTGGGCTTTTCGGTCGCGACCGGGCCGGAGATCGAGGACGACTGGCATAATTTCAGCGCCCTCAACATTCCCGAGACGCATCCGGCGCGGGCGATGCACGACACTTTTTATTTTCCTGACGAAAAGGACGGGAAAAAGATGTTGTTGCGGACCCATACATCGCCGGTGCAGATCCGCACGATGCTGGAGACCCCGCCGCCGATCCGCATCATCGCGCCGGGCCGGGTCTACCGGTCGGACAGCGACGCGACGCATACGCCGATGTTCCATCAGATCGAGGGGCTGGTGATCGACAAGGGCATCACGCTGGGCCACCTCAAATGGACGCTCGAAACCTTCCTGAAAGCCTTTTTCGAGCGCGAGGACATCGTTTTGCGGCTGCGACCGAGCTATTTTCCCTTCACCGAGCCGTCGGTCGAGGTCGATGTCGGCTATAGCCTCGTCAACGGCCAGCGGGTGATCGGCGGGTCGGATGGCGGCTGGCTGGAAGTGCTGGGCAGCGGCATGGTCCACCGCAAGGTGATCGAGAATTGCGGACTTGACCCGGACGAATGGCAGGGCTTCGCCTTCGGCACCGGCGTCGACCGGCTGGCCATGCTCAAATATGGCATGAACGACCTGCGCGCCTTTTTCGACGGCGACCTGCGCTGGCTGAAACATTATGGTTTCTCGGCGCTCGACGTACCCACGCTGAGCGGGGGAGTCGGCGCATGAAATTCACCTTCTCATGGCTCAAGGAGCATCTGGATACTGCGGTCGGCCTCGATACGCTGCTGGAGACGCTGACGCATATCGGGCTGGAGGTCGAAGGCGTGACGAATCCGGCGGAGGCGTTGGGCGCGTTCCGCATCGCGAAGGTGCTGCACGCCGCGCCGCACCCGCAGGCCGACAAGTTGCAGGTGCTGAGCGTCGATGCGGGGGACGGGCCTGTGCAGGTCGTGTGCGGCGCGCCCAATGCGCGCGCCGGGCTGGTCGGCGTGTTTGGGTCGCCGGGCGCGGTGGTGCCGGCGAACGGCATGGTGCTGAAGGTCGCCGCGATTCGCGGGGTCGAATCGCACGGCATGATGTGTTCCACGCGCGAACTGGAGCTGGGCGACGATCATGACGGCATCATCGAACTGGCCGGGGACGCGCCGGTGGGCGCGGTCTATGCCCAATGGGCGGGGCTGGACGATCCGGTGATCGACGTCAGCATCACGCCCAACCGGCAGGACTGCATGGGGGTGCGCGGCATCGCGCGCGATCTGGCCGCGGCGGGGATCGGCAGCCTGAAACCGCTGGCGATCCCGGTGATCGAGGGCGTGGGTGCGGGACCGGACGTGCGCACCGACGACCCGGAGGGCTGCCCGGCCTTTTACGCCCGCACGGTGACGGGGGTCGCCAACGGTCCCGCGCCGGACTGGCTGGCGGGGCGGTTGAAGGCGATCGGACAGAAGCCGATTTCAGCGCTGGTGGACATCACCAATTATGTGATGTTCGACCTGGGCCGGCCGCTGCACGTCTATGATCTGGCGACGCTGAACGGCGGCCTTGTCGCGCGCCGGGCGGTGGCGGGCGAGGATGTGCGCGGGCTGAACGGCAAGACCTATGCGCTCGACGCCGGAATGACGGTCATCGCCGACGCGGCGGGCGTCCACGACATTGGCGGCATCATGGGCGGCGACCATTCGGGCGCGCAACCGGCCACCACCGACGTGCTGATCGAGTGCGCCTATTTCACGCCCGAGGCGATTGCGGTCACCGGCCAGAGACTGGCGCTGACCAGCGACGCGCGCGCGCGCTTCGAGCGCGGGGTCGATCCCGCCTTTCTGGACGATGGCCTGTCGATCGCGACGGCGCTGGTGGTCGCCCTGTGCGGCGGAACGCCGAGTGACGCCACGCGGGCGGGCGTGCCGCCGGTCGCACCGCGCGCTATCGATTATGATCCGGCGCAGGTGCTTGCGCTGGCCGGCGTCGATGTCGCCGCCGACATGCAGCAGCGCATATTGGAAAGTCTGGGCTTTGCCGTGACGACCGGCGCGCGCTGGCGGATCGGCGTGCCGTCCTGGCGGCGCGATATCGACGGCGCGGCGGACATCGTCGAGGAAGTCGTGCGGATCTATGGCATCGACAAGATACCTTCCACCCCTTTGCCCCGCGCGCCCGGCGTGGCGAAGCCGACCGCGACCCCCGCGCAACTGGTCGAGCGCCGGGTGCGGCGGACGGCGGCGGCGCGCGGACTGTCCGAAGCGATCAACTGGGCGTTCCTGTCCGAGAAGGAGGCGGCGTCGGTCGGCGGTGGTGACTGGATTCTGGCCAATCCGATCAGCGAGGACATGAAGGTCATGCGGCCGTCGCTGCTGCCCGGCCTGCTGTCGGCGGCGCGGCGCAATGCCGATCGCGGCGCGGCGTCGGTGCAACTGTTCGAGGTCGGGCGGCGCTATTTCCGGGGCGAGGACGGCACGAGCCGCGAGCGCGCGACGATCGGCTTCGTGCTAGCGGGCGAGAAGGCCCCCCGTAGCTGGCGGAGCGGCAAGGCGCAGGGCTTCGTCGCGCATGACGCCAAGGCCGAGGTGCTGGCGCTGCTGGCGGCCGCCGGTGCGCCGGTCGGCAATCTGCAGAGTTTCGGCGAAGCGTCCGGGGCCTATCATCCGGGGCAATCGGGGACGGTGCGGCTGGGACCGAAGACGGTGCTGGCCGAATATGGCGTGCTGCACCCGTCCCTGGCCCGGCAATTCGGGCTTTCGGGCAGTGTCGTCGCGGCGGAGCTGTTCCTCGATGCGATTCCGGCGAAGCGGAAGTCCGGCTTCATGCGCGCGCCCTATGCGCCGCCGGCGTTGCAGGCGGTGAAGCGCGACTTCGCCTTCGTCGTACCGGCGGCTGTCGAGGCCGATGCGCTGGTGCGCGCGGTGAAGGGCGCGGACAAGAAGGCGATCGCCGATGCGCGGCTGTTCGACGTTTTCGCGGGCGCGGGCGTCGCGGAGGGGCAGACGTCGCTGGCCATCGAAGTGACGCTGCAGCCAGGTGATAAAAGCTTCACCGACGCGGAATTGGGCGCGGTGTCGGCGGCAATTGTGAAAGCGGCGGAAAAGCTGGGCGGAGTGTTGCGGGGATAGGGCGTAGCGGGGGAAACCATTGTGCGTCGCTTTCAGCCTTTATCTAACCCGGTAGATGGGTTCCCGCCTGCGCGGGAATGACGACAGGGGGCATGATATGGGTTCCGTCGCCCGTTGCAGGCCATCTAGCTATTTCCCGAACCTATGGCACAAGAGGGCATGACCACAGATCTTATCTCCCTCCGTTCCCCCCTGCTGTCCGCGCGCGTCAACCCGACCGGCGCGGAATTATGGTCGCTGGCCGATGCGGCGGGCCGTCCGTTGATGACCGACGCCGACCCGGCATTCTGGACCGGCCATGCGCCGCTGCTGTTTCCGTTCGTGGGACGGTTGCGCGATGACACCTATCGGTTGGACGGTAAAGCCTATCACCAGCCAAAGCATGGCTTTGCTCGGCGGCGGGATTTCACGCTGGTGGCACGCGACGCGGCATCGGCGACGTTCCGGCTGGAGGCCGATGCGGAGACCCGCAAGGTATATCCGTTCGATTTCCGCCTCGACATGGCGTTCGTGCTGGAGGGCGCGACAGTGCGGATGACCGCGACGGTCAGCAATCGCGGGGCGGCCGACATGCCGTTCAGTTTCGGCTATCACCCCGCCTTCGCCTGGCCCTTGCCCTATGGCGCGGCCGTCGGCGACCATCGGATCGTCTTCGAGAAGCCCGAACCTGCGCCGATCCGCAGGGTGAGAGCAGAGCTGGGGCTGATTGCGCCGGAGCCTGTGGCGTCGCCGGTCGAGGACCGGGTGCTGGCGCCGACTTATGCGATGTTCGAAGGCGATGCGCTGATCTGGGACCGGCTGGAGAGCCGCAGCCTGACCTGGGGGGCGCCGGGCGGGCCGGTGTTGAAGATCGACTTTCCCAACACGCCATGGCTGGGGCTGTGGCAGAAGCCGGGCGCGCGCTATCTGTGCGTCGAACCCTGGGCCGGGATGGCCGATCCGGTCGGCTTTACCAGCGATGTGTGGGAGAAGCCGGGGATCATGCGATTGGCGCCGGGGGGGGAGCGGGCGTTCCGGATGGACGTGACGCTGGTGGGGTGATTTTGGTGAGGGCTGATCCCCCTACCCTTTCTCGTCGTTCCCGCGTAGGCGGGAATCCATCTCCTGCCTTATCCGGCTTTCCGACATCGGGAGATGGATCCCCGCCTGCGCGGGGATGACAACCCTAGAAACGAAAAGTCCATGACCATCCCATCCCGCCGCACCTTCGCGATCATTTCCCACCCCGACGCGGGCAAGACCACGCTGACCGAAAAACTATTGCTGGCCGGTGGGGCGATCCATCTGGCGGGCGAGGTGAAGGCGCGCGGACAAAACCGGCGGGCGCGGTCGGACTGGATGAAGATCGAGCAGCAGCGCGGCATTTCCGTCACATCATCGGTCATGACGTTCGAACGCGAGATGCATGGCGAGACGATCACCTTCAACCTGCTCGACACGCCGGGGCACGAGGATTTCAGCGAGGACACCTATCGCACGCTGACCGCGGTCGACAGCGCGGTGATGGTGATCGACGCGGCCAAGGGCATCGAGCCGCAGACGCGCAAGCTGTTCGAGGTGTGCCGGTTGCGCAACGTGCCGATCATCACCTTCGTCAACAAGGTCGACCGCGAGGGGCGCGACACGTTCAGCCTGCTGGACGAGGTGGCCGACGCGCTGGCGCTGGACGTCTGCCCGATGAGCTGGCCGGTCGGCATGGGCGGCGAGTTTGAGGGGATTTACGATTTCGCCACCGACCGCCTGATGCAGCCGGTGGGACCGAGCAAGGAATTTGACGGATCGTTCACGCAATTTTCCGGGATCGACGACCCGGCGCTGGCGGACAGGATTTCGGCGCGCGGGCTTGCGAAGTTCCGCGAGGAGGCCGAGCTGGCACAGGGCGGTTATGCGGCGTTCGATCTCGCCGCCTATCGCCATGGCGACCTGACCCCGGTTTATTTCGGGTCGGCGTTGAAGCAGTTCGGTGTGGCGGAGCTGATCGACGCGCTGGGCCGTCATGCGCCGCCGCCCCGCGCGCAGCCGGCCGAACCGGCCCAAGTGTCGCCCGAGCGGCCCGATGTCACCGGATTCATCTTCAAGGTGCAGGCGAATATGGACCCGCAGCATCGCGACCGCATCGCCTTCATGCGACTCTGTTCGGGGAAATTCCGGCGCGGCATGAAGCTGACGCCGAGCGGGTCGGGCAAGCCGATCGCGGTGCATTCGCCCATCCTGTTCTTCGCGCAGGACCGGGAGATCGCCGATGAGGCCTTTCCAGGCGACATCATCGGCATCCCCAATCATGGCACATTGCGGGTCGGCGATACGCTGAGCGAGAAGGCGGACGTGCGCTTCACCGGGCTGCCCAATTTCGCGCCGGAGATATTGCGGCGGGTACAGTTGAAGGACCCGACCAAGACCAAGCAGTTGCGCAAGGCGCTGGACGATCTGTCCGAAGAGGGGGTGATCCAGGTCTTCTACCCCGAGTTCGGCAGCCAGTGGATCGTCGGCGTGGTCGGGCAGTTGCAGCTCGAAGTGCTGATTTCGCGGCTGGAGGTGGAATATAAGGTCGAGGCGGTGCTGGAAATGGCGCCGTTCGATACCGCGCGCTGGATTTCGGGCGATGACGCGGCGGTGAAGAATTTCATCGAGTTCAACCGCGCGAGCCTGGCCAAGGATCGCGACGGCAACGCCGTCTTCATGGCGAAGAGCGCGTGGGACGTCGGCTATCAGCAGGAGCGGCACCCGGAGGTGACGTTCAGCGCGACGCGGGAGCGATAGCCGTTCCGGTTAAGGTCGAGCGCGCCTGATAGTCTTAAAGCCCGCGCCTGCCGAAGCTGGGGCGCGGCGCATGGCGATTTTCGATGGCGGGCGGCGGCGGGGGCGGCGCGGGGGTTATCACCGGCTCATGATAGAATTCGCGCTCTGGCGCGGCATAGGGGTCCGGCGCTGGCTGAAACGGTGACTGGACACCCGGCATGGTCTGATACGCACCGCCGGGACCGGTGTTCACATAGACTTGCTGGATGATCTGCGGCGGCGGGACAGGTTCGAAACGGTGCAGCGACGGGCCGCCCGCGACGCGGAATCCGCGCTCCAGCAGCTTGTCGCGATAGAGACCGTTGTAGAAGAAGGCGAAGAGCAGGTTCGAGAAGCCCCAGGTGAACAGTCCGGCGATGAACATGATCGCGCCCCAGCCCATATCGCCCCGGAACAGCGGCACGAAGAAGCCAAAGAAGAAGGTGGTCCAGGAAAAACCGGCAGGGACCGCCTTGGTCTCCCCGGTAAATTCATTGGTCATGAATGTCGTCATGCGCGCGCAAACCCCCTACGGACGGGGGAGGAATAGCCGGGCTTTCGATAAGTTTCGGTTAAACCGCGGCTACCGCCGCAGCAGGAACACCGCATGTTCGGCGAACAGGTTGGCGTTCGCATGGGGGGTGGCGCGGTCGCCTTTCAGGAACCATTGCCCGTCGATCGACCAGCCGCGCTCCTTCACCAGCGCGCGGAAATCGTCGATCGTCAGGTGGTGGATGTTGAGCGTATTATACCAGGTGTCGGGCAGCAGCCGCGTTACCGGCATCCGCCCGCCCCACAGCAGCGACATGCGCCCGCGCCAGTGCGCGAAATTGGGGAAGCTGACGAACGCCTGCCCGCCAATGCGCAGCAATTCCTCGACGACGGTGTCCGGCCGGCGCGTGGTCTGCAGCGTCTGGCTGAGGATCGCATAGTCGAAGCTGTTTTCGGGATAATAGCTGAGGTCGGTATCGGCGTCGCCCTGCACCACCGAAAGGCCGCGACCGACGGCGGAAGCGACATTGTCGGGGTCGATCTCCAGCCCACGCGCATCGACCTGGCTGCGATCGCGCAGCGCCGCCATCAGCGCGCCGTCGCCGCAGCCGACATCGAGCACGCGCGCGCCGGGGCGGACATGGCGGGCGATCAGCGCGAGGTCGGGGCGCAGCGTTTCCATCAGCGTCCCGCTTTCAGGAAGCCATCGACCACGCGATTCATTTCGGGCGCTTCGAGCAGGAAGGCGTCATGGCCGAACGGCGACGACAGTTCGACAAAGCTCGCCTGCGCGCCCGCCGCGTTCAGCGCATGGACGATCGCGCGCGATTCGGCGGTGGGGTAAAGCCAGTCGGTGTCGAAGCTGACCAGGCAGAAGCGCGCCTTTGCCCTGGCGAAAGCGCGGGCAAGGCTGCCGTCATGATCCTCCGCCAGGTCATAATAGTCCATGGCGCGGGTGATATACAGATAGGAGTTGGCGTCGAACCGCTCGACGAAGCTCAATCCCTGATGGCGCAGATAGGATTCGACCTGAAAATCGGCGTCGAAACCGAAGGTTTTCGACCCGCCGGGCGAATCCGGCCGCGCCTGCAACCGGCGGCCGAATTTCTCGGTCAGCCCGGCTTCGGACAGATAGGTGATGTGCGCGGCCATGCGCGCGACCGCAAGGCCGGCGGACGGCACGTCGCCATCGGCGTAGTAGTCGCCACCGCGCCATTTGGGATCGGCCATGATCGCCTGCCGCCCGACTTCGTGGAAGGCGATATTCTGGGCGCTGTGCCGCGCGGTCGCGGCGATGCAGATCACCGATTCGACGCGATCGGGGAACAGGGTGGGCCAGGTCAGCGCCTGCATACCCCCCATCGACCCGCCGATGACCGCGCGCAACCGGGCAACGCCCAGATGATCGAGCAGCAGCGCCTGCGCGCGCACCATGTCGTTGATCGTGATGACCGGGAAGCGCATGGCAAAGGGTTCGCCGCGCGCGGGATCGACGCTGGCCGGACCGCTGGACCCGATGCAACTGCCGATCACGTTCGCGCAGATGATGAAGTCGCGCGCGGGATCGACCGGCTGGCCCGGCCCGACCATGCGCCACCACCAGCCCGGCTTGCCGGTGGCGGGATTTTCCGACGCGACATATTGGTCGCCGGTCAGTGCGTGGCAGATGAGGATGGCGTTGCCGGCGTCGGCATTGAGCGCGCCATAGGTTTCATAAGCGATCTCGACCGGGCCGAGCGTCGCGCCGCTGTCCAGCCGCAAGGGTCCGGTCAGGCGCACCTGACGGCCAAGGCCGAAGCGGCTGTCCATGGTGGTGCTGTCGGGGATGCTGGGGCTGGCCATAGCCGGTTGGCGCTAGGACGGCGGGGCGGGGGTGTCAATCAGGGGGAGGCCAAGCACCGTCCGAACCGAGAGATAAGATAGCGCGCGGAGGCGCAGAGGACGCGGAGAAAACACAATGAAGAGCGGCGAACCGCCATCTCATCTCTATTCCTCTCTGCGCGAACCCTGCACTTTCGTGCGTCGTGCTTTGGCGCTAAAGCCGCGGCCATGACAGAGACATCCGAAAAACCGCGCCCCAAGGACTGGATCATGGGCATCGCGCCCTATGTGCCGGGCAAATCGGCGTCCGACGATGGCCGGCCGCTGACAAAGCTGTCCGCGAACGAAAATCCGCTCGGCACCGGGGGCGCCGCGCGCGCGGCGATGGCGGCGGGGATCGCCGACCTCGCCACCTATCCCGATCCGGGTGCGGCGCTGCTGCGGCAGGCGATCGCGACCAGGCATGGGCTGGACCCGGCACGCGTGATTTACGGCACCGGTTCGGACGAGCTGCTGCATCTGGCGTCGAGCGCCTATGCCGGGCCGGGCGACGAAGTGCTGTATGTGCGCTACGGCTTTTCAGTCTACGACATCGCCGCGCGGCGCGTAGGCGCGACGCCGGTGATCGCGCCCGACAGGGATTATGGGACCGATGTCGATGCGCTGC
The DNA here is from genome assembly GCA_964250175.1 of uncultured Sphingobium sp. Classification (GTDB taxonomy): domain Bacteria; phylum Pseudomonadota; class Alphaproteobacteria; order Sphingomonadales; family Sphingomonadaceae; genus Sphingobium. The sequence goes on along the minus strand of CAXUEQ010000002.1, from coordinate 13,407 downwards.
TTGGCTGCGTGACCGACAGGACACGCGTCGTCTATCTTGCCAATCCCAACAATCCGACCGGCACGATGACGTCGCGCGCGGAGATCGCCCGGCTGCATGCCGGCCTGCGCCCCGACATCCTGTTCGTGCTCGACCAGGCCTATGCCGAATATCTGGAGCCGGGCGAGGATGATGGCGGGCTGGCGCTGGCGCACAGTGCGGCCAATGTGCTGGTCACGCGGACTTTTTCCAAAATCCATGGTCTGGCCGCCGAGCGGATCGGCTGGGGCTATGCCGGCGCAGACGTGGTCGATGCGCTGCACCGCATCCGCGCGCCGTTCAACGTCACCACCGCGGGCCAGATGGCGGCGGCGGCGGCGGTGGCGGACGACGCCTGGGTCGATGCCAGCCGCGCGCACAACCGGACGTGGCGTAGCTGGCTGGAGGGCGAGATCGCGGCGCAGAGCAATCATGGCCTGCGCGCCGTGCCGAGCAAGGCGAATTTCCTTCTGGTCGAATTTACCGGCGCATTGACGGCGGAAGCGGCGTTCAAAGGCCTGATGGCGCGGGGCTATGCCACGCGCTGGCTACCCGGACAGGGCCTGCCCGACGCGCTGCGCATCACCATCGGCACCGAAGCGCAGACGCGCGACGTCGCGCGCATCCTGCGCGACCTGACGGCGGCGGCCTGATGCTGCCCTTCGCGCGCATCACGATCATCGGCCTTGGTCTGATCGGTTCCTCACTGGCGCGGGGCATCCGCTCGACCATGCCGACGGTGCGGGTGACGGGCCATGACGTCAGCGCGGAGGTGCGGGCGATCGCCCGGCGGATCGACCTGTGCGACGATATCACCGATACGCCGGGTGCGGCGGTCACCGATGCCGATCTGGTGATCCTGTGCGTGCCGGTGGGCGCGATGGGCGCCGTCGCTGCGGAAATCGCCGCCGACCTGCCCGCCGATGCGATCGTCAGCGATGTCGGCGGATCGAAGGAAAGCGTGCTAGCCGCGTTGCGCGCCGTGCTGCCGCACGCGACGATCGTGCCGGGTCATCCGGTTGCCGGCACCGAATATAGCGGGCCGGAAGCGGGTTTCGCGACCCTGTTCAAGGGCCGCTGGTGCATATTGACGCCGGAGGCCGACACAGCCGAGGCCGCCACCGTCCGGATGCGCAGTTTCTGGGAGGCGCTGGGCGCCAATGTCGAGGTCATGACGCCCAGGCATCATGATCTGGTGCTGGCGGTGACCAGCCATGTGCCGCATCTGATCGCCTATGCGATCGTCGGCACCGCATCCGACCTGGAGGATGTGACGCAGAGCGAAGTCATCAAATTTTCCGCCGGCGGTTTTCGCGATTTCACCCGCATTGCCGCATCCGACCCGACCATGTGGCGCGACGTCTTCCTGAACAATCGCGAGGCGGTGCTGGAAATCCTCCAGCGGCTGACCGAGGATGTGACGATGTTGCAGCGCGCGATCCGCTGGGGGGATGGCGACGCGCTGTTCGCCCTGTTCACCCGCACGCGCGCGATCCGCCGGTCGATCATCGAACAGGGACAGGATGATGCGGCACCCGATTTCGGGCGGGCGCATAAATAAGTCTTTTCTCGCATCCCGGCGAAGGCCGGGATGTTGCGCTATGTCCGCATGAGATCCCGGCTTTCGCCGGGATGACGCGTTCATGGATTCAAGGCATTGATCGCCGCATGCGCCCTTGTCTCGACTTCGTCGCGCTTCAGGCCCGGCGGGATGATATCGCCGATCCTGTAGGTGATGACGCCGGGGCGCTTCAGGAACTTGCCACGCGGCGAGACGCGGCCACTGTCGACCGCGACCGGCACCACCGGCACTTTAAGCAGCATGTAAAGGCCAGCGAAGCCCGCACGGAGCGGCGGCTTTTCGCCGTGCGGCACCCGTGTCCCCTCCGGGAACAATATGATCGGGCGTCCTT
>CAXUEQ010000002.1:9238-11466 GCA_964250175.1 uncultured Sphingobium sp. | reverse complement strand
GAGCGCGGCCTTGCGCATCGCGCGCATGCTCGATGCGCCCGCTTCCCGTTCCACGGGGATGATGCCGTGCAGCCGCGCGACCCGGCCCCAGAGCGGAATGTCGATAAGTTCCTTCTTGGCGGCGACCATCGGCGCGACGAAGAAGACGAGCTGGTCGATCGTTTCGAACATCGATTCATGCTTGAAGATATAGAGCATCGGCCCGACCGGCATCTCGCCGATCATCACCACTTTCTGGCCCAGCAGCACATGCGCGCACCAACGGTGGAACCGCCCCCAGCGGCGCGCGACGCGGCGCAGCGCATCGCCGCTGACGAGCGACATGACGAGGGCGGCGAGCACCATTACCAGGGAGCCGGTGTAGAAGACCAGGGCGAAGGCAAGCGACCGAAACAGGACCATGACGTCAGGCAGACCCCTCGACTAAAGCCCCAGCAGCGCGGCGGCGCGGCGGGCAAGATATTTATTATATTCGCGAAACAGCATCGACAGGCTGGGTCGGCTGGGAACCGCGTCATAGACCAGATCGACACCGCCGGGCAGCGCCTGGCGCAATTCCAGCGCGGCACGGCGCATGTGCCAGTCGCTAGTGATCAGCCGCACGATGATCGGATGCTTCGACGGATTGCCGCGCCGCGCGAGCCAGCGCGCGGTCTCCAGCGCGTTCGATCGGGTGTCGATCGCTTCGCGGCCCAGCGTGATGCAGCAATCGAACAGCGCGACCGATGCCTGATATTGCGCCGCCAGCTCGACAGGGCGCACCGAGCGATCGACGCCGGAAATCAGCATGCGCTTGGCCGCCTTGTCATGCAGCAGGGCAAGACCACGGTCGATCCGCCCCGCGCCGCCGGTCAACACGACGATCGCATCGGTGGGACGGCCATCGAGCGGCTGCGGCAGGACCCCGCCGAACCAGGCGAAGCCGAGGATCCAGCCGAGCAGCAGCAGCGATGCGAGGCGGACGATCATAGCGGACGCCATTCATGACCGCGCCTGTTCATAGCTGACGTCCCAGGGCGCGCAGCACGGTGAAGCGCGCGGTCAGCGTGGCGAGGCCGACCCCGGCGGCGGGCAGCAGCAGCAGCAGCGCCCACCCATAAAGCGGGATTGACACTGATTGAAGCAGGTCCGATCCCGTCGCGCCGAGCCGCTGGCCGAGAATCAGGATGACGATCGCCGCGCAGGTGAAACCGAGCGCGCCGCCGAACAGCGCGTCGAGCGCGATGCGCCGCTGAAACAGGCGCGCGATCTGCACATCGGTGGCGCCCATCAGATGCACGATGTCGATCGTCACGCGATGGCTGTCATGCGCGCCGCGCGCCGCGAGAACGACCACCGCACCAGTCGCGGCCGCCATCAGCAGCACGAGCAGCGCGGCAAGCCAGGCCATCGTGCCGAGCAGGGCCGTCAGCGGGGCGAGGAAGGCGGCGTGCGGCTCCATCCGGGCGCGTGGCGCGACGGTGGCGAGCGCGCGGCGCAGGGCCGCCAGCGTGGCCGCAGGCGCGGCGTGGTCAAGCGTGACGTCGACCAGCGCGGGGATGGGCAGGTCGCCCGTTATCATGTCCTCGCCCAGCCAGGGGCGCAGTTGCGCGGCCAGCATTTCCGGGTCCACCGGCGCTACCGCGCGCACGCCGGGAATTCTGCGCAGGGTCGCGACGATGCGCTGGACTCCGGCTTGGCGCATATGCGGATCGGCCTCGATCACCTGGACGGTGACGCGCCCGGCAAGGTCCGCGCCCAGCGCCGACGCTGCGCGGCCAAGGCCAAGACCGGCGGCGGCGGCCAGAACGGTCAGGAACATCATGATCGCGATGACCCAGGGCATCGGCCCGGCCACGCGCCCTTCGGGCAACAGCCGGTTGCGCGCGGCGACCGCGCTGTCTTCCACGCCGCTTTTCTGTATCCTCCCCGCCATCAGTTTCCATCCAGGCGACGATTGGGCGGATAGCGGAGCGATCCGGTTGGATCGGACAGCCGCCCCCTGTCCAGCCGCATCATCTGCGCATGCGGCACCTTGGCGATCAGCGGAAGATCGTGGGTCGCGACGACGATGGTGGTGCCCAGCTTGTTCAGCGCGTCGAACAATGTCAGCAGCCGCTGCGCCATGTCGGGATCGACGTTGCCCGTCGGCTCGTCAGCCACCAGCACTTCGGGCCGGCCGATTACCGAGCGGGCGATGGCGACGCGCTGCTGCTCCCCGCCCGATAGCGACGCGGGACGCGCATGGG
>CAXUEQ010000002.1:2727-9228 GCA_964250175.1 uncultured Sphingobium sp. | reverse complement strand
CCCACCCAGGCAAGCATTTCCGTCACCGGCGCATCGACTTCGCTTTCCTCCAGCCCCGCCACGCGCAGGGGGAGCGCGATATTGTCATAGGCCGACAGATGCGGGACCAGCCGAAAGTCCTGAAAAACGACGCCGATGCGGCGGCGGAAGCCGGGCAGGCGCTTGCGCGGAAGCGTCACGACATCCTCGCCGAACAGGCGGATGACGCCACGGCTGGGGCGCTGATTGAGATAGAGGAGCTTGAGCAGGGACGTCTTGCCGGCCCCCGACGCACCGGTCAGGAAATAGAAGCCGCCGCCGTGCAGCGAGAAGCTGACGTCGGACAATGTTTCCGCCCCCAGCCCATAGCGCAGGCCGACATTCTCGAACTGGACGATGCTCGCCATCTCACCCCTGTTTCCGCTCTTGTTTTCGCCATCGCACGGCGCGGGGGGCGGCGTAAAGGGTCGCGCGGGCGCGGGCGGAGGCGACTCGCCCGATTCATGCCTCCACGGCCGTTACGCCCCGGTTGCGATGCGGGGACTCTTCCCTACTTGCTCTCGACTCCTTGCCATGCCTATGAAGCGGAATGATCCTCGTCTGCCCGAACTGCGCGACGCGTTACATCGTCCCCGACACCGCCATCGGCGCGACCGGCCGGCAAGTGCGGTGCGCGTCATGCAAACATAGCTGGTTCCAGGAAGGCCCGCGGATCGAGACGCCCGCACCTGATCCGGCGGCGGCTGCCCAAGCTATCGCTCCCGCGCCGATCCCGGCACCCATTCCGGCGCCGCCGCGCGGACCCGAGCCGGCTGCCGCGCCGCTGGCCGCTCCGGTCACCGATAACGTGGCGGAAATCGCGGAAGCACCCGCTCCGCTGCCGCCGCCCCTTGCCGCACCCCTTGCCGTCGAGACACCCGCTTATGTGGAGACGGAGGATGACGCACCCAGCAGTTTCGCGCATGAGCCGCCCTTTCGCCCGCGCCGCAACCCCGCAAAGCTCTGGACGGCGGCGGCGGTCGCTTTCTTCATCGCCATCTGCGCAGCGGGCGGCGCGCTTTATGTATTCGGCATTCCCAACTGGGCAGTGAATCTGGGGCTGGTAGCCGATCAGGGCGAACCCGACCTGCTCTTTTATTTGTCCAAGCCCGCCGAGCGCCGCAAGCTGCCGACTGGCGAGGAATATTTCGCTTTTTCGGCGCGGATCGTGAACAGCGGGGAAGCGACGCAAGCCGTGCCACCGGTCGTGGTCGAATTGCGCGACCAGCAAAATCGCCTGGTGTTCAGTTGGACGACGAAGGCCGACAAGAGCCGCCTGAAACCGGGCGAAGAAGCCGCGATCAACGAAAGCCGGCTCGACATCCCGAAAAATGCGGAAAATCTGTCGCTGTCGTTCGTCGACAAAGGCCGCTGAGACGCGAACCGTCGCCGTTACGGATAATAGCGACGGACGCGGCTATACGCGGCTATAGGTGTATCCTCGCTTGCATGGCCCCAGCGCCTTTGCTAATGGCCACCCCCTACCAGATGCCGGCCCGTCCGGCTTTGTTCGGGACAGTGCGGTCGTGGCGGAATTGGTAGACGCGCAACGTTGAGGTCGTTGTGGCCGAAAGGCCGTGGAAGTTCGAGTCTTCTCGACCGCACCAGTCCCAGAAATATCCCATATTTCAAATAGTTATGTATTAAATACGCTCGCCGGTCAGGCGTTGGCACAGCATATCAAGCTGGTCCAGCGTCGAATAGCGCAGCGCCAATATTCCGCCATCAGGATCGCGATGAGCAATCTCCACCCGCAGCCCCAATATGTCCGCAAGATGATGTTCAAGCGCGGCAATATCGGGGTCCTTTTCGCGCGGCGGGCGGGCGGTGGATAGCGCGGCCGCATCCTTGTCCACACCGGTCTTGACCTTGCGCACAAGACGTTCGGTGTCGCGCACCGACAGCCCTTTTTGCTCGACGGTTCGCGCCAGATTTTCGCAATCCTCCGCCCCTATCAAAGCGCGCGCATGGCCCATACTGATTCGCTGCTCCATTACGGCAGCCTGCACCGCAGGCGGCAGGTCGAGCAGACGCATAAGATTGGCGACATGACTACGCGATTTGCCGACGATCCGGCCAAGCGCATCCTGGGTATGGCCGAATTCGGCGATCAGCTTGCGATAAGCCTCCGCTTCTTCGATGGGATTGAGGTCTTCGCGCTGAATATTTTCGATCAACGCGATTTCGAGCGTTTCCGCCTCATCAAAATCCCGCACGATTGCGGGGATACGATGCAGTTGCGCCTTTTGTGCCGCGCGCCAGCGACGCTCGCCTGCGACAATCTGATACCCTGCCCCAAATACGCGAACAATGATTGGTTGAATAACGCCACGCTTGGCGATGCTGTCGGCCAATTCCTGAAGCGCATTGGGATCGAAATGTCGGCGCGGCTGTTCCGGGTGCGGCTGGATGGCTGCGACATCGATGCTCTGCACCGACCGGCCGGGGCTTACCGGTGCGGCGATCGGTTCTTCCTTGCTTGCCTCCCCCAATAGGGCGGACAGGCCACGGCCCAAACCATGCGGGCGCTTGGCAGGCTTTAGCGGCGGGCTATTATCATCACTCACGCGGCAATATCTCTTTTGGGCAAACGACCGATCAGTTCGCGCGCCAATTGCATATAGGCTTCCGATCCCGCGCAACGATAATCATAGATGAGCGCCGGCACTCCATGGCTGGGCGCTTCGGACAATCTAACATTGCGCGGAATCACCGTTTTGAAGACGATCTCGCCCAGACATGCGCGCACATCGTCAGCAACCTGCTCGGTCAAACGGTTGCGTTTGTCATACATGGTAAGCGCGACACCCATGATGGTTAGGCCGGGATTGAACCGGCCCCGTATCCGATCGACGGTCTGGAGCAGTTGGGACAGCCCCTCCAGCGCAAAAAATTCGCACTGCATCGGCACGAGCAAGGATTGCGCCGCGACCATGGCGTTGATCGTCAACAATCCGAGCGAAGGTGGGCAATCGATCAGGCATATGTCCCAACGTGCGCGGGGACCGGCGGAAAGACTGCGATCGAGCCGGTGCGTGCGTTCCTCATAATCGATCAGCTCGATCTCGGCGCCGGACAAATCCTGCGTCGCCGGCACGATGTCGAGTTTCGGCACACGCGTTGCGATCACTGCCTCGTCCAGCGCGCAATCGCCGATCAACAGATCATAGCTCGACAGCCCCCGTTGCGCCTGACCAATGCCCAGGCCAGTCGAGGCATTGCCCTGCGGGTCGAGATCGATCAGCAGGGTGCGATGTCCGGTCGCGGCCAACGCGGTGGCAACATTTATCGCTGTCGTCGTTTTACCAACCCCGCCCTTCTGATTGGCTATCGCAATTCGGATCATTTGCCACCCTTCTGCCGCACCGATCGAGCAATGACGATGGCACTGTCTGGATCGGTCACGCTTGGTTCCACGTGGAACCGCCCATGCCATCCTGTCCGCGCCGCCTCCAGATCAGAGTGCCAGCTTTTGCCCTTGGGTAACAGCCAAAAGCTGTCGCGGCCGGCAAGTTGATGGGCTGACGCAAAAATTTGCGGCAATGGCGCATAAGCACGGGCACTTAGCACTGAAGCAGGGCGATCGCGTTTTACCAGCTCGACCCGACCGAGAAGGGCCGAAGCGTTATCGATACCAAGTATATGGATAATAGTGGACAGAAATTCGACACGCTTGCGACGCGAATCGATCATGACGACTTGCCAATTCGAAAGGATAGCGACGACCATCGCCGGAAGACCGGCACCCGCGCCAAGATCAATCCATTCGCCCCCGTCCGGATCCGGCGCGAGCGGTAAAAGCTGCGCGCTGTCAAGAATATGACGCGTCCAGATGGAGGGCCGAGTGGATGCAGAAATTAGATTTTGTCGTTCCGATTCTTCCAGGAGCAATGCGATATAACCATTCAATCTTTCCCATGTTTCACGTGAAACATCGAAATTATCGGCTATCCAGGCTTTTGCCTCATCCTCGGTCATGCCGCCTTGCGCCGGATATGCACCAAAATCGCAACCAGCGCTGCCGGAGTGATACCGCGTATTCGCCCGACCGCCCCCAGCGTTTGCGGTGCGCTGACAGCAAGTTTCTCCCGCATTTCCGTGGACAGGCCGCCAATTTGTGCAAAATCGAAATCTGATGGGATTGCCACCGCGTCATTCGCAGTAAGTGCGACCACTTCATCCTGCTGACGTGCCAAATAAGGGGCATAGCGCGCGTCTTCGATCAGCTCGGAACGCAATGCGTCCTCACAGGTAGAAAGCTCCGGGCATAAGCGTTCCAGTAGCATTTGGGGCACTTCGGGAAAGCGTGCCCATTCTCTTATGCTGCGCGCGACGCCATCCTGTCTGACAGTCGCTCCAGCGATCTGAAGTGCGGCTGGCGTCAGGGGACGCGCCATTGCTATTTCCAATTCAGAACGTAAGGCACAACGCGCATCAAACCATTTTTGTCTTTTCGTGCCGACCAGGCCATGAGCTATACCTGTGGAAGTCAGGCGGGTCGATGCATTGTCTGCACGAAGGCTTAACCGATATTCGGCGCGGGCCGTAAGCATACGGTAAGGTTCGGTAACGCCCTGCAAGATCAGGTCATCTACCATCACCCCGATATAGGAAGATGCGCGAGACAGGACCATGGCTTCCTGACCCAAGGCGCTGGCCGCCGCATTGGCTCCGGCGATCAGTCCCTGTGCCGCCGCTTCTTCATAGCCGGTCGTGCCATTGATCTGACCGGCGCAAAAAAGGCCGGGTAATGCGCGAACCGCCAGCGTCGCATCCAACGCACGGGGATCGATATAATCATATTCCACCGCATAACCGGGAATAGCGATTTCAGCTTGCTCAAGACCTTTGATGGTGCGGATCATGGCAGCTTGAACATCGGCGGGCAGCGACGTGCTGATACCGTTGGGATAAACCAGTGGATCATCCAGCCCCTCGGGCTCCAGAAATATCTGGTGTCCGTCACGATCACCGAAGCGGAAAATTTTGTCCTCGATCGACGGGCAGTAACGTGGTCCTTGCCCCGCGATCGCTCCGCTGAATAAGGGGGATCTGTCGAGAGCGGCACATATTATCGCATGGGTATCGCTATTGGTGCGCGTGATCGCGCAGGATATTTGCGGTAACGGCCGATGCAAAGACAGAGGTGACATCGTCCAGGGATAGGGATCGGATGGCTGTTCGGAAAGGGTCGCCCAGTCAATCGTTCGCCCGTCGATACGCGGCGGTGTGCCTGTCTTCAATCGTGCGATAGGCAGACCAAGATCGCGCAATTGAAGCCCCAGTCGGGTTGCGGCACGTTCGCCGACGCGGCCGCCCGCTTCTCGTTCTTCTCCCCTGAATAACCGCCCGCCCAGAAAAGTGCCGGTGGCAAGGATGACAGCCGATGCGTGAAATTGCCGGCCGTCGGCCATTGCCATGCCCGTTACCATGCCATTATTCAGGATTAGTTCCGCCGCTTCCCCCTCGACCATATCCAGGTCAGGCTGTGCGGCGAGCATGCGCTGAATCGCTCCTTTGTAGCGCTTTCGATCGGCCTGTACACGCGGTCCCTGAACCGCCGCGCCTTTGCTTGCGTTGAGCATGCGATAATGAATGGCAGCTTCATCCGCAGCGCGCGCGATCAGGCCATCAAAAGCGTCGATCTCGCGCACCAGATGCCCCTTGCCAAGTCCGCCGATAGCCGGATTGCAGGACATGGCGCCCACGGTTGTGCGATCGAAGCTTACCAACGCCACATGCGCGCCCTTGCGCGCGGCAGCGGCAGCGGCCTCACAACCGGCATGGCCTCCGCCGACCACGATGATATCATAGTGCATGTGCATGGGATGGCCTTAGGCTTTTACCACCTTAGCGTCAAAATCTTGTTCCACGTGGAACAATGCTCATTTGCCGATGCAAAATCCACTGAACAAAGTGTCGAGCATATCTTCCGTCCCAGCCTGGCCTGTTAAAGCATCAATCGCTGTTCGGGCCATACGCAGATGCTCGGCAACCAGAAGCAGGTCATGCTCCGCTTGCGCGTCTTTCAGTGCGAGGGACAGACGTTCGATCGCATTACGCTGACGGGCATGGAGCGCATATTCACCCTCGCCCGGTAGCAAATTGCGCGCATATTCACGCATGCGCTCGCGCAACAGGTCCAGCCCCTGCCCCGTTAGCGCGGACAGAGCAAGATCGACGCCCTTTGGCATGGTCCAGCCTGGCCGGTCGGCCTGTGCCCCGATCTTGATGCAGCGATCGACAGGTGCCAGGAGGGGGTCACCGAGCCAAAGGACCAGATCGGCGGTATGCATGGCATCGCGAGCGCGGCCAACCCCCTGCCACTCGATGACGTCCTCACCCGCCTCATCACGCAGTCCTGCCGTGTCCGTCAAGACATAGGCAACCCCATCGATAGCAACCGAGGCTTCGATACGGTCGCGCGTGGTGCCGGCTATTTCCGATATGATCGAGACGTCACGCCCCGCCAACGCATTGAGT
>CAXUEQ010000002.1:0-2717 GCA_964250175.1 uncultured Sphingobium sp. | reverse complement strand
GTGGATTTGCCAGCATTGGGCGGGCCGGCGATGACCAGGTGGATGCCGTCGCGCAACCGTTCTGCGGAGGGTCGCGCAAGTTCGCCCTGCACTAATCGATGAAAATCCTCGATCCGGGTAGATATCCTTTCCTCAGCGCCGGCCGCCGGTACATCATCTTCGTCTGAAAAATCGAGGCAGGCTTCTACCAGTGCCGATATGTCGAGCAACTGCTCACGCCAGGTGATAATCTTGCGGGAAAAATGGCCTTCACTCATTATCCATGCGGATCGCCGCTGACTTTCGGTCTCGGCAAATAGCAAGTCCGCCAGCCCCTCGGCCTCGTTCAGATCGATCCTGCCATTCTCGAACGCGCGCCGGGTGAATTCTCCCGGTTCCGCCCCCCGCATATTCGGCATAGCAGCCAGAACGCGATGGACCGCCGCTATCACCGCACGACCACCATGACAATGTATTTCGGCAAGATCCTCGCCGGTTGCGGTCGCCGGCCCTGGAAACCATAGGCACAAGGCGCGGTCGAGCGCAGTTCCGGTCGAGGGATCATGCACAGTCGCAAGCGAGGCCTTGCGCGCCGCGGGCAAGCGCCCCGTAAGGCTGACAAGCGTCGCGCTTGCACGGGGACCGCTGATACGAATGATCCCAATCGCAGCCGGCGGAGCGCCGCTTGACAAAGCAAAAATAGTATCTGTCATAAAATTGAATTAGAACAATATGTTATTCGTCTTTTTTGCCTACGCCGCCTGTCGCACCCGCCCCTGCGATACCCAAGTCCATCATTTGCTTGAACAACCGCATCCCGGCATCACCCATGGGCGAGAAGCTGCGGAACAGATTTTCCATCTGTTCGACCGGCATGGTGCCACCCATAGTCTCCATCATCGTCTCGATATATTTGTCATGCAACGGCGTAACGTCTGGTAGGCCCATGAACGCGCGCGCTTCGGCCGGGGTGCATTCGACATTGACGGTGACATTCATGGCATCGACCTCCCGGACTGTCCGCGTGTGGACGCTAAAGGCGCTTTATGCTGCAAGGCGGAGAATATTGCCAGCATTCGCACATAATCATGGTCCGTCCCCTTGAAGCGCGCAACGCAGCGCGCCACTCTGGTGCAGAATATTGCGCGGAAGGAATCGCCATGGGACGCACGCAGAAAATCACCACGCTGGATGGCGACGCCGCATTCGACGCTTATGTCGCGACGCCCTCCGGGACGCCGATCGCAGCGATCATCGTCATCCAAGAGATTTTCGGCGTTAATGAAGGTATACGCCGCAAATGCGATCATTGGGCGGAAAAAGGCTATCTGGCCTATGCCCCGGACCTGTTCTGGCGCATTGCGCATAGCGTTCAACTGGACCCGGACATTCCCGAGCAATTGCAGCAAGCCTTTGATTATGTCGGTCGATTCGATCAGGATCAGGCTATTCGTGACATCGAAGCGACGATCAGGGCGGCGCGGAGCGCAGCGGGAGAAAGCGGCAAGGTCGGGCTGGTCGGCTATTGCCTGGGCGGACGGCTGGCCTATCTGACTGCCTGCCGCACCGATGGCGACGCTTTTGTCGGCTATTATGGCGTCGGCATAGACGGTCTGCTTGGCGAACAGCATGCGATCGGCAAGCCTGTGCTTCTCCATATCGCGCAGGACGATCATTTCGTCTCCGCCGACGCGCAAAAAGCGGTGCATGCCGGTCTGAAGGACAATATCCATGTCCTGTTGCACGATTATCCGGGCCTGGATCATGGTTTTGCGGCGGAGACAGGCAGTCGCCGCGATGAGGCGGGCGCACGGTTGGCCGATAGCCGGACCGAGGCCTTTTTTGCAGAAGCGCTGCGAAAATAACCTATGGCCGGTGCGGTGCTGGCCGATGCCAGATCCTGCGCCGGCGGCAGGCTCAGCCGAACAGCGTCAGCAGACCGACTTGATGATCGACGACGCCCTCATAGACCATCTTGACCGCGACATAGACGATCACGGCAAGGCCGACATAGGCGATCCAGCGGAAGCGCTCGATATATCTGGCGATGATGTTGGCGGCGATGCCCATCAGCGCGACCGACAATATCAGGCCGATGATCAATATGCCGGGATGATCGCGCGCCGCGCCAGCCACCGCCAGCACATTGTCCAGGCTCATGCTGACATCCGCCACCGCAACCGCCCAAGCCGCCGCAGCAAAGCTCTTGGCGGGCCTCAGCCCTGAAACATCGTCGTCGCTGCTGTCGCCGGGCGTGGCGTCTCCCCGCGCCGGATGCAGCTCGCGCCACATCTTCCAGGCGACCCATAACAGCAGCAAGCCGCCGGCCAGGATCAAGCCGACGATCTGCATCAACTGGGTGACCACCAGTGCGAAGCCGATGCGCAACACCAGAGCGGCGACGATGCCGATCATGATGACTCGTTTGCGCTGGTCCACCGGCAATCCTGCGGCCAGTGCGCCGACGACAATGGCATTGTCGCCCGCCAGCATCACATCGATCATCAATACCTGGCCAAAGGCCGCCAACTGGCTCGGCTGGGTGATGTTCGAGAAATCGGCGACGATATGCGCCCAGATATCGGTAGGCGAGCCAAGTCCCTGAACGCTGGCGGCGGCCGCAGTGAGAAGATCAAGCATCATAAGGCGACCTGGACTACTGATTCATCGAGTCGAAGAAATCCTCGTTGGTCTTGCTGTCCTTCATCTTGTCGAGCAGGAACTCCATCGCGTCGATC
>CAXUEQ010000001.1:9978-100833 GCA_964250175.1 uncultured Sphingobium sp. | reverse complement strand
CCCGCCAAACAATCCTGCGTTGGCTGTCACGATATGCAGGGGACAGGCCTGGATACCGCTCCGGGGCATCTGGGCCTTGGCACGGCCAACTATCCGACGGCGACGCCGGCGCCCGACCTGCCCTTGTTCAAGATCACCTGTCGTGCCGATGCGCCGCCTCACCCCTTTCTCGGGCGGACCATCTACACGAGCGATCCGGGACGTGCGCTCATTACCGGGCGGTGCGCCGATGTAGGTTCCATCACGCTGGAACAATTGCGCGGTTTATCGGCACGTGCGCCCTATTTTGCGGGGGGGTCAGCCAAGACGCTGAGGGACGTGGTCGACTTTTATGACGGCCGATTCAAGATTGGCTATACCGAACAGGAAAAGCAGGATCTCGTGAACTTTTTGGGGGTTCTCTGACATGAAGACAATGGCCCCGACAGCGCTCGCCATTATGGCGTCCCTGTTCCTTTCCAGTGCGGCACAGGCGGCGGAGAGCGCGCATGTAAGTTTCATCACCTGCCCGATCTTCAGGGACGCCGAGTCGCGCTGCTGGCTCGCCGAGCGGGGGGATGTAACCTATTATATCGGCCGCGTCGGGGCTGGCACGTCCCCGCAGTTGCTGCATAAAGTGTTGATCGAAGGCACTGTCTCGGACGAGCCGCCAAGTTGTGGGGGCGTAGTCATCAAGCCGATTCAGATTTCGGTTTTCCCTGAAATCGACTATTCGTGCAATACGGTATTGCCGGACAATGGTGATCGACCAACGGAACGGGTATTTTACGATCTGCCGCCAGCCGACCAAATGCTGATCGACGAGCCTATGCCGGTGCCCCAAGGACCATTTACCGATCAAAAATTTGTCGGCCTTTTCGACTATGACAATTCTTTCCTGAATATCAGGTTGCAGGGTCTCATCGAAACGGCTGCCAACTATGCGATCGCCAGCAAGGCGAACCATATCAAAATCACCGGGCACGTCGGGCAATCCAGACTGGACGACGGCCATATTCTGACTGAGCGCAAGACTTTGGCCAAGGTCCGCGCACAAGCGGTTGCCGCCGCGCTGACCGGGCTGGGCGTCGATCCGGCGCGCCTGGAGGTCACATGGCTTGAGGACATTCTCCCTCCCGATGGCGTTCATGACGCGGATCGCCGCGCGGTGGAGATTGCCTTGACCGTCCCGCAAGCAAAATAACTGTTTGCGGCAGCGTATCGCGTTGTAGAATTCGGGCTTATACCGCGTCGGAGAAAGACCGATCTTGCAATTGAAGGAGACTTGTCTTGTTTAAATCGACCGCTACCATGATCATCGCCGCGGCGTTCATAGGGGCTATCCCTGCGGTTGCGCAGCAGCCCGGAACCGCTGCTCTGTCGCGCGTCGTCGCTGGTACCTATACTGTCGATACCGGCCATACGCAGGCTTTATGGACGGTCAACCATTTGGGCATTTCTCCGCTCTCGGGCGCGTTCGGCGCAAGTGGTGGCACGCTGAATATCGATCCGGCCAAGCCGTCCGCAGCAAAGGTCAACGTGACCTTTACCATCGCGGATATCTCCACGACGACAACTGCGTTCACCAAGCATCTGTTAAGCGCGGATATCTTTGACGCGGCAAAATTCCCGACTGCGACGTTCACCTCGACATCGGTCCAGGTTAGCGGCAACGCCGCAAAGATTACCGGGAATCTGACGCTGCATGGCGTAACCAAGCCCGTTACACTGGACGCCAAATTCTTCGGAGCGGGCGCCAACCCGATCACCAAGAAGCTTAACATCGGCTTTGCCGCCAAGGCCAGCATCAAGCGCAGCGACTTCGGTCTCGGCTTTTTCACGCCGGGAGTGGCCGATCAGGTCGATCTCCAAATCAACGCCGCATTCTCCGCCTGATGTAAGGCAACCGGTGGGGGCCTATTACACTCCCACCGGCGCTTGCGGGGTATTGAATCAAACTAAACCAGATAAATTGTCACCTATCCAATCAATATCTTGGCCTATCGCGGAAGGTGAAGGGCTGACACTCATCAGGCATGAACGGACAATAGAGACAACCAACAAAATTAGTGAGGCGCAATAAGCGCGACTAGGCCGCGTTGACAAAGGATTTCAGCCATAGGCGGGCTGCGGCGAGGTTTAGAAAGCTCTCGAACGAGAGAACGGTTTTGTCGTATCGCGTGGCGATGCGGCTTTGCTGCTTGAGTTTGCCGAACATACGCTCGACCCGGTTGCGGTCCTTGTATCGCCGATAATCTGGACGGATCGGCGCTTTGCGGTTCGAGCGTGGCGGGATGATGGGCAGAATGCCACGCATCAGGAGGCTTTCCCGGAACCTGTCGCCGTCGTACCCCTTGTCGGCCAGCAACGCTTTGGGTTTGGGCAACGGCAGGGCCATCAGATTGTCGGCCGCGGTATAATCCGATGCCTCGCCGCCGGTCAGGATGAAGCCAACAGGCAGTCCCTGATTGTCGCAGCGGGCGTGGACTTTGCTCGTAAAGCCGCCGCGTGATCGACCAAAAGCCTGCGCAAGAGCCCCCTTTTCCGCCCGCCGCCGAAACATGGCCGCGAACGGTGGTAGTGTCGATCATGTGCCGCCAGTCGTCGGTAAGTCCCAGATCAAAACTCGGGGCCTTTGGGAAGCTCTTTTGTCAACACAGCCTAGCATGCTGTGGCTGGCAAGGCTACCGATCCGTCCTGGTCAAACCCATCCTCATGCGGGAGGATTACTACTACCAATTAAGACAGCGAAAAATGAATTTTCTTCATAGCATTCGCTGTAGAGCGCACGACACAATCCATCGCTCAAGACTGTTGAGGCACATTCCAGGACGCTGGGCCTTTTGAAATACGGCGCACCCGTTTGTCATTCTTGTCCTGCACAATGGCGATCAGTTTTCGCTGAACCAAGCGCTCAAGCACTATATATAGACCACGGTAAGACAAGCCTGAGACAAACATTGCTTCCTTGATACTTAAATCGCCTTTGGCACCAAGATGAAAAAGGATTTTTGCTTCCGGGCGTAAAGCATCGAAACCAGTAAGGCCGCTAAAATGCCTATCTATAATAAGGCCATTTTCACAAAGACTTTGCTGAAAACCCGATTCGAAAACATCCATGTCGTCTCCCGATCAACATAGGCAACAAGCAATTAATCCATCCAAAATGGATAAATATATTTCATCGCCCCCTTTGGATATTTAGTATCATTCACCAGAAAATTCATCTTATTTTACACTGCAATTTACGCAGCATATTTGCACATTAATTCCGTGGTGCCTGAACTAGGTTTCTATTAGCACTCGATAATTCATAAGGCGGATATCCAAGTCTAACGGACGATCTATCGGGGCGCGGCAATGGAGATCCAAGAACGCGCGAAATTGGGCGAGACCATAGCACAATCCCGCCACGGCGTTGCGCCATCTATGCGCAGGCCCAAAGTCTGGAAATTATTCAGAAACTATATGCTGGTGATCATCATTTTGACATGGATCGTCATATTCTGGCTGATGCTATTTTATGGCTTGATCCACTTGATGGGATGAATTCACATCATTCACCCGAAAGGTCGCAACCTTCGAAGAAGCTTGGAGCGGGCGAAGGGATTCGAACCCTCGACCCCAACCTTGGCAAGGTTGTGCTCTACCCCTGAGCTACGCCCGCTCTGGCGGCCGAAAACAAATGTTCCGGCGGGTGAGGCGTGGCACCTAGCAGCGCTTATATGGCTGGGCAACCCCTTTCATGCGGGAATATCTCTCAAAAGGAGATTGTCGGCTTTGGCTTGCGCGGCAGGGCGCGCATCCCACATAATGATTCGCAACACAGACGCGACATTTGGACAGGAGAAGAGCCTTGGCGACGCTGGGCATGAGCGAGATCGACAAACAGTCATTGGAGGCGTTCCGCCGCGACGTGGTGGACCCTTCGCGCAATGCGCTGGTAGTGGTCGATTTCTGGGCCGAATGGTGTGGACCCTGCAAGCAACTGGCCCCTGTAATAGAAAAAGTGTGTGCCGATTATGCGTCGAAGGGCGTGCTGCTCGTTAAGATCAATGTCGATGAGAATGCTTTCATAGCGTCACAATTCCGAGTCCAGTCGATTCCGACCGTCTATGCCGTGTTTCAGGGCCAGCCTGTCGCCGACCTGACGCAGGCGCGGACCGAAGGGCAGCTCAAGCAGATGCTCGACCAGCTTCTTGCACAGTTGCCAATCGAGTCGGATGACAAGACGCTGGCGCAGGAAATCGCGCCGTTGATCGCGACGGGCGAGGAATTGCTGGCGACAGGCGACGCTGCGGGTGCATTGTCGGTTTTCGAGCAGACCGCTTCGATGGACCCGGACAGTGTCGATGTTGCATCGGGCGTCGCTCGCGCGCTGGTCGCGCTGGGACGGCTGGACGATGCAGAAGCGTTGCTCGATTCCCTGCCTGCGGAGGTCGCAAAGGCGCAGCCCATCGAACGCGCGCGCGCGGCGCTATCGCTCGCGCGTGACGCCAAGCCGGTCGCCGACCTGTCTGACCTGGAAGCGCGCGTCGCGACCGATCCTGACGATCTGGAAGCGCGTTTCGCACTTTCGGGCGGGTTAATGGGCAATGGCGATCGCGACGGCGCTGCCGACCAGTTGCTCGACATCGTCCAGCGCGATCGCGCATGGAACGATGGTGCCGCGCGGCAGCAGTTGCTCAAGCTGTTCGAAGTCGTCGGGCTTGAGGATCCTTGGGTCTCGGCGCAACGTCGGCGGCTCTCCGCCATCCTGTTCGGCTGACAATGGGAAGACAGCGCGTCTCGATCTTTCCGCTCCCGCAGGCCCTGCTCTTCCCCGGCATGCGGTTGCCGCTGCATATCTTTGAACCGCGCTATCGTGCGTTGGTACGCGATGCTCTAGCGCGGGACAGGCGTATCGGCATGATTCAACCCAGGGAGTTGGCGGGTCAGCCGACGAACGAGGGTGCCTTGCTCTACGATATAGGATGTCTAGGTCATATTAGTGAGTTTGAGGCGCTGGAGGACGGGCGCTTCAATATCGTGCTGACCGGCGTAGCGCGCTTCCGCGTGCTGCGTGAGTTGGAAGTAACCACGGCTTTTCGCCAAATCGAGGCCGATGTCGAGGATGGCGATCCTGATGGTGACGCAGCGCTGGCGATTGCTGAACGCGCGGCGCTCGAACAAGAAGCAAGGCGCTTCGCCGAGCGGCAGGGCTATCTGGTCGACTGGAGTGCCGTGTCGCGGCTCGACGACGCTTCGCTGGTCAACGGTATCGCCCAGATCGCGCCGTTTGACAGCGCAGCGAAACAGGTGCTGCTGGAAGCATCGTCGCTCAGCGAACGGGCGGAACGAACGATTCAGCTCATGCAGTTTTTCGGCCGCACCGACAGCGACGATCGGGCGACGATGCAATGAATGCGATCATGATTGACCCCGTGCTGCTGGCAAAGCTGGTTTGTCCGCTGACGCGCACACCGCTGCGTCTGGAAAGCGAGGAACTGATTTCCGATGCGGCGGGTCTGGCTTTTCCGATACGCGATGGCGTGCCGGTAATGCTGGCGCGCGAGGCGCGATTGCTACACGGTCTCGCCGACGAGTAACCGGGGCAGTGCGCCTGATTCACCGCGAGCTTCGGTCATGAAGCGATTTTTAAGCGGTCCCAACTTCTGTACAGCGCCCAATCCAAACCGGCGCGCCGCCGACGGCAGCTTGCCGGGAATGTCGAACAGGCGGACCAATCCGTCCATCGCTACCGATACACTCAACGCGTCGATGCTGCGCCAGCGCTGATAGCGCCCGAGCAGTTGCGCATCGCCCGGATCCAGCCCCAGTCGCATCCCTTCGACAATCACTTCGGTCAGCGCCGCGACATCGCGCAGGCCCAGATTCAGACCCTGCCCGGCGATCGGATGAATGCCATGCGCCGCATCGCCAACCAGCGCGAGCCGCGTGTCGGTGATGCGGGCGGCGTGGTGAAAGCCGAGCGGATAGGTGGAACGGGGCGCGGCGAGCTTTATCCCGCCTATGAACCCACCTATCGCGTGCTGTGCTTCGGCTTCCCAGCCCCGGTCCGACAAGGCCAGCAGGGCGGGCGCGCGATCTTTGGGGACCGTCCATACGACGGCGGAACGCGTGCCGGGCTGCATGGGGAGCAGTGCGAACGGGCCGCCCGGATAGAAAATTTCGTAGGCGGTATTGGCGTGCGGAATATCGTGCGTGATCGCGGTGACGATCGCGACATGATTGTAGGACCAGCGCGCGATCCGGATGCCCGCCGCGTCGCGAGTCGGACTGTTGCGTCCCTCCGCGCCCACCAACAGCGCCCCGCCGATCTTTCGCCCGCTGGCCAGGGTAACGGTGACGCCATCGCCGCTGCGTTCCACGTTGGTCGTGCGATCGGGCTGGAACAGCGAGAGATTCGCCGCCTCCCCCGCCGCAGTACGCAGCGCGGTACGGGTCACGCGATTTTCGAACATGATGCCCATCGGGCCGTCACCCTCTGGCGGCACGAAGTCGAGCGCGCCGGGCGACAGGCCGTCGCTTACCCAGATGCGGTCGATCGGGCAGCCCTGCCCCGCCATATGCTTGCCGACGCCGATGGCGGACAGCAGTTTCCAGCTTGCCGACGCGATCGAGGCGACTCGTCCGTCGAACGCGGCGTCGAGCGTCGCGTCCGGTTCGGCGGGGTCGACCACCGCACAGCTAACGCCGTGGGTGCTCAGTGAAATGCCAAGGGTAAGGCCGACCAGGCCACCGCCCAGAATGATAACGTCGAAGCGCTGCATGATCTCACTCTAAAGCGGTTTTGCGTGCCAAGAAACCGTTAACTGGACCTTGTGGGGTCGGTCATCGGATCGCTCAGTTCGCGCGGGGTGATGCCCCGGTCGATCGGCAGCGATCCGGTCTGACGCTCGATCATGCGGTGGACCTGTGGATTGTCCGGCCCCCGATGCAGTTCGCGGATACGCTGCGCATTGGCCGCATCCTCGTGGGTGCGGCGCTGGTTATGCCTGACATAGTCCAGCCAGGTCGGCACATGATAGCGTTCCACCCACAGGTCGGCGGCGCCCAGGTCGCGCATCAACGTCCAGTGGCGCGCACCGTCACGCATACGGATGCGGCGGCGTTCGGTCATCTCGCCCAGAAAAGCCAATATATCCGCCTGCGCGATACGATATTCGATGGTGATGACGATCGGTCCGCTGCGCGATTCGACCGGCACGGCGGTCGCCGGCTCGGTCCAGCGGGACAAGAGATCGAGATTGAGGTCTTCCACCTGTGGCAGCGGATCGAGCAAGCCGATCAGGCCGCCCGCCACTTGCGCCGCCGCCGCTGCGAACAAGGCCGCGCCGACGCCATGCACGCCGGCGACTTCGCCGAACAGCCATGCGCCAGCCGCCATGCCGCCGAACGCGAACATCTGGTAAAGGGCGAGCGCGCGGCCGACCACCCAGCGCGGTGCCGCCAATTGAACGGTGATGTTGAAGGTGGAAAGCGCGACGATCCATCCCGTTCCGGCGACGAACAGCGCCGCCATGGTAAGCGGCAGGCTGCCGCTGATGCCGGTGATGGCCGTACCCAGCGCCAGAACCAGTGTCGCCAGCCGAACAATCCATTCGGTCGTGAGCCGTGCGCGCAGACGGCGGCTGGCCAGCCCTCCGGCGACCGCGCCGATCCCGAAAGCGCCGAGCAGCAGACCATAGGTCAGCGGCCCGCCCGCGATATGATCGCGCGCGACCAGCGGCATCAGCGCGGGCACGGCGCTGGCGGCGAGACCAAAGAATATCGCCCGCACCAGCACGGTGCGGATATGGGGCGACATGGCGACATAGCGTATGCCCGCCCCCATCGCCGTCAGTATTTTTTCAGGCGGTAACGGACGCGGGGGAGCCTCTGGCCGCCACCGGCCCAATACAGCGATCAGCCCCAGATAGCTGACCGCATTGGCAAGGAATGCCGCGGCGGCGCCCGCCGTGGCGACGATGATGCCGCCCAGCGCCGGCCCGGTGCTGCGCGCGATATTGAAACCCATCGAATTGAGCGCGACCGCGCCGGGCAGCGCGGTGCGCGGCACCATGTCGCCGACCGAACTTTGCCAGGCCGGCCCGTTCAGCGCCGTGCCGCATCCGATCAGGAAGGTGAAGCTCAGCAATGTCCATGGACCAAGCCAGCCAGCCCAGGCGAAGATAGCGAGACCCAGAGATATGAAGAGCATGAAAAACTGCGCCGCCAGCATGATCCGGCGGCGATCCATATTGTCGGAAATCGCGCCCGCCCACAGCGACAGCAGCATGATCGGCAAGGTGGTCGAGCTTTGCACCAACGCGACCATGGTGGGTGACGGCGAAAGCGACGTCATCATCCAGGACGCGCCGACCGACTGGATCAATCCGCCGAAATTCGAGGCCATGCTGGCGATCCATACCGCCCGAAAGATCGGGATCGAAAGCGGAGCGGGCGCTGCCGGGGCGTGGGAATCGGGCATCGGCTTCCCAATGGGGCAAAGCGGCGCGCGGGGGAAGGGGTGTCGTTACCCCGCGCGCGCGGAGCGATACCGTCGGGATGGTGCCGGATGGCGACATGGGCGGCAGCGCCCCGCACCCGCTTTTCCAGATCGTCATGGGTCCGGCATCGCATTATGTGCTTGCTCCGACGCCATATGCTACAGCAATGCCTGAATAGGAATTGCTGCAGGAAACTCAGCCCTGCGTCGCCAATGCGACCCAGATTTGCGAAAGCCTCAAGCGAAGGTAAAATACGCGCTCGTGAGCACATCCAATATCGACATCGGCATGATAGGGTGGTGGGAGCCGCCGATATCGGCCAGCGGCGAAAAATCGCCCATGTCGGCCGCACTGGATACCCGTTTGCGCACCGCAACCAACATTGCGGTGCTGCACGCGCCGGCCGGTTTCGGCAAGACATTCGCGATGGCCGATGAAGCGCGCCGGCTCCAGGACGCGGGCGTCGAAACAGGCTGGATTTCCGGAGAGCTATTGGCGGTCGCGGGCCTCACATGCGAGGCAATGATCTGTGCGGTACGCGATGTGGCCAAAGGCGCGCAGGTCCTTTTTCTCGACGATCCCGACCATTTGGACCCCGCCGTCGTCGCCGCAGCTATCGCGACCACTTTGCACGCTTCCCCCATGAAGCGACTCATCATAGGTGTCCGGCAAATCAAAGACCTCCACCTGTCACGGCGGATCGCTCAAGGCGTCGTGGAAGTGATCGGCGGAGAAGCGCTCGCCTGGGATCGTCGTCGCACGACCGCGCTGTGGCAACGGAGCCTGTCGCCAGTGCAGATGCGCGTTATCCAGGACCTGACACAAGGGTGGCCAGCGCCCAGCCAGATGCTTGCTCGCTGGGTATCGGCCGATGGCCCGCATCGGGACATACTCGATCTAAAGGCCAGCCATGTCGCCGACTTCATAGATCATGAAATACTCTCCACCTTCGACGAGTCATGGGATGGGATATTCGAGGCCACGTCGCTGCACGAGGAATTCGATCAGAATTTGCTCGACCGGCTCAGTCGCGAAATCCCGCTATATTGCGGCGATCTGGCGGCGAAGCTGTCGCCATTGATCGGCACCGGGTCCAGCCCGAATATGTGGCGCTACAACCCCCTGCTGAGGCGACATCTGCGCGACCGTTTCGATCGACTGCCGCGCGCCAAGCGCGAGGACCAACTCCGCAAGGCGTCTGACTGGGCCGCCGATCGTGGCGATATTGTGAGCGCGGTTCACCTGGCGTCTATCGCTGGCGACACGAAGCGGATCGTGGACTTTACGATCGGGGCCGGTGGCGTCGGCCTCTGGCTGAACAAGGGCTATGACAAAGTGCAGGCACTGGTGAAGGTTGCCGGCGACGCGCTTGTGCATTCAGAACCGCGCTTCCAACTGCTGCGCTGCATAGTCCTGATGAAAGACGGGCGCATAAGGGAGGCCGAGACGCTATTTCGCGAAGTCGTCGCCACCATGCCGCTCGAAGATGCGACAGAGCGGGACGCACTTATCGTTGAAGCGTCGCTGCTGATATATGGCTGCCGCGCGGCGACCGACGCAGACAACCAGCTCTTTTACAGGCTTAGCGCACTGTCAGGGGACGAAGCCGGCAGGCACCTGCTGCCCACTTTACGTGCTATCCGGCATTCGCAGCAGGCCGAATTCGCGGCAGCCATCGCGGCGATCATGGAGGGCTTGCGATATGCGCGGGCGGGCGGGTCGCGCTTCGCCATCATGTTCCTAGACCTGCACGCGGCCGGCGTGGCGCTCGCTCAAGGTGCGCTCAGTCAGGCGGCCAAGCTGATCGCGCGCGCCCGGCGAAGCTGGCAGACGGAATTTGCAGATGATCACGGAGCGGAGACGGTGCTGTCCGCGCTGGCGGCCCAGCTCGAATTCGAGCGCGGACGCACCGCGCAGACAACCCGGCATTTGCAGTTATCGGCCTATCGCCTGCCTCATTCGGAAGCATGGCTCGACATCTATGTGGCGGCTTTCGAACCCGCGATGCGCCTTCTTGCCAACGAACATGGAGTCGTGGCGGCATTGGCCGCGATCGAGCACAGGCGGCAGGAGCTGAAGACCCAGGGGCTAGACAGGATCGCGGATTTGCTGACCGGTATAGGCGCATGCATCACGGGCGAGGCATGGCTGTTCGGCGAGATCGCCGTTGAGGTCGCATCCCTGTCACCCGGTCCGCTGCCGCCCGTCGATCGGCTCGCGACATGGCAGGAGCGCGAGATCGGCACACTGGCCAGGGCCTATCGGGCCATGATGAAGAACGAGGGGGAAGTCGCGCGCAGGATACTCGATGATCTGATCGGCTATGCCCATGAGCGCGGGCTGCGCCGAACGCTTCAACGGGCGTTTCTGCTACAAGTCGCCGTGTTGGAGCGCGCCGGTCATCCCCGCGCGGCGGACGGCGTGTTCGATGACGCGATCGCCATCGGGCGCGCGACCGGATTGAAGCGCGCCTTCAGCGATTTCGGCGGCCCGAGCGTCTCCAGTCGCCTTTCAGCGATGTCAGCGCATCCCTCGCCTATCCCCAAAGACGCATTTCTGAAGGGGCTGACATCCGCGCGTCTTCGTGGTCCCGCGATACAAGAGCGCAAGCTGACCAAGCGGGAACAAGAGGTTTTGCACGAACTCGCCGCAGGCGGATCGGACAAGGCGATCGCCCGCCGACTCGGCGTTACCGAGCATGCCATCCGTTTTCACCTCAAGAATCTCTATTCCAAGCTGGCCGTCCATGACCGCACCGGTGCTGTCGCCAAACATAAGCTACTCAATGCCGAACGAGAAAAAACCTACTAGGTAGGAATGATTCCCTACCCGCCCAGTCGATTGCCACAGCCGGGGCCTTGACCGATCCTCCTCGCCAATTGGAGGGGATGCTGTGCGAATAGGCGTGGATGTCGGTGGAACGAATACGGACGCCGTAGTGCTGGACGGGCGCAAGGTGCGCGCATCTGTCAAGCGGCCGACGTCCGCCGATGTCAGCGGCGGTATTCACGCGGCCATCTCCACCCTGCTCGCCACAGCCGAACTCGCGCCCACGGCTGTCGAGGCGGTCATGATCGGCACGACGCATTTCACCAATGCTTTCGTACAGGGGACAGAACTGGCGAAGGTTGCGGCCATCCGGATCGGCTTCCCGGCCAGCCGCAGCATTCCGCCGTTCGCCTCATGGCCAAATCGCCTTCGGGATTCGGTGCGCGGACATGCGGCCATGGTGGGAGGTGGGTTCCAGTTTGACGGGCGCGCGCTCGGCCCGCTCGACGAAGCCGCGCTGCGCAGCTCCGCCCGCGCCATCGCCGACGCAGGCATTGGCGAGGTCGCGGTCTCCTGCGTGTTCGCGCAGGTCAATGATGCGCACGAGCACCGCGCACGCGCCATTCTTGAGGACGAGATACCCGGCGTCAGCGTCACATTGTCCAGCGAGGTCGGAAGGACCGGCCTGATCGAGCGTGAGAACGCCGCGATCATGAACGCGAGCCTGCGCCCGCTTGCCACTCACGTCGCACGCGCGTTCGCGTCAGCGTTGACGAGCCTTGGC
The DNA here is from genome assembly GCA_964250175.1 of uncultured Sphingobium sp. Classification (GTDB taxonomy): domain Bacteria; phylum Pseudomonadota; class Alphaproteobacteria; order Sphingomonadales; family Sphingomonadaceae; genus Sphingobium. The sequence continues at coordinate 88,809 of CAXUEQ010000001.1, read as the reverse complement.
ATCGAAGCTCCGTTCTTCGTCAGCCAGAATGACGGCACGCTGATGAACATATCGCTCATGCAGCGCTATCCGGTGCTGACCTTTGCAGCCGGACCGACCAATTCATTGCGCGGGGCGTATTTCCTGACCGGCCTGGGCGACGCGCTGGTCGCCGACATCGGCGGCACCACCAGCGACATCGGCGTGCTTGTCGGCGGGTTTCCGCGGCAATCGTCCATGCGCGTCGACATCGGCGGTATCCGCACCAACTTCCGCACGCCAGACATATTGTCGATCGGCCTGGGCGGGGGCAGCCGGGTACGAGTGCTAGGGGAACGGGTCACGATCGGACCGGACTCGGTTGGCTTCGCGCTTGCAAAAGACGCGATGGTGTTCGGCGGCGACATCCTGACCGCGACCGACATTGCGGTCGCTTCGGGATATGCGCATATCGGCAACCGCCACGCCGTAGCGAAGCTCGACCCCGGCATGCTGCAATTGGCTTCCACGCAGATCCACCGGCTTTTGGCCGATGCGCTGGACCGAATGAAGGTCAGTGCGGTCGCCGTGCCGCTGATCCTGGTTGGTGGAGGCGCGGCGCTCATCGACCAGCCCCTGCCTGGCGTCGCAGAGACCATAAGGCCGCAGGAGGCCGGTGTCGCCAATGCGGTCGGCGCGGCCATCGGCCAGGTCGGCGGCGAGGTCGATCGCATCTTCAATTGCGGTGAGAACGGGCGCGATCAGGCGCTGGCGGAAGCCCGAGAGCAGGCTGTCGCCGCGGCAATCGATGCCGGCGCAGCGCCGGACAGCGTGAGCATCGTCAACATCGAGGACCTGCCCCTGCAATATCTTCCGGGCGGCGCGCGCCGGATCGTCTGCCGCGCCGTCGGAGACCTGGAGAAGATCGGAGACGCCGGTGGCTGATCACATCACCGTCGAGATGATCGACGACCTTGCCGCTGGAGCGGCCTTTCTCGGCACCGGCGGCGGCGGCGATCCTTACATCGGCGCGCTGCTTTGCCGAGAGGCGCTGGAGCATCATGGTCCGGTACGGCTGCTACCGCTGGCGGATGTGGCCGACGATGATGCGCTGTTCGCTGTCGGCGGCATGGGAGCGCCGACGATCCTGATCGAAAAACTGCTGTCGCTCGAGGACGCCGACCGTGCGGTCAGGGCGCTCGAGCGACACACCGGACGAACGGCAACCGCCATGTTCGCGTTCGAGGTAGGCGGCGTGAACTCGACGATGCCGATCGCCTATGCGGCGATGCGCGGACTGCCGTTGATCGATGCCGATGGAATGGGCCGCGCGTTTCCGTCGCTGCCCATGTGCACTTTCAACGCCAATGGCGTTGCATGCGCCCCGGCAGCGCTTGCGGATGAGTTCGGTAACGTCGCAATCCTGGAAACAAGCGATGCCCAGACCGCAGAGGCGTTGGCAAGACCGCTGACGGTGGCGTTCGGGGCCAGCGCGACGCTGTCCTGCTACCCGATGACGGGGGTCGAGGCAAAGCGGAGCGCGATAGCGGGAAGCATGTCGGCCGCGCTCGAGATCGGCGCTGCGATCAGGGGGCAAGTGTCCGATGCAGAGCCGATAGAGCGACTGTTGGCGGCGCTTCGGGGACACGCCCTCTACGGCCGGGCTTACCGTTTGTTCGAGGGCAAGATTAGCGGGTTGAAACGAGACACCAGTCGCGGCTGGGTATTCGGGACCTGCGATATCGCCAGCTTGGACGGCGACCGCCATTGCAACATCGCTTTTCAGAACGAGAATCTGTCGGCGGAGATTGACGGCGAATTGGTCGCAATCGTTCCCGACCTCATCACGATCGTCGATCGCGAAACGGCAGACCCGATTCCGACCGAGAGCCTTCGATACGGCCAGCGCGTCGCCGTCATAGGCTGCGCCGCGCCGCGCCAGCTCCGCACACCTCAGAGCATGCTGCTCATGGGACCGTCCGCTTTTGGCCTGACCCAAAGCTACCAGCCGATCGAAGACCTTGCCGCGCGCCTCGACACAAGAAGCGGCGGCGAAGGCGGCATCGAGATTTAAAAGGGGGAGATAAACGATGGACCGGACTATCACTGCACGGAGCGTCACCAAGGCTCTGCTACTGGGAAATGCAATGCTCACGCCCTATGCGGCCCTCGCACAGACATCGCAAAGCGGGGCGACAGGCGCAACACCCGGCGATATCGTCGTGACCGCGCAGCGGCGGGCGCAGAATCTGCAAGACGTGCCGATCCAGGTCACGGCCATCGGGGCCGTCACGATCGAGAGAGCCGGCATCAAGAGCACCGCCGACGCGCTCGCCCTCGTGCCAAACGTGTCGTTCGACGAATCCTTCACCTATCTCAACAGCTTCGTCACTGTGCGCGGTATCTCGCAAATCAACAATGCCGATCCGCCCGTCGCCATAGTGGTCGACGGCGTTCCGCAGAATAATCAGAAGCAGGCGCGCATGGACCTGTTCGATATTGAGCGGATCGAGGTTCTGAAAGGCCCGCAAGGCGGCCTCTACGGTCGCAATGCACTGGGCGGTGCCATCAACATTGTCACCAAGCAGCCGTCGAACAGTTTCGAAGGTTTCCTCGACGGCAGCTATGGCAATGGCAATGCGGTAGACGTCAATGCGGCCATTTCCGGGCCGCTGGTGAAGGATGCGCTGTTGTTCCGCATCAGCGGCAGCTACAAACATGACGGTGGCCGGATCGAAAATATATATACAGGCGACGACGTCGATTTCGTGCACCACGACTACAGCTTCCGTGGGCAGGTCAACTATAACGGAATCCAGAACCTGAAGCTGGATTTGCGCGGCGATTATCGTAACTTTTCCGCCGGAGGCATTTACGACAGCATTGTCGCCAGCGGCAACGCCAACGATATCGCGCCGCCCCGCACCAATATCGAGGGTCTGACATTCGGCCATGTCACGAACGGTTCGTTCAAGTTCGATTATGATCTTGGCGGCGCAATATTGACCGGCATCACGGGCTATTCCGACATCATCGAGAAATATCGGGGTGACGTCGATTTCTCCAATCCCCGCGACCTGCCGGGCGGCTTTTTCGGTTTCGGCTTCCAGGCCGGACAAGGGCAAAATCTGTCGGTCGAACAGATCAGCCAGGAACTCCGGCTCGTTTCGGACAGCAAGGCTCCCTTTCGCTACATCTTTGGCGGCTATTATCTTCATACCGACCGCGACCTGACCACGAGGGCTTTTGTCGACCTGAACGGCTCAAGGGCAGGCTTCGACAATGCGGCTCTGCGCCTGGTGAACCTGCAGGAGAGCAACAAGAACACCGCCTATGCGGTATATGGTCAGTTCGATTATGATATTACCGACAGCCTGATTTTGTCCGGCGCGTTGCGCTACGACCGGGACCATCGCCAACAGCAGGATGTCTCGACCGGTGCGGTTCGCAAACGCAGTTTCGACAGCGTCCAGCCGAAAGCCACGCTGACATACAAGATCGATCCACGCAAACTGATCTACGCGACTTACAGCACCGGCTTTCGTTCGGGCGGATTCAACGCGCCAACCGTCGCAATCCCGGTCTTCAAAGATGAGCGGCTGCAAAATTTTGAAGCTGGGTTCAAGACGAGCTGGCTGGATCGTCGCCTGATCATAAACGGCGCAATCTATTTCGAGCGAGACAAGAATTATCAGTTCTTCTTCGTCGATGCGGCGACGGCGTCGCAGATTATCGGCAACATCGATCGTGTGAATATCTGGGGCGTTGAGTTGGACGCTCAAGCCCTCGTCGCGGACGGACTGCAGCTCAGTGCGTCGATAGGCACCACCGACACGAATATTCGCCGAAGCGCGCTCTATCCAACAGCGATCGGGAACCATACGCCAAAGACGGTGCCGTGGTCACTCAACCTGGCCGCGCAATATAGTCGACCCATCTCCGATGCGCTGAACCTGATTTTACGCGCCGACTACAAACATAATGCACGTAAATTCTGGCAAGTCGACAATGTCGACGTTCAGCGCGCGATCAACCTCGTCAATCTTCGCGCCGGGATCGAGAGCAAGACATGGTCGCTTTACGGCTTTGGCCGTAACATATTCAACGTGCGTTATTATGCGGATTACAACCCCGCCAACTTCTCCGGTCTTCCTTATGACACCGGATTTCGTGCCCAGCCTGCAACCTATGGCATTGAAGCGAAAATCAAATTTTGAAAGCCGGTGATTACAAGGAGTAACAGAGGCGATGAAGGAAGCCGTTGCGGTCATATTCGGGCTTGGACTTATCATCAATGCGCTGCTTTTCCTGCCGCAGATACGTTCGATCCTGAAGACCAGGAGCGCGGAGGGCGTTTCGCTTATGACCTTTTCAGGCTTTACGCTGATGCAAGCGATCGGTGTCTTGCACGGAGTCATGCAAAAGGACTGGTCGCTCATATTCGGGATGGGCGCCAGTCTTCTCACCTGCGGAACGGCGACGCTCCTCGCATTTGCCTATCGGCCGAAGCGAAAGGGATAAAGACGTCGGGTTCAATTCCCTTCTTCCATGGATACGCGGGATGAAGGGCTGCCAAACTTATGTGATCTTGGTGCAGTCATGTTACAGGCGATTGCATGGCCAGATATTCATCAGACACGTATCCGTCCCGCGTAACGCGCAGTTACGCAGAACCATCCACTGATGCACCCCCCTGTCTTTCTGACCGCGATCGTTCCATCTGGCCGGACACGGCGGTTGCCCGACAGGCAATCGATGACATGATCCGGACACTCAATATGGCTCTGCTGAGCAGTGACAGTGCGACCCTTACACTCGAAAACTGGTGTCGGCGCCTGGGACTGAGCGGTTTTTCCGATATGTTGGTCGCCGCGCGCCTTTACGGTGAAGAACGGCCCGTCACGCCCGAGCAACGCGCGTTACTCGGCATTCCGCAAGGCGAGCCAATATTATATCGCCACGTTCGTCTACATTGCGGCGCGCATATTCTGTCCGAAGCCGAAAACTGGTATATACCCGCACGATTGACGCCTGATATGAATGCCGCTCTCGACAAAAGCGATGTGGCCTTTGGTCGTGCTGTGCAGACGTTGCGCTTCCATCGTCGCACCCTGACAAGCGAAATATTATGGACACCGATGGCGCAAGCGGCGGATTCAGGCACAGACTCGGCACGCCGTTTGCTGACGATCCCGACCGAACTGATCCGACACGAGGCAATCCTGCTTTTGCAGGACGAGACACCCTTCAGCCTTGTCAGGGAAACATATACAAACGCTATCCTTGGCTATCCGCCATCCGACACGAGAGGACGCACTGAAGTCCCGTATTTCTAGAGTGCAACGATTTTACATTGATCAGTTCGTCACCCGCCTTCGCGGGGGCAGGCTCTGAGCAGCCCCTTCGATTGCCCGGCGCTCGGGACAGGCGTTTGAACGCGATGCTTCGATACCATCAACTTCGCTCAGTCTCTACTCAGCACGAACGGGCTGATTAATCAAATATCATCATACTCTAGAGCCCCTCTCCACCCGCCCAATGCGCGTTGGAGAGACGGCGGGCAAGGTCCCAGGACTGACGGCGCAGGTCGGGAACGGCGACGACTTCCCACATGCCGCCCCGCGTCATCGGACCGACGCATAAAAGGCCCTCCTGCGGCACGCCCGTCGCGGAAATCACGCGTGACTGGGCATCGACGTCGAGACCCAGACGCAGGGCGTCGGGGCGAATTTGCCCGCTGTCGCGCAGTTGGCGCAGCAGCGGTTCGTCGCTGCGCAGCAGGTCGCCCTGCGGCCCGGTGCAATTGACGATGCGGCGCGCGCGCGTTGCAACCGGCGCATCTCCGTGGCGCGGACGCCAGTGGAGGATCGCGCCGTCGCCATCGGCCTGCGCGTCCATGATTTTGCCGGCGGCGAAACGGAGTTGGCCCGATGCTTCCATCGCAGCGATACGCGCGGCGATGGCGGGGGACAGGCGATGACGATGCACGTCCCAGAAAGGGCGCACATGGCGCAGGAAGCGAGCACGGACGCGATTGTCCGCGGCGGCCCACATGATCTGGGTGACGGGGCGAAGCTCGTCGACGGCGATGCGCCAGTCGACCTTCTGAGCGCGCGCGCGCAATTGCCGAACGATAGCAGACAGGTTGCCTTGCACTTTTTCATTGCGGCCGGTGACTTTCGGCCCTTCCGGCCAGTGCGCGCGGGGGACGAGACCACGGCGCGACACGCTCAAAATCTTGCCCGTAAAGCCCCGCTGCCCGAGCAGCAGCGCCGCGTCGATTGCGGTAAGGCCGGTGCCCAGTAGCACGACCCTATCGTCGGGCGTCAGATCGCGGGCGATGTCGGCAGCCCAGGGATCGGCCGCATAGCTGTCGGGGGGTAGCGCATCGGCGACCAGGCCGGGCGGATCGTGCGGGGGCAGGTTGCCGATGGTTAGCACGATCCGCCCCGATTCCTGACTTGATCCGTCGGCGAACATCACGCGATAGCCACCCGCCTGGAGCGGCAGGATCGCCACGGCTTCTCCCGCCACCAGCGTGAATCGGTCACCGGCGCGCACGCGCGCTTCGTTCAGCATTTCGCGCAGATATTCGCCATAGAGGGTGCGGGGAATGAAGCTTTGCGGCGTGTCGCCGCCACGCTCGGCGAGCCAGCGGACGAGATGATCGGGCGCGTCGGGCAATGCGCTCATGTTCGATGCGCGGACGTTGAGTAGATGCGTGGGGTCGGCCGCACTATAGGCGACGCCGCGTCCGACCTGATCGTTGCGCCGTTCGACCAGGGTTACGCGGGGACCGTCATGGCGCAGGATATTGATTGCCAGTAAAGTGCCGGAAAAGCCCCCGCCGATGATGAGGATATGATCGGATTGGGAGAGGGAAGCCATCGATCCTAATAGAACAGGTGGATGCAGGGAGTGCAAGCAGTGACCGGCAAATTCCTCCCCCCGCGGGGAGGAGGATTATCGACCGTCGCCAATCATCTTTTCCTGGCGAACCATGCTATGACATCGGGCTTCAATCGCGCACGGGCTTCGGCGCGAGCGGTGATGGCGGCGATCACGCGGTCGGTAGCCTTCCGCGATTCGGGCGTCAGATATTGGGTCGCGTAAGCGTCCAGCTTCTTCGCCATCTCCGGGTCCGCCGAGCTTGAACCCAGGCGCGAGACCGCCTGGCTGCGCGCCGAGCTGTCGACCAGAGCTTCATATCGTTGACGATGGGCGAGCGCCCAATCGACCGCCATCATGCTATGGCCGGTCCCGACCGCGGAGATGATACCCGCGCTGGTGGTCGCGCCCGGCTCCGCGGTGGCCGCCAGTTCCAGCGCCTTGACGGCGAGTGCGTCATTGTTCGCCCTGCCCAGCAATGTGAAATATTGCTCCCGTTCGAGCGCGGTGGGTGCAGCGTTGGCCATGGTACGCAGCCTGTCCCAAATCGCCTGATCGGCGTTGGTGGCGATGATGCCGAGCCATACGGTCTTGAGCGGACCGTCCAGCGCCTTGGGATCGCGCGCCAGTGCGGCGAAGCGTCGACCGGCTTCGCTGACGACTGTAGGATCGCCAAGCGCGCCAAGCGTTTCGACCAAATTCTGTCGAAGGACCGGGATCTGCGGATTTTCGCCCGGCCTAGCTTCATAGCCGACCGTGGCGAGCCAGGGACCCAGCGTCCTCGACGCATAGGCGACCGTCTTCTCCTGCGCCGTCTTGTCGCCCTCCAGCAGGGCGTTTGCCTTCTTGAGATAAGTGGGCACCGCGTTCAGCACGGTCGGACTGGCATTGGCGGGAACGGCGGCGACCAGATCGAGGGCAAGGCCGATCGGCTGATAGCCTGCCTGGCTCAATTCCCAATTGTCGGCGAGTAGGCCGAGTTGATCGATCGCGGAGAGACCGGCAAAGCCCTTTGCCAGCGCCGCAACATTTGCCGCAGGATAGAGCGTGCGGTAATAGCCTGCCTGCCCCGCATTGACGACATAAGCGCCGCACCCGGGTAATGTCAGTGCGCCCTTGCGGTCGAGGACGAGACGCTGCACCGCGCCGGCGCCAGATGTGCCTGCCGCTTGGGCGATAAGGGGGACATGCCAGTTCAGCGGCGCCTTGCCTTTTGCGTCGCGGCTGAATTCGCCCTGGCTGAGCGTCAGTTGCGTGTTTCCGCCGCTGCACTGCGCACTTTCGACCCTTACCAGCGGGATACCCGGCTGGCTGGTATAATCATGAGCGATGGTGACGAGACCCTTGGCCCCCGCCCCCTCGACCGCCTGCCACAGATCGTCGGTTTGGGTGTTGCCATAGGCGTGTGCCTTCATATAGGCGCGGATACCGGTGCGCCACACATCCTCACCGGCGAACGCTTCCAGCATGGTGATGACGGCCTCGCCCTTCTGATAGGTGATGGCGTCAAACGCCTGGTTGACCTGATCGACGGTGTTTACCCTCTGCACCACAGGATGCGTCGTCCGAAACGCGTCGAGGCCCATGGCCTGTTCGCGGCCGTCGACGCGAGTCAGCAGCATCTGCCAGTCGGGCTGCAAAGTGTCGGTCACCTTGGTCGCCATCCAACTGGCGAAGCCTTCGTTGAGCCAGAGGTCGTCCCACCAGGCCATGGTGACGAGATCGCCGAACCATTGGTGCGCCATCTCATGCGCTACGGTTTCGTAGATGCGGCGCTTCTGGGTTTCGGAGGTCAGCGTGGGATCGACCAGAAAGCTGCGCTCGAAGGTGAAGATCGCACCCCAATTCTCCATTGCGGAGAAGAATTGCGACTGGCCGGGGCCCGCGACATTGTCGAGCTTGGGCAACGGAAAAGGCACGCCAAAATATTCGTTATAATAGGGCAGGATGGCGGCCGAGGCATCGAGCGCCAATTGCGCCTTTGGCGTGTTACCGCGGCCGACGATTACGCCGACTTCGGTATTGCCCACCCTCTTGGTCGCACGGTCCAGCTCGCCCATGCCGAAAAAGAGCAGGTAGGAGGACATTTTCGGAGACGTGGCGAAGGTGACCTGGGTCAGACCATTGCCCAAATCCTTCTTGACCTTCACTGGCATGTTTCCGACCGCCAGTTGGTCGCTTGGCACGGTCGCGGTCAGGGCGAAAGTCGCCTTGTAGCTTGGCTCATCCCAACTGGGGACGAAACGGCGGGCATCGGGCGCTTCGAACTGGGTAAAAAGCGCGCGCTTCTGCTGTCCCGCACCGACCTTATAATCCAGCGCGAACAGGCCCGACGCCTGTGTGCTGATAATGCCATTATAGGCGATTGAGAGCGTATATTGGCCGGGCGCGAGCGGTTTTGCGAAAGTGAACGTCGCGGTCTGCGCATCGGCATTGACGCTGGTCTTGCCGATCAACCCCGTGCCGATTGCGCCGCTCATTTTCACCGGCGCGATCGATACGGCACCGAAGGTCATGTCGGCGGCGTTAAGGGTGATGCTGTCTGTCGCTACAGTGATGGCGAGGTCAATCGCGACGGTTCCGGTAAAACGCAGATTTTGCGCGTCAGGAACGATAGCGATCGCATAATGGCTTGGAACGACGCCGCGGGGCAGTTGGGTGGTGACGGTCGTCGGCCCAGAAGCGGGTGCGGCGATGGCCGGGGCGCTCAGCAATGCGACAGGGGCTGCGGCAAGGAACAGTAGAGCGAGAGATTTGGCGAAAGACATGGGCGTTCTACTCCAAAGGGCACGGGTCACGAAACTATGTGGCTGCCATGCGCAGCATAATTCCCGTTTGACGCATTTTTGGAAAGCGTCAATCATGACGCCTATAAGCGCGCTGTCGTTTATCGAAAAAATGGAAAGGCTTGTCGTTATACTGCCGCACTTGGTAGCAGCATAACGACTAAGCAGCACTTTTGCGATTGCGCATTGCCATCGCAAAAACGCAAATCAGCGATGCTTGGCGGACGCTTTGGTATAGGGAATGAACTTCCCGAGACCGACCGAACCGCTTGGCATCCGCGAACCCTGATCGACCAGCCGGACGATATCAATATCGCACAGTTGCGAACTGTGCGTGTCGGTTACCAATATGTCGCCCCAGCTCAGGAAAGTCGCGCCCGAGTCGGGATAGTTGACATAGAGCTTTCCGCCGCTGGTCTCATACAGGATCGCGGTGCGGTCGATGATCTGGCTTGAGCGGATGTCGCGCAGCAGGATGCAACTGACCGGCTTGCCCGCGACCCGCCCCTCAAGCGCCCTGGCGAGCTTGGCCTGGGGCGAGCGATCTCTGGACGCGGCAAGCGCCGGGGCGGAAACGGCAATCAGTGTAATACTGGCGAACAAGGAGGTGATGATACGCATAGGAAAGGCCTTCCGGCTAAAAATCGGATGTCGCGACAATGACGTTGGCTGGGTGAACCAAGCCTGACCATTATGGGCCCGTTCACTGGCGCGAGATGCTATCGAAGGGCGGTGCGCCATCGTCAGGCCGGTTTTCCTCAGGCCGGTTTTGGTGTGGGTCCTCTGCGTCCAAGTCCTGCAGATAACGACGCGCTTCCGCATCACCCGTGCCATAGCCGGATATACCGGGCGGCGCGTCATCCTGCGTAATGCGGCGTTGGGCAAGGGTCGGACCGCAGCCCTTGCATATGACCGGGACATAGTCTGCGCTTCTGTCGACCAAGTCCGGCAACGAAGCGTCTTCGGAACCGATCGGCGCGCTTTCGATGCTTGCGCTGGCCTCGTTGGCCGAGGCTGTGCGAACCAGCCCTTGGCCCGCTGCGAAATTGCCCAGCTCAGTCCCGATTACTACGCTGCCGATCATTATCGCAGCCGCTCCCAGCATCCATCGCGGCGACATGCCCGTTCCTTTCAAGCCGATACTGCCGGCCTTCGATCCTGCCACAAAATGAAACTGGCATCGACCGGTCATGTTCCCGGTTGCATCAGGCGACATTCTTCATTGCGCAAGCCCCCTTCCCCATCCGCGCGCCCGCGCCTAACAGGCTAGACGATGTGGCAACTCTATCAATTCCCGCTCTGTCCCTTTTCGCGCAAGGTCCGGCTTCTGCTGGGCGAGAAGGGCGTCGGCTATGATCTGGTGCGCGAATCACCCTGGCTGATGCGGGACGAATTTCTCGACCTCAATCCGGCGGGCACGACTCCGGTGATGGTCGACGCCGACAAGAGCGTCACGCTGATAGACAGCCAGGCAATCTGCGAATATTTCGAAGAAACGGTCGAGAAATTCCCGCTGATTGCCGGCACCGCCGCTGGTCGCGCCGAAGTGCGGCGGCTGACGACCTGGTTCGACCAGAATTTCTATGGCGACGTGGTTGCGCCGTTACTGCACGAGCGGATGAAGAAGCGGATCGTCCACCGCCAGTCGCCCGATGGCGGTATCCTGCGCGAGGCGATGAAGCGCGCCAACACGCATATGGACTATATGGACTATCTGCTCGATCACCGCAGTTGGTTGGCGGGCGGCACGATGAGCCTGGCCGACGTGACCGCAGCCGCGCATCTGTCGGTCGCGGACTATATGGGCGGGATCGACTGGAACGGGCATGATCCGGTCAAGCGCTGGTATGCCGGGTTCAAGTCGCGCCCTTCGTTCCGGCCGCTTTTGTCGGAGCGGATGGAGGTAATCGTCCCGCCGGCGCATTATGAGAAGCCGGATTTCTAGCGCGAAGCCCTCTTGCAAGATGCCGCCATGTCTTATTCGACCTCGGCCGCCATGTAGATGCGGTTGCGGCCATGTTCCTTGGCCAGATAAAGCGCCCGGTCGGCGGCCTTGAGCGCCGCGCGCGGGTCATCATAAGCGAGCACATTGGCCACGCCGGCGGAGAAGGTGATGCGCTCCATCCTTTCGCCGGTCTTGCGATTCACCAGATTGCGGGTTGATAGGTCTTCGCGCGCGCTGTCGACGATCTCGCAGGCTTCCGCTGCAGTGCGACCGCGAAACAGCATTACGAACTCCTCGCCACCATGGCGGGCGACGTGGCAGCGGTCGTTGGAAATTTTGGACAATAGCCCGGCGACGAATTTCAGCACACGGTCGCCGGTTTCATGACCATGGGTATCGTTGACCAGCTTGAAATGATCGATATCGCAAAAGACGATGCTGAGCGTTTCGCCGGTCGCCAGGGCATCCTTGCTTTCCTGCGTCAGCACCGCTTCGAAGGCGCGGCGATTGGGCAAACCGGTCAGATGATCCTGTTCGGCCGCGCGGCGGGCGCTCTCCAGGCTTTTCTGCAGAGCATGCGTCTGCTTCTGGCTGTCGCGCATCTGAGTTTCGACCTGGCGGCTCTTTTCCACCATGGAGCGCGTCAGCGCCACCAGCCGCGCCAGCACGGGTTCGGACCGCGCCGCGTCGCTCAGATCCTTGACCTGCTCCTGCAACGCTGCGCCATAATCCTTGGCCGAGCTACGGGATTCATCGATCAATCCAGTGAATTGCGACAGATTTTCCTCGACCCTGTCCAGCATCGCGGCAAGCGCTTCTGGCGTGACTTCATCGCCGCGCCGCGCGGCCACGGTATTTTCAACCCAGCCATTGGTTAGTTGGCCACGCTCACGCAGGATCGCCTGCACCGCTTTTTCGATGCCATGATCGTTGCCGGTAATATAATCCTGCGCCAGCCCGAAATTGAGCGGCGTCAGATCAAGATCATGTGCAAAGAGAAAGGAGCCGATCTCGTCATAAAGCCGGCGGCGGCGATCAATATCTCGGCTGAAGCCCCCCTTGACCGATTTTGGCCGCACGCCCGAACCATCATCCTCGCTCTCGCCTTCATCATCAGCGCGGCCGGAAATTTTCTGTGCCCAGCGCGCGATCAGGCCCTGCTGCGCCGCGACTGTGTTCGGTTGTGATGCCCCATGTCCCATGCCGACGAAAACGGCATTCCGCGAAGCCACTTTAGGTTAATGGCAGAAAAATCATTACGGCTGTAGAAAAACGTGCGGATTCAAATATCTGCAGCAACCAGCCAGTCATGAAAAATACGTACCGCGCGGTTTTGCAGCGCCCGCGGGCGACAGACGAAATAATAGCGGTACGGACTTTCGACATGATCGTTGAACAACCGCAACAGTCGCGGATCACGCGCTTCGTTGAAATGGCTGGCATGCATCACCGCTACGCCCAGACCCTGCGCCGCAGCTTCCAGCATCAGCGGGCCGCTGTCATAATTGTCGATCGCCAAAGGCAGCAGTTCCGGCATGCCGACCGCTTCCTTCCAAGCGTCGAAGCTGAGCGCCATGTCGCGATGGAGCAGGATCGTCTGACCGGCGATCTGTTCCGGGTTCGTGATCGCCTTTTCTCCCTCCACCAGTTCGCGTTTGGCGATCAGATAGACTTCGTCATGGTCAAGTTCGTGCATATAGAGCGTCGGATCGACATCCTTCGCCAGCACGATCGCCGCATCAAGCCCTTCGCCCAGGCGCGCGACCGAATGCGGCGTCGTTTCTATATCCAGATGCAAAGTGGGGTGCAGGCGGCGCAGATCGCCAAGGTGCGGGAATAACCGCTGGCTGGCGAACAGAGGCATAACGGCAAGGCGCAAGCGAATCTGATTGCCCCCGCTCTGGATATTGTCGAGCGCGATCGACATGGCGTCCAGCGCCGGCGCAATGTCATCGAGCAGTCGCTGCCCATCGATATTGATTTCGAGCGCCTGATGCTTGCGGTCGAACAGTGTCTTGCCGATGAACCGTTCCAACGCCTGCACCCGGCGACTGAGCGCGGGCGTCGAAAGCGCCAGTTCCTCCGCTGCGGCCTTGACCGAGCCAAGTCGCGCCACCTGGACGAAAGCCTCAAGGGCCGTAAGGGGCGGCAACCGTCGCATATGCTTATATCCGGGCCAACATCTGTTGCATCGCACCATAGCGATATACCGGATTATCCGGCATCATGTTCAGCATCCTCTCCCTAAGAAGCCAGAAATACCGTCATTCCGCAAGATGCAATTTTTGCAATCGTAATGAATTTTTTCGCACTTGCGGCATGAAAAGCAATTGGCCAGAAAGCAGTTGCCTTTCAGGCATCCTCTCCTAAAACTTTACGGGCCGGTCTAACGATCGGCCCTTTTTTTGTTCTTCACCAACTGTTGCAAACAATGATGCGTTTCAAGGGTTACGCCTGACCAACGCGCTTCCTATCTTGCGCCTCTGTAACGATGTTTTCGATAACGCGATGGCGCGCAGGTAGAGCCTGCTGCGTATCGCATAGGAGCAGGGATTTCATGGCTGACCAAGAAAGTGAAGGCCGCCGGATTCAAGTGGCCAATGCCCGGCCCGAGGATGCGGGGCGCGGGCTTGCCCGATTGCCGCTGACGGCCATGGCCGCGCTGGGGCTGGCCGAAGGCGACACTATCGAGATTGCCGGCAAGCGCGAGACGTCCGCCCGCGTCGTGCGCCCCTACAAGGAAGATGAAGGGTTGGACGTGTTGCGCCTCGATGGCCTGCAACGCGCAAATGCGGGGGCTGGAGCGGGCGACTTCGTGCTGATCCGCAAAGCGGAGTCGCGGGCGGCGCAGCGCGTGATTTTCGCGCCTGCACAACAGAATTTGCGGCTTCAGGGCAATCCCGAGGCGCTGAAGCGTGTCTTCTTTCAGCGGCCCTTGACTGCGGGGGACGTGGTGGCGACCGCCGGGCAGCAGCAGGTCGAGCGAAGCGACATGCCACCGCAGTTGCGCCAGATGCTGGCCGCCCCGGCCTATGCGCTACAGGAAATCCGCCTGACCGTAGTATCGACCATGCCCAAGGGCATCGTCCATATCGATGCCGAGACCGAGGTCGAGCTACGTCCAGAATATGAGGAGGCCAAGGAAACCCGCCGCGCCGACGTCACCTATGACGATGTGGGCGGCATGGCCGAGACGATCGACCAATTGCGCGAGATGGTCGAATTGCCGCTGCGCTATCCCGAGCTGTTCCAACGGCTGGGGGTCGATCCGCCGCGCGGCGTATTGCTGCATGGCCCACCAGGGACCGGCAAGACGCGGCTGGCGCGCGCGGTCGCGAACGAGAGCGATGCGGAATTCTTCCTCATAAACGGGCCGGAGATCATGGGATCGGCCTATGGCGAATCGGAAAAGAAGCTACGCGAAATATTTGAGGCGGCAGCCAAGGCGGCGCCATCGATCCTTTTCATCGACGAGATCGACTCGATTGCGCCCAAGCGTGGCCAAGTAACCGGCGAGACCGAGAAGCGGCTGGTCGCACAGTTGCTGACGCTGATGGACGGGCTGGAACCGCGCACGAACCTGGTGGTGATCGCTGCCACTAATCGTCCCGAAGCGATCGACGAGGCATTGCGGCGGCCCGGCCGGTTCGACCGCGAGATTGTGGTAGGGGTCCCCGACGAGCGGGGTCGACGCGAGATATTGGGTATTCATACGCGTGGGATGCCGCTGGCCGAGGGTGTCGACCTGGCCGAATTGGCGCGCACGACCTATGGCTTCGTCGGCGCCGACCTCGCCGCGCTGACCCGCGAGGCGGCGATAGAGACGGTGCGGCGCTTCATGCCGCGCCTCAATCTGGAAGAAGGAACGATAGCTTCCGAGGTGCTCGACGAATTATCAGTGACGCGCGAGGATTTTCTGGCCGCCATCAAGCGCGTTCAGCCCTCTGCGATGCGTGAGGTCATGGTTCAGGTACCCAATGTTAGCTGGACCGATATCGGTGGGTTGGACGACGCACAGATGCGTCTGAAGGAAGGCGTCGAACTACCACTGAAAAACCCCGACGCGTTTCGGCGTCTCGGCATCCGCCCGGCCAAGGGCTTTCTGCTTTACGGCCCGCCCGGCACCGGCAAGACATTGCTGGCGAAAGCGGTGGCGCGCGAGGCGCAAGCCAACTTCATCGCGACCAAATCGAGCGACCTGTTGAGCAAATGGTACGGCGAGAGCGAGCAGCAGATTGCCCGGCTGTTCGCACGGGCGCGACAGGTTGCGCCGACGGTGCTGTTCATCGACGAACTGGATAGCCTGGTCCCCGCGCGCGGCAATGGCATGGGCGAGCCACAAGTGACCGAACGGGTGGTCAACACCATCCTGGCGGAAATGGACGGGCTGGAAGAATTGCAATCCGTCGTCGTGATCGGCGCGACCAACCGGCCAAACCTGGTCGATCCGGCGCTGTTGCGGCCCGGCCGGTTCGATGAACTTATCTATGTTCCTGTACCCGATGAGACGGGGCGCAGGCGTATTTTGGATATTCATGTCGGCAAGATGCCGGTGGCACCAGATGTGGACTTGGACAGCCTGGCCCGTCGCACCTCGCGCTTCAGCGGCGCGGACCTGGAGGATCTGGTGCGGCGCGCTGGCCTATTCGCGCTGCGGGAATCGCTGACAGTCGAAAATGTGGAGATGCGCCATTTCGACGCAGCCTTGAAAGAGACCCGCGCTTCTGTGACGCCGGAAATGGAAAAGGATTATGCGAAAATCGCCGATACGCTGAAGCAGAATGCCAACGCCGTCGATCCGATCGGTTTTATTGCGCCGGGAATGCTTCGGTCGCGCGGTGATACCGACTATTAAGCCCGTTATTGACCACCATATCGACCGCTGTGCCGCCCTGCGGCAGAGTGACGAAAGTCAGGAAATATGCCCCATCGTCGCTGGGGCGCGTGCCGCCCAGAACATGGCCGCCGTCGATTATTTCGTGGGACGCGCTGTAGCCTGCGCGCTTTGCCCGCGTATAATAAAAGTCGATCAGCGCAGGCATTGGCGCGTTAACGCGAAAACTCACTCCGCGCATCGCACAGCCTGTCTGCGTGCCAGCGGCGTCGGTCAACTGAGCGGCGGGATAAAGCGGGAAAGCCTCGGGCAGGCGCTGCGCCCACTCCATGCCATAAGCCAGCTTCGCATTGCAGGGGCGGCGCGGTGCGAAGCGCTGGCCCTGTTCGCGGGCCAGCGCGCCAAGCGTCAGGCGCGAACCCGCACATTTGGCGCAAGGCTTCGCCTCTGTCGCTTCCGGCGCATGAAGTAACTTACTGCCTACGAGCCGCTGCACGTCTTCGTCGTCAGGCTTTGGGCCAGCCATTAGCGGCACCGCGCCATTAGCCGGGTGGTCGGCCGGCTTTACCGACAATATATTGGACTGGCGGGCAAGTTTCGGGTCGATCAGAATCGGCGATTCGAGTGCGTCCCTGATCGCCGGATCGGTGGCGTTGCCGGTCAGTTGCGCGTCGAGCGCGGCAAGATCATCCTTGTCCTTGTCCCCGCAAGCGGCAAGCGCCAGAGGCAGCATCAACAGGGCAACTGAACGCATGACTTCGATCCTCATCGATCAAGGCTTTGGCCTTCATCCGCATCCTGGCGTAGAACGGCGAAGATCGCGTTAATCCCGCCTTCGCCAGTCGATGCGTGCCTGTCCTTTATCGGCTGCTACTTGTCAGCGGCCAATTGCCCGCCCATCTGTGATCCATGTTCAATATCCTCTCCGGGTTGATCGGCCTGTTCGCGCTGTTCTGCATGATCCCCACGATCATTCCTTTGCTGGGGTGGGCGAACTGGATTTTCGTGCCGATCGCATTTTTCGGCGCGCTGGTCGGCACCATTTCCTCGCGCAATACGGGGCGCAATCTCTGCCTGATCGTCGCCGCGCTGGGCATATTCCGCTTGTGGATCGGCGGCGGACTGATTTGATCGGGCGATGAGCAAGGACAGGGGGGAGCATAGCCCGCCAGCGGGTAACGGCATGGCGCTGGCCGCCGGCTGCTATGGACTGTGGGGCATATTGCCGCTCTATTTCCATCTGGTGCAGAATGTCGGACCGATCGAGGTGGTGGCGCAGCGCGTGGTCTGGTCGCTGCTGCTGGTAATCGGATTGATCGCCATGCGATCGGGCCTGCGGGCCTTTAGCGCGGTGCTGTGTGACCGCGCGCTGATGCTGCCCCTGACAGGATCGGCGCTGCTGATCGCCGCCAATTGGCTGATCTATGTCTGGGCGGTGCATAACGATCATGTGATCGCCGCGAGCCTTGGCTATTTCCTCAACCCGCTGGTCAATATCCTGCTGGGGTTCATTTTCCTGAAAGAACGGTTGCGGCCGGGCCAAATCGCCGCCGTGGCGCTGGCGGCGGTGGGCGTCGCAGTCCTGGCGTCCGCCACACTCGATACTGTCTGGGTAAGCCTCGGCCTCGCCTTCACCTTCGCTTTCTACGGCCTGATCCGCAAAGTGACGCCGGTGCAGCCGATGCGCGGCCTCGGCGCGGAAACGCTGGTCCTGACGCCAATGGCGCTTGCCTATCTGCTATGGTTGCACGCGCAGGGGGGCATGGTCTTCGGTTCCGACACGCGGACGAGCCTGTTGCTGGTGCTGGCCGGCGGGATCACCGCGCTGCCGCTATTGCTTTTCGCGATGGCGGCGCAGCGGCTGCCGATGGCGACGCTGGGGCTGATGCAATATATCGCTCCGACATTACAATTCCTGATCGGTGCGCTGCTGTTCGGCGAGGCGCTGAATCGGACGCAATTGCTGAGCTTCGGCCTGATCTGGCTAGGGCTTGCGCTGTTCACCGCCGATTCGCTGCGCGCCTATCGGCGCAGCCGCGCTATCGCCTGAAAGCCGTCGGTTCGAAACGCACCGGCTCACCGATCGCTGCCTCGGCCAGACTGTCCTCCCACATCACGCGGTGGCCGCGGATGATGGTGCCGGTCGCCTTGCCGGTCAGCGTATCGCCGTCGAAAGGCGACCAGTGGCACCGTGAGGCGAGCCAGCCGCCCTCCACCGTCCAGCGTTTCTTGAGATCGACGATGGTGAAGTCGGCGTCATAGCCTGCGGCGATCCGACCCTTGCCGACCAGACCGAACACACGCTGCGGCCCGGCGCTGGTCAATTCGATGAAACGGGCAAGCGTGGTGCGGCCATGGGCGACATGATCGAGCAGGAGCGGCACGAGCGTCTGCACGCCGGGCATCCCGCTGGGGCTGGTGGGATAGGTTTTCGCCTTTTCCTCGATCGTATGAGGCGCATGGTCGGAGCCGAGCACGTCGGGCACGCCCTGGTTGAGCCAGCGCCACAGACCGTCGCGATGCGCGCCCGACCGGATCGGCGGGTTCATCTGCGCATAGGTGCCAAGGCGCGGATAGGCGTCCTCGCCGGCGAGCGTCAGATGCTGGGGCGTGACCTCGCAGGTGGCGATATCCTTGTTCTGGGCGATATATTCCAGTTCTGCTGGGGTCGTGATGTGCAAGATGTGGATGCGGCGTCCGGCGGCGCGAGCGAGCGCGATGATCCGCTTTGTCGCGATCATCGCGCTTTCATCGTCACGCCAGACCGGGTGCGAGGCTGGGTCGCCCTCGATCCGAAAATCCTTGCGCGCATTCATCCGCGTCTCGTCCTCGGCATGGATGGCGACGCGGCGAATGCCCGACGCAAGGACGCGCGAAAGCGCATTGTCGTCATCGACCAGCAGGCTGCCAGTGGAAGCCCCCATGAATATCTTCACCCCCGCCGTGCCGGGGATGCGCTCCAGTTCGGCCAGTTGCTCGGCATTGTCCGCAGTCGCCCCGACATAGAAGGCATGGTCGCACCACATGCGATGATGCGCGCGGGTCAGCTTGTCCGCCACGCGATCGGCCGTGTCGGTATTGGGGTTGGTGTTGGGCATTTCGAAGACGGCGGTGACCCCGCCCAGCACAGCGGCGCGGCTGCCCGATTCGAGGTCTTCCTTATGCTCCAGGCCAGGCTCGCGAAAATGGACCTGGCTGTCGATGACGCCGGGCAGGATATCGAGACCGGTGCAATCGATCGTCTCGCCGCCGGAAAAGCCGCCGCCCAACGCGGCGATCTTTCCGCCGGATATACCCACATCCGTGGCGACGGGACCGCCCGGCGTGTGGACAGTGCCGTTCCTGAGCACCATGTCGAATGTCCGGGCCATGATGGCGACTCCCTTGGCTAAAGCGTAGCGCCGTCCTACCTAAAGCCGATGCAACCTACCAGCCTTCACGATCGCGCGATCTTGCGTCTGTTCGGCGCGGACACGCGCCCTTTCCTGCAAGGTCTTATCACACAGGATGTGCTGGGCCTTGCGCCCGGCGCGCCACGCTGGGCCGGACTGCTGACGCCGCAGGGCAAGGCGCTGTTTGATTTCCTGCTATGGACCGATGGGGAGGATGTGCTGATCGACTGCGAGGCGGCCCAGGCCGATGCGCTGGCGCGGCGGCTGACGCTGTATCGATTGCGGCGGCAGGTCGCGATCGCGCGCGATGCGGGACTCGCGGTGCATTGGGCGCTGGATGCGCCGGGCAGGCCGTTCGATCCGCGCCTGGCCGCTTTGGGGCATCGCTGGGTCGCACCGCCTGAAGAGGATGACGCGAGCATGGCGTTTCGCGTGCATCGGCTGGGTTTGCAGGTTTTCGAGGGCGTGGAAGAACTCGGACAGGACCAGACGCTGTGGCTCGAGGCCAGTGCCGGTGAACTGCACGGCGTCGACTATGCCAAGGGCTGCTATGTCGGGCAGGAGAATACCGCGCGGATGCATTATCGCTCGAAGGTCAATCGGCGGCTGGTCGCCGTGCCGCTGGATCGGGCGGACGCCAGACGGCAGCGGCTGGCTTTGCCCGCGCTTGGCCTGTCGATCGAGCATCGGCGGGTCGAGGATATGGCGGGGCTGGCCCTGCCCGATTGGCTTGCCGCCGCGATCGCCAAGTCCCCCGAGACACCGGCCCCCGAGGCCAGCGACGCATGAAGCGCCTGCTGTTCGCGCTTGCGTTGATCGCCGCGCCCGCCTCCGCCGATACCGGCTGGCGGCTGACCGGAACCTATCCCCATGACAGCACTGCCTTTACCGAGGGGCTGTTCTTCCTTGATGGCAGCCTGTTCGAAAGCACCGGCCAGCCGGGCGCGTCGGACATTCGCGAGGTAAGGGTGAAGGATGGCAAGGTCCTGCGCCGGGTCGCGCTGGAACCCTATTATTTCGGCGAGGGGATCGTCGACTGGGGCGGGACGCTGGTCAGCCTGACCTGGCGGCATCGCACCGGCTTTGTCTGGGACCGCGGCAGCTTCAAGCGGCTTGCGACCTTTCGTTATGAAGGCGAAGGCTGGGCGCTGACGCGCGACGACAGGCAGCTCATCATGAGTGACGGGACCGACCAGTTGCGCTTTCTCGATCCCGCAACGCAGGCCGAGACGCGTCGCGTGAGCGTGACCTGGCAAGGGCGGCCGGTCGACCAGATCAACGAGCTGGAATATGTGAAGGGCGAAGTGCTGGCCAATATCTGGCATCAGAACCGGATCGCGCGGATCGACCCGGCGACAGGCGTCATCAAGGACTGGATCGACCTGTCGCCGCTGGCGGCGAAGATCAAGGCGCGTGACCCGGAGGCGGTGTTGAACGGCATTGCCTATGACGCGAAAACCGACCGCCTGTTCGTGACGGGGAAATATTGGCCGAAATTGTTCGCGATAAAGCTCAGGCGCTGAATGCGCTGGCGGGGCCTAGGTTATTTCAATCCCGCCAGCCACTCGCCGATCATCGTCCGGCCCGCCGCGACCGCGCCGGGGCCATGCGTATCATGATCGGCGCGCAGCGCCACGCCGCACTGACCGGCCATGTCGAGATCGGCCCAGAAATGGGTCAGCCAGTCCTCGAACCGCGGGTCCTCGCCCATTTCGGCATGGCATTGCAACGCCAGCAGGTTGGGACCGCGCGCGAAGGCCTGATGCGCGTAGCGTGTCGTGGACGCGAGCAGCGTAACGCCGGGAGGCAGATCGAACGTATCGCTGTGCCAGTGCAGGACCGGCACGGCGTCGAGGTGCCGCACGGGCGACGCCTGGCCCGCCGCACTGAGATCGAGCGGCGCGAAGCCCAGTTCCATCCGGCCACCGGGATAGACGTCCGATCCGAGCGCCGCCGCGATCATCTGGCTGCCGAGGCACACGCCGAGCGTCGGCCGGTCGCGCTCCAGCCGGGCGGCGAGCTTGGCGATCTGGAGCGGTATCCAGGGATGCACATCGCTTTCATAGACGCCCATCGGCCCGCCCATCATGATGAGCAGGTCCGGCGCGATCAGATCGGCGGCCTCGAACGCCGGATCGGCGACGTCAATCCGCTCGATGGCATAGCCCGCCGCCTCGATGGGCTGGAGATAGCCGGCCGCCCCTTCGCGAGGGACATGGCGGACGATGAGGGCGCGTTTGGTCACGGGCGTGATTTGGGCGGCGCCGACGAATTTGTCGAGTTGGGGAAATATTGGGGCGTGGAAAGAGCCGGTTTGATGCCTGGCGGTGAGAATATGTTGGAGAGCCTGCGCTTAGCTTCGCACATTTCCCGCACATAGGGGTTCTATGTTAGCCAAATGCGCAATTTATGGAAACTTGCCTACATTATGCAGGATCGGCGAATGCGAAAGACCGGACCGGTTTTTAGCAGGACGCAGCGATGTAGGACAGGATGACAAAGCCCCCGCCCAATGGAGCGGGGGCTTTGTCAATTCATAACCCAAGACTTATGCGGCGAGTTTGCGCAGCACGTAGGGCAGGATGCCGCCGTTGAGGAAATAGTCGAGTTCATTGACCGTATCGATGCGGCACAGCGCTTCAAAAGTGAAGGTGGAGCCATCGGCGCGGGTGACGGTGACCGTTACATCCTGACGCGGTTTCAGGTCGGCGACGCCGGTGATGGTGAAGCTCTCGTCGCCGGTCAGGCCCAGCGTCTCGCGGGTCGCGCCGTCCTTGAACTGGAGCGGGAGGACGCCCATGCCGACGAGGTTGGAGCGGTGGATGCGCTCGAAGCTTTCGGTCACGACGACGCGGACGCCGAGCAATGCGGTGCCCTTCGCCGCCCAGTCGCGCGACGATCCGGTGCCATATTCCTTGCCGGCGATCACGATCAGCGGGGTGCCGTCGGTCTTGTGGCGCATGGCGGCGTCGTAGATCGCCATGGTTTCGCCCTTGTAGCTGGTCATGCCGCCCTCGACGCCATCGAGCATCTGGTTCTTGATGCGGATGTTGGCGAAGGTGCCGCGCATCATCACTTCATGATGGCCCCGGCGCGCGCCATAGCTGTTGAAGTCGGCCTGCGCGACCTGATGCTCCTGTAGCCACACGCCCGCGGGCGAGGTGGCCTTGATCGAACCGGCGGGCGAGATGTGGTCGGTAGTGATCGAGTCGCCGAAGATCGCCAGCGGCCGGGCGGCGATGATGTCGGCGACCGGCGCGGGGGTCATGCCCATCCCCTCGAAATAGGGCGGGTTGGCGACATAGGTCGACCCGGCGCGCCATGTGTAGGTGTCCGAACCGGTGACGTCGATCGCCTGCCACTTCGCGTCGCCGGTGAAGACGGTCGCATAGCGGCTGACGAACATGTCGCGGGTCAGCGCGCCGTCCATGACCGAGCGGACCTCGTCATTGGTCGGCCAGATATCCTTGAGATAGACGTCCTGCCCGTCCTTGCCCTGACCGATCGGGGTCTCGACGAAATCGGTGGTGACCGAGCCTTTCAACGCATAGGCGACGACCAGCGGCGGCGAGGCCAGGAAGTTGGCGCGCACGTCCGGGGACACGCGTCCTTCGAAATTGCGGTTGCCCGACAGGACCGAGGCGGCGACGATGTCGTTATTGTTGATCGCGGCCGAGATCGCCGGGGCGAGCGGGCCGGAATTGCCGATGCAGGTGGTGCAGCCATAGCCGACGAGGTTGAAGCCGACCGCATCGAGATATTCGGTCAGACCCGCCTTGTTCAGATAATCGGTCACGACCTGCGATCCCGGCGCCAGCGACGTCTTGACCCAGGGCTTGGGCTTCAGGCCCAGCTCGACCGCCTTCTTGGCGACAAGGCCGGCGGCGACCAGCACGCTGGGGTTGGAGGTGTTGGTGCAACTGGTGATAGCGGCGATCACCACGTCGCCGTCGCCAATGTCGAAATCCTTGTCATGGACCGAGACGCGCACCGGCGCGCTTTTCTTGTAGACCTTTTCGAGGTCGGCGTTGAAGGCATTGTCGACCTGGGTCAGGATCACCTTGTCCTGCGGGCGCTTGGGACCGGCAAGGCTGGGGACGACGGCGCCCATGTCCAGTTCCAGCGTGTCGGTGAAGACCGGGTCGGCGTCGTCGATGTTGAGCCAGAACCCCTGTTCCTTGGCATAAGCCTCGACCAGCGCGATATTCTCCTCGGTGCGGCCGGTCAGGCGCATATAGTCGAGCGTTTTGCCGTCGATCGGGAAGAAGCCGCAGGTCGCGCCATATTCGGGGGCCATGTTGGCGATGGTCGCACGATCGGCGAGGCTGAGAGCGCTGACGCCGGGGCCGTAAAATTCGACGAATCGCCCCACCACGCCCTTGGCGCGCAGCAACTGGGTGACGGTAAGAACAAGATCGGTGGCGGTGATGCCCTCGGCCAGCGTGCCGGTCAGCTTGAAGCCGACGACTTCGGGGATCAACATCGAGACGGGCTGGCCGAGCATCGCCGCTTCGGCCTCGATCCCGCCGACGCCCCAGCCGAGCACGCCCAGGCCGTTTATCATCGTGGTGTGGCTGTCGGTGCCGACGCAGGTGTCGGGATAGGCGACCGTCGCGCCGCTCTCATCGACCGAGGACCAGACCGCCTGCGCGATATTCTCCAAGTTCACCTGATGGCAAATGCCGGTGCCGGGCGGCACGACCTTGAAATTGTCGAGGGACTTGCTGCCCCATTTCAGAAAGTCATAGCGCTCGAAATTGCGCTGATATTCCAGCTCGACATTATCCTCGAACGCTTTGGGCGTGCCGAATTCGTCGACCATGACCGAGTGATCGATGACGAGATGGACCGGGACGAGCGGGTTGATCTTGCTGGCGTCGGCGCCGAGCGCGTTCATCGCGTCGCGCATCGCGGCAAGGTCGACCACGCAGGGGACGCCGGTGAAATCCTGCATCAGCACGCGCGCGGGGCGATACTGGATCTCGCGGACCGACTTGCGCTCCACCTGCCAGTCGATGATCGCCTGGATATCCTCGACCGTGACGGTCACGCCATCCTCGAAGCGGAGCAGGTTTTCCAGCAGCACCTTCATGCTGAAGGGCAGGCGCGATACGTCGCCCAGTTTCGCCGCCGCCTTCTTGAGCGAATAGATGGCGATGTCCTTGCCCCCGACGCTGAGCGTCTCGCGGGTGCCGAGCGTGTCCTGTCCGATAGCCGTCATATGTCGTGCGTCTCCGTCGCGTGCCTGTGGCCGCGCGGATGGGGGAGGACAGGTGGCGCACGGCCCGGACCGAAGGAGCGTCGCGCAATGGGCGCCCCAGGCCCCGGCCGGACCACGCATCAACCGGGCATCAACCGGCGGTCAAAGCGGGTAAATCCCGATGCTGTGCGCCATAGCCGATACGTGGCCCGAGTCAACGGGAACGGGTGGGGGAACGGGCGGATAATGCTGCGCTGCAACCGGTTCGCAACAAGGGGGCAACGCAAGGCCGGCGGGAACATTTGGCCGGGCGATCCGTTGAGGTTCGAATCGCAACCGAAAGGGTTTTTACGATGAAGAAGCTAATAGCCATGTCCGCCGTGGGGCTGATCGCCCTCGGCCTGACCGCGCCGGTCCAGGCCCAGAGCGCTGGGCACATCCTGCGCGGCGCGGGTATCGGCGCCGCCGGTGGCGCCGTCGTCGGTGCGGTGGTGCCGGGTGTGAGCGTGGGCCAGGGTGCGCTGATCGGCGGCGCAGGTGGCGCGATCCTCAATACGATCGACAAGGGCCATCACAAGAAGAAGCGCCGCTATCGCCATTATCGCCGCTGATACTTTAAATCCGGCATTGGTTAAGGCCTGTGCCGGCTTTCCTGTTGGCCTGTCAGGGTGGGGGACGGTATAGACCGTTCCCCTTCTGCATTTGGAAGGCCTGTTTGCCCGTCAAAAGATACTGTCGAAAGCGATCATGATGTCGAAAGAACCGTCTGTTCCCGTTGATAGCCAGGCGTCTACGCCGGCTGCGCCCGCGCCTGCCCCAAACGATGCGGCGGATGACACAGCAAAGCCGCAATCCGGGATAGGCGGCCTGTCGGGCAAGACGATCGGCATCGGGGCAGCAGTCGGCATTGGATCGGCGGCGATCGTCGCGGCGCTGCTGTTTACCAATCGCGGAAAGAAATAGCGCCGCTCAGCGGCTTTTGGCGAAACCATGCATCCGGCGCGCCCATTGCAGGGCGATCACCGCGCCTTTGGCCGGCTGGATCATCGCCAAGGCAAGCACCAGCGCCAAGCCTGGCCACAGGAACGCCTGCGCCCCCATCGGGATGGCGAACGCACTGTTCACCTCGATCATCAGGGGCAGCAGCAGATGCCCCAGCAGGATGATCACAAGATAGGCGGGGAAATCATCCGCCTGATGCTCCGCCCAGCTTTGCCCGCAGGCGTTGCAACGGTCGACGGGCTTGAGAAACCGGCGGAACAGACGGGTTTGCCCGCAGGACGGGCAACGGCTGGATAGTCCGCGTCGCAAGGCTATGCCGAGCGGTCGAGCCGAAAGCGACGAGAGGATGTCTTTGGGAGAAGGATCGGGCATCGGCATCAGATAGGGTCCGTCTTGTAACTGTGCAATCACAGGGCTGGCCAGCAACCCCCATCTTTTCGGGAAACGCGAAGTCAGCGCACCTGCCGTTTTTCCAGTTTGCGCGCGAGCGTGCGGCGGTGCATGCCGAGCCGCCGCGCGGCCTCCGAAATGTTGAAGCCGCTCTGCGCGAGCACTTCGTGGATATGCTCCCACTCCAGCGTCTTGATCGAGGTCGGGCGCGCGTCGATGCTGACATCGGCGTCGCCCGCCGCCTTGTGGAAGGCCGCTTCTATATCGTCGCTGTTCGACGGCTTGGCGAGATATTGCGATGCGCCGAGCTTGATCGCCTCGACCGCCGTGGCGATGCTGGCATAGCCGGTCAGCACCACGATCACGATGGCGGGATCGGCGGCGTGCAGCGCCCGCACGCAGGCCAGGCCCGATTCCTGGCCGAGCTTGAGGTCGACCACCGCATGGTCGAACCGCACCTGCCCGATCAGCCGCACCATGCCCGCTATGTCGCTCGCGGTCTCGACACTATAGCCGCGCCGCTCGAACGACCGGCGCAGGGTGCGGGCGAAGGTTTCGTCATCCTCGACGATCAGCAGCCGGGGTTCCGCCTTCATGGCGCGCCCTTCGCCGCGAGCGCGACCGAAGACAGGGGCAAGGTCAGCGTCACTTCGGCGCCCACGCCCTGTTCCAGATTATGCGCGGCGACCTGCCCCCCCAGCTTGCGCATGACGTTGACCACCAGGAACAGGCCGAGGCCGCCGCCGGGCCGCTGCTTGCTCGACTGATAGGGCTTGCCGAGATTGGCGAGCATGTCCGGCGCGAAGCCCGGCCCGGCGTCGCGCACCGACAGCAGCAGCGCCTCCTCCCGCCGTTCGGCATAGAGGCCGACCCAGCGGGGCGACACTTCGAGCGCATTGTCGAGGATGGTGCCGATCACCTGCTTCAGCGCGGTGTCGGAGACGATCGGCAGGTCGTCGCCGAACCAGTTGTGATAGACGAGCGCGTCCGACCCCCGCGTGGCGCGCCAGTCGGCGACCAGATCGTCGAGGAAGCCGTTGACGCTGGTGACGGCGGGCGCTTCGCCGCGCGCTTCGCCCGCCGACAGCAGGATGCGGGTGACGATCGCCTTGCAGCGTTCGACCTCCGCCTGCATTTCGGCGATGTCCTGCGCGAGCTGCGGGTCGTCCATCAGCGGCGGCATACGGCGCCAGTCGCCCAGGATGACCGCGAGCGAGGCGAGCGGCGTGCCCAGTTCATGCGCCGCGCCCGACGCGAGCAGGCCCATCCGCATGATATGATCCTGCTCCGCCGCCTGTTGCCGCATGTCGGCGACATGGGCGTCGCGCGCGCGCAGATTGCCGCTGATACGGGTGACGAACAGCACAAGCAGCACGGCGATCAGCGCGAAGCTGATCCAGGCCCCCTGGATATAGAGATCGAACAGCGCGCCGGCATAAGGCGGCGGCAGATCGAGCGGGCGATAGGCGACCATCAGCAGCGCGACGCAGAGGCTGGTCGCGATGACGATCAGCCAGCTCGACCAGCGTTCGAGCAGGACCGCGCCCAGCACGACCTGAAGCAGGAACAGCGAGACGAAGGGATTGGTCGCGCCGCCGCTCAGGTAAAGCTGGGCGGTCAAGGCGGCGACGTCGATCAGCAGGGCGACGAACAGTTCCGCGTTCGCCATGCCGCGACGGCGGGCGAGCGCGCCGAGGCTGATAAGGTTGAGCGCGACCAGAGCGACCAGCACCGCCAGCATCGGGAAGAGCGGCAGGTGGACCTGCATGCCGAAGCGGACCAGCAGGATCGTCGCCAACTGCCCCGCCACCGCGAGCCAGCGGAGCTGGACGAGCTGCACCATATTCTTGTGCCCGGCGGGATCGGGCGTGGGGAGATAGGCGCGGGGGTTTTTCATCCTGCGGGTGTAAGTAGACGTTTAGACCGCCGGTGATCGGCGAATATGAGGGCGAATCCAACAGGGGTCAGGAGGGCGAGGCCGAACCAGGTGAGGGCGTAGGCGAGATGATTGTCGGGGAAGCGGACGACCGTGAGGCCGCCGGTTGGGCCGTCCTTGACAGAGGAAGCAGCGTCGGCGTCGATGAAATAGGGCGCGACCGGTCCCAGCCCCTGCCCAGGCCCCTGCCCAAGCCCCTGCGCGGCGGCGATGGCGGCGACGTCGCGGCTGTACCAGCGGCCGGCGGCGGGGTCGTTGCTCCGCAGGAAGCCGCCGCCCGGTTCGGTGAGGCGCAGCAGGCCGGTGACGCGGGCGGGACCGCGCGTGACGGGACCGCGCGTGGCGACGAAGCCGCGATTGACCAGCAGCAGATAGCCCGCGTCGGTGCGCAGCGGGGTCAGCACCCACCAGCCGGGACCGAGCCGGGTCGACGCCTGCACCAGCGTGTCGCGACCCGCCCAGCGGCCGCTGACCCGCACACGGCGATAGGCGTCGGACGCGGCAAGTCCGGCCCATTGCGCAGGTCCCGGCGCGGCCACCGGCGGCGCTGTCAGCCGGGCGTCGACCTGCGCGACCAGCGCGTGCTTCCACGCGCGCCGCTCGACCTGCCAGACGCCGAGCGCGGTAAAGCCGGCGAACAGGACCGCCGCGATCAGGCCGATCAGCAGGAGGCTGACGACCGACCGGGGCTTTCTGGTCACCACGGGCGGGTCATGGCATCTGGCTCATGGCCTGCGCGGGCATCGGCATCATGTTGGCGTTCAGATGATACATGACCCAGAGCGACCCGCTGAGCGCGATCACCACGATGACGACGGTG
Organism: uncultured Sphingobium sp.; assembly: GCA_964250175.1. GTDB lineage: Bacteria > Pseudomonadota > Alphaproteobacteria > Sphingomonadales > Sphingomonadaceae > Sphingobium. The sequence continues at coordinate 59,658 of CAXUEQ010000001.1, read as the reverse complement.
AAGATCAGCGCCATCATGTTCCAGCCCTCCTCCGACCGGGTGTCGAGATGGAGGAAGAAGATGATGTGGACGACGATCTGCACCAGCGCGAACCCCATGATCGCCATCGTCGTCGCCTGGCCGGACAGGACGCCGGTCATCACCAGCCAGAAGGGGATGGCGGTCAGGACGACCGACAGCAGGAAGCCGGTGACATAGCCCCGGTAGGAGGCGTGCGACGCGCCATTCTCGTCATGGCCGTGCGCGATAGCGTGTCCGGTGTCGTGCCCGGTGTCTTGTGCGGCGCTCATTGCACCATTCCCATCAGATAGACGAAGGTGAAGACGCCGATCCAGATGACGTCGAGGAAATGCCAGAAGAGCGACAGGCACATCAGGCGGCGGCGGTTGGCGGGGATCAGCCCCTTGCGCGCGACCTGCACCATCAGCGTCACCAGCCAGATGCCGCCGAAGGTGACGTGCAGCCCGTGGGTGCCGACCAGGGCGAAGAAGGAGGAGAGGAAGGCGCTGCGCTGCGGCCCCGCCCCTTCATGGATCAGCGTGGCGAATTCATAGAGTTCGATCGACAGGAAGCAGAGGCCGAAGGCCAGCGTGACCGCCAGCCAGCCCTGCATCCGCGCCTGCTTGCCGCGCTGCATCGCGATCATCGCAAAGCCGTAGGTGATCGACGAGAAGAGCAGCATCGCGGTGTTGAGCGCCACCAGCGGCAACTCGAACAACTGCTTGGGACCGGGGCCGCCCGCATAGCTGTGGCCGAGCACGCCATAGGTCGCGAACAGCATCGCGAAGATCAGGCAGTCGCTCATCAGATAGAGCCAGAAGCCGAGCATGGTGCTCCCGCCCTCGGGATGGTCATGTTCGTCCAACTGGTAGAAGCCGCTGTCCCCGGCCTTTTCCAGGGCGTCGATCGCCCGCGCGCTCATGCCCCTGCCTCCGCCGCGAGCAGCGCCGTGCGCGCGCCCTCCGTATCGATCACGGTCTGCGCCGGGATGTGGAAGTCGCGCTTGTAGTTGAACGTATGGGCGATCGCGACGACGAGGATCGCGGCGAAGCTGACCGCGGCGAGCCACCAGACATACCAGATCATGCCGACCGCGAAGGCGGCGCTGAGGCCCGCCAGGATTACCCCGGTGCCGGTGTTGCTTGGCATATGGATTGCCCGGTAGCCGTCGCGCGGCCGCTGATGCCCGCGCGCCTTCATGTCCGACCAGGCGTCATTGTCATGGACGATCGGCGTGAAGGCGAAATTATAGTCGGGCGGCGGCGAACTGGTCGACCATTCGAGCGTGCGACCGTTCCACGGATCGCCGGTCAGGTCGCGCAACTGGTCGCGCTTCTTCCAGGTGACGAAGAATTGCACCAGCATCGCGCCGATGCCGCAGGCGATCAGCACCGCGCCGAAGGCCGCGATCTGAAACCATATCTGCAGGCTCGGATCCTCGAACTGGCGCAGGCGGCGGGTGACGCCCATCAGGCCCAATATGTAGAGCGGCATGAAGGCGACCCAGAAGCCGACGACCCAGAACCAGAAGCTGATCTTGCCCCAGAAGGGGTCGAGCTTCACGCCGGTCGCCTTGGGCGCCCAATAGTTGATCGCCGCGAACAGGCCGAACAAGACGCCGCCGATGATGACATTGTGGAAATGCGCGACCAGGAACAGCGAGTTGTGCAGCACGAAGTCGGCGGGCGGCACCGCGAGCAGCACCCCCGTCATCCCGCCGAACACGAAGGTGATCATGAAGGCGATCGTCCACATCATCGGCAGCTCGTAACGGATGCGGCCGCGATACATGGTGAAGAGCCAGTTGAAGAGCTTTGCCCCCGTGGGGATCGAGATGACCATGGTGGTGATGCCGAAGAAGCTGTTGACGCTGGCCCCCGACCCCATGGTGAAGAAATGGTGCAGCCACACCAGATAGGAAAGGATGGTGATGACCAGCGTCGCATAGACCATGGAGGTATAGCCGAACAGCCGCTTGCCCGAGAAGGTCGCGGTGACTTCGGAAAAGACGCCGAACAGCGGCAGGATGAGGATATAGACTTCCGGATGGCCCCAGATCCAGATGAGGTTGATATACATCATCGGGTTGCCGCCGAAGTCGTTGGTGAAGAAATGCGTGCCGGCATAGCGATCGAGCGTCAGCAGGCCGAGCACGGCGGTCAGCACCGGGAAGGCGGCGACGATCAGGATGTTGGTGCAGAGCGCCGTCCAGGTGAAGACCGGCATCTTCATGAAGCCGAGGCCCGGCGCGCGCAGCTTCACGATGGTCACGATCAGGTTGATGCCCGACAGGGTCGTGCCGACGCCCGCCACCTGCAGCGCCCAGATATAATAGTCGACGCCGACGCCGGGGCTGTAGGCGATGCCCGACAGCGGCGGATAGGCGAGCCAGCCGGTGCGCGCGAATTCGCCGAAGAAGAGCGACATCATCACGACGATCGCGCCCGCCGCCGTCATCCAGAAGCTGAAATTATTGAGAAAGGGGAAGGAGACGTCGCGCGCGCCGATCTGAAGCGGGACGACATAGTTCATCAGGCCGGTGACGAGCGGCATCGCCACGAAGAAGATCATGATGACGCCATGGGCGGTGAAGATCTGGTCATAATGATGCGCGTTCAGATAGCCTTCGGACCCGCCGAACGCCATCGCCTGCTGGATGCGCATCATGATCGCGTCGGCAAAGCCGCGCAGCAGCATGACGATGCCCAGGATCATGTACATGATGCCGATCTTCTTATGGTCGACGCTGGTGAACCAGTCCTTCCACAACATGCCCCATAATTTGAAATATGTCAGCGCGCCGAGCAGCGCCGCGCCGCCCAGCGCCACGGCGACGAAGGTCGCGACGACGATCGGTTCGTGAAGGGGCAGCGAGTCGAGCGTGAAGCGGCCGAAGATCGGGCTGATCGGGACGAAATCATGGGTCATGGTGCGACTTCTAGAGCGAGGGATTGTGCGCGGGGACGGGCGTGTCGATCGCGACCGCCCTTGGGCGCTGGAACGGACTGGGCGGCGGGGCGAGGCCCGCGCCGGTCAGGCCCGCGCTGCCGGGCTGCGCGCCGGCGGTGGCGGGCCGCGCACGGGTGGCGGCCGGGGCGGGCTTCATGCCGGGCATATCGGGCATGGCCATGGCGGCGTGCGGTCCCTGGGTCGGCGTCACGTCATGCGGGGTGGGCGCGCCATGGCCGCTATTGCCGCCCGGATGGGAGGGCGCAGCGGAAGGCGCGCCGCCATGGCCGCCATGGCCGGTCCGGCCATCCTTCGTCGCGTCGATCCACATCGTGTTGGACATGCAGGGCGTGCCGGGGGCGACGCACTGGTTGAGTATGGCGTTGTAGAGTTTCGGGTCGATCGCGGCGAAGCGGCGCACCGGCTCTTTCTCGCTTGGCCTGGCAAGGCGGAGATAGACGCCGCGATCGAGCGTGCCGCCGCCTTTCCGCGCATGGGCGAGCCATGCGCCGAAGTCGGCCTGGCTCATCCCGTGGAAGCGGAAGCGCATCCCCGAAAAACCGTCGCCGCTGTAATTGGCCGAGAAGCCCGCATAGTCGCCAGGCGTGTTGATGACCGCGTGCAGTTTCGTCTCCATCCCCGGCATCGCATAAATCTGTCCGGCGAGCGCGGGGATGTAGAAGCTGTTCATGAGCGAGGAGGCGGTGATCTTGAAGGCAATCGGCCGGTCGACCGGCGCGGCCAGTTCGTTGACGGTGGCGATACCCTGTTCGGGATAGATGAACAGCCATTTCCAGTCGAGCGCGACGACCTGCACCTCCAGCGGCCTGACGTGCGAGTCGACCGGCCGCCCTTCCGCCATGCGGCCGATCGGGCGATAGGGATCGAGCAGATGGGTGCCGACCCAGGTGATCGCGCCGAGGCAGATGATGATGAGCAGGGGCAAGGCCCATATCACCAGTTCCAGTTGGGTCGAATGATCCCAGTCCGGCTCGTAACGCGCATCGGCGTTGGACTGGCGGTAGCGCCAGGCGAACAGGATGATCAGCGCGACCACGGGAATGATGATGAGGAGCATCAGGATCGTGGCGATGACGACCAGATCCCGTTGCTGCACCGCAACATCGCCCGCCGGGTCCATCACGACCATGCCGCATCCGCCCAGCAGCGCGAACAGCGGCAGGATCGCAAAGGCGCGCAGGCGCGTTGAGCGGAAGGGAATGGGGCGCGTGAGCATGGACATGACTATGCCGGTAGGCCGATCCTTCGCAGTGCAACATTGGACATTTTGTCCAATGCACGGGCGCCTTCATATGGCGCATAGGCCAATAGCGAATTAGCAGATAGTATGGCGACGCGACAGCCCGCCGGCGTGAAAGACGATGAGCCGATGACCAGCGACACCCTATCCAAGTCCGAGTCCGCCGAGCGCGATGCGCGCGCGCTGCACGCGCGGGGCAACGGCTCGGGCAGCGGCGGCGATCATGCCATCGCCCCGGCCGAGATTGCGATCGGCGTGGTGATCGGGCGGACGTCCGAATTTTTCGACTTCTTCGTCTATGCGATCGCGTCGGTGCTGGTCTTTCCCCAGCTCGTCTTTCCCTATGTCGACCGGCTGACCGGCACCGTCTACAGCTTCGCCATCTTCGCGCTCGCCTTCGTCGCGCGGCCGGTCGGCACCTTCATCTTCATGTGGGTGGACCGCGCATATGGCCGCGGGGTCAAGCTGACCATCGCGCTGTTCCTGCTGGGCGGATCGACCGCGGCGGTGGCGTTCCTGCCCGCCTATGCCGATTTCGGCCTCTGGTCGGCGCTGCTGCTCGCGGCGTTCCGCATCGGCCAGGGGCTGGCGCTGGGCGGGGCGTGGGACGGGCTTGCCTCGCTGCTCGCGCTCAACGCGCCGGAGCGCAAGCGCGGCTGGTATGCGATGATCCCGCAACTGGGCGCGCCGCTGGGCATGATGGTGGCGAGCGCGCTGTTCGCCTTTCTGGTCGCCTCCCTCTCCGCCGCCGATTTCCTCGAATGGGGCTGGCGCTATCCCTTCTTCGTCGCCTTCGCGATCAACGTGGTGGCGCTGTTCGCGCGGCTGCGCATCGTGTCGACGCCCGAATATGGCGCGCTGTTCGAGGGGCGCGAATTGCAGCCCTCCCCCGTCGTCGCGACGATCCGCTCGCACTGGCGCAACATCGTGATCGGCGCCTTTGCCCCGCTGGCGAGCTTTGCCCTGTTTCACATGGTGACGGTGTTTCCGCTAAGCTGGGTGTTCCTGTTCACGCGCGAGAATCCGGCGCGCTTCCTGGTGATCGAGATTGTCGGCGGCGCGGTCGGCGTGCTGGCGGTGCTGGCGTCGGGGCTGATCGCCGACCGGGTCGGGCGGCGCTATCTGCTGGGCGCGTCGGCGGCGGGCATCGCGGTGTTCAGCGGCTTCGCGCCGCAGCTTCTCGATGGCGGCGATGTCGGCGAGGTGATCTTCATGGTGCTGGGCTTCGCGCTGCTCGGCATCGCCTTCGGCCAGTCGTCGGGCGCGGTGAACAGCAATTTCCCGCAGGCGCAGCGCTATACCGGCGCGGCGCTGACGAGCGACCTGGCCTGGCTGTTCGGCGCGGGCTTCGCCCCGCTCGCCGCCCTGCTGCTGGCGAGCCAGTGGGGATTGCTGGCGGCGGGCGGATACCTGCTGTCCGGCGCGGTGGCCACGCTCGCGGCGCTCGGCATCAACAAGGAGCTGGCGCAAAAGATTGCGTGACGGATCGGCCGGGGGGCATTATGCGCGTGTCATGGGGAGAATGCGGCGCTATCTGGGAACGCATGGGGGGCTGGCGCTGGCGCTGGTCGCCGCCACGCTGCTCGCGCGCATTCTGATACCCGGCGGCTTCATGCCGGTCGCGCGCGGCCATGGCGTGGTCGTGCAGATGTGCACCGGGGCGGGGGCGATGACCGTGGCGCTTCCCGTCGCGGAGGCGCCCGGCAAGGCCGATCATGGAGCCGATCGCAAATCCGATTCCAGGGGCGCAAGCCCGTGCGCCTTTTCGGGGCTGGGCGCGCCGTCGCTGGCCGGGGCCGACCCGGTCCTGCTGGGCGTGGCGCTGCTGTTCGTGCTGGCGGCGGGGCTGCGGCCCGAGTCGCAGCCGGTGCCCCGCGCGGTCAGGCGGCTGCGGCCGCCGCTCAGAGGTCCGCCGGTCCGTCATTGATTGACCGACGACGCCGCGCGCGGGCCGAACGCCCCGCGCGCGCCCCCTTGACCCGTGACCGGGACGAATAGTCATGCAGACATTATTTTCCGGCTGCGCGCTTGCCGCGCTGGCCCTTGCCCCTGGCTTCGCTTATGCCGACACCCCCGCCGCCGACCAGGAGATATGGGTCAACGGCCAGCGCATCGCCCGCGACATCGCCCATGCGCCGGGCAGCAGCGCGAGCATCACCGCGCAGCAGATCGAGACGACCGTCAACGCGGTCAATATCGAGGATACGCTGAAATATCTGCCCAGCCTGATCGTGCGCAAGCGCTTCATCGGCGACACCTATGCGCCGGTCGCGACGCGCACGTCCGGGCTGGGGTCGAGCGCGCGCAGCCTGATCTATGCGGACGGCGTGCTGCTCTCGACCCTGATCGGCAACAATAACGGATCAGCCTCGCCCCGCTGGTCGATGGTCAGCCCGGAGGAGGTCGCGCGGATCGATGTGCTCTACGGTCCCTTCTCCGCCGCCTATGCCGGCAACAGCATCGGCACCGTCATCACCATCACCACCCGCCTGCCCGATCATCTGGAAGGCACGCTGAGCGCCGGGACCAGCCTCCAGACCTTCGACCAATATGGCACGAAGGCGACGCTGCCCGCCTATCAGTTCGCCGCGACGCTGGGCGACCGCTTCGGCCCGCTGGCGCTGTTCGGCAGTTGGACCCGCACCACCAGCAACAGCCAGCCCGAAACCTATGTCACCGCCAGCCGGGGCGCCAACCAGAGCGGCGGCTATGACGACGTCAATCGCACGAACGCGCCGATCCGCGTGCTGGGCGCGTCGGGGCTGAAGCATCAGGTGCAGGATACCATCAAGCTGAAGGCCGCGCTCGACGTGACGCCGGGTGTGCGGCTGACCTATGTCGGCGGGCTGTTCCGCAACGACGCCGATGTCGAGGCGGAAACCTATCTGCGCGATGCCGCGGGCGTCCCCTTCTACACCGGCGCGTTCAGCAGCGGCGTCTATCGCTATGACGAGCGACACTGGTCGCACGCGCTGTCGGCCAAGGGCGGCAGCGCACGGTTCGACTGGGACGTGACCGGCACGCTCTACGATTTCGCGAAGGATATCCAGCGCACGCCGGACGGGCTGTTGCCCGATTCCCGCGCGGGCGGCGTGGGGACGATCGCCGACCTGAAGGGCACCGGCTGGAAGACGCTCGACGCGAAGGGCGCATGGCGGCCGAACGCCGCGCATGTCGTCAGCTTCGGCGCGCACTGGGACCGATTCGTGCTCAACAGCAACCGCTATGGCACCACGGACTGGATCGACGGGCCGAAGGGGATGCTGCAACTGACGTCGCGCGGCAAGACGCGCACCGCCGCGCTATGGGCGCAGGACGCATGGCGCTTCACCCCCGCCCTCACGCTGACGCTGGGCGGGCGTTATGAATGGTGGAAGGCGTTCGACGGCTATACTTTCTCCGTCGCGCCCGCGCTGACGGTCAACCAGCCCCGCCTTGAAGCGAAACGCTTTTCGCCCAAGGCTTCGCTGGCATGGGAGGCGCGCGGGGACCTGACCGTCCGCCTGTCGCTGGGGCAGGCCTATCGCTTCCCCACGGTCGGCGAACTGTATCAGGCGGTAACGACCGGGCCGGTGCTGACCGTGCCCAACCCGAACCTGCGCCCGGAAAAGGCGCGGTCGGGCGAACTGGCGATCGAGCATCATGACGCGCACGGCACCGCGCGTCTGTCGCTGTTCGGCGAGATCATCGACGACGCGCTGATCTCGCAATCCGCGCCGCTGGTCGCCGGATCGTCGACGCTCTATTCCTATGTGCAGAATATCCCCCGCACCCGCGCCAGGGGCGTGGAGGCGGCGGTCCAGCGCAGCGACTTCCCGTTGCCCGGCCTCGACCTGACCGGCAGTGTGACCTATGCGGATGCCCGGACCGTGCGCGATCCGGTCTTCCCCTCCGCGATCGGCAAGCAGTTGCCCGGCGTGCCGAAATGGAAGGCGGCCGCCACGCTGACCTGGCATCCGCAAGAGGCCGTCGCGCTGACCGCCGCGGCGCGCTACGCCAGCCGCATCTATGGCACGCTCAACAATAGCGACATCATCGGCAACACCTATCAGGGCTTCTACAAATATCTGGTGTTGGACCTGCGCGCGACCTTTGCCGTGACCGAGCAATTCAGCCTGGCGCTGGGCGTCGACAATCTCAATAACGACAGATATTTCCTCTTCCACCCCTTCCCCCAGCGCACGTTCAACGCCGAGGCGAAGTGGCGGTTGTGAGGGATGGGGGGGCTGGCGATGGGGGATAGGGGAGCGATGGCCACCTTTGCAATTATCAACGCAGCCTAGAAATATCGGCGGAAAGATTTCCTGTGCATCCGAGTGGATTGGGTTGTCATGGGCGATCGATAAAGCAGAGTCCTTATGACGACTGCTGGCACAGAAGTATGCGTCAAGAAGGCGTAGAGACGTTCATGAGGATATGTCGCACCATCGCTTCCCGGGGATCCGCGATTGCGACGGTAGAAGCACATTGGCTTTGGTTGGGCTGGAGAGCATGCTTGCAGTATAAGCTCCGGAGAGCGCGCTCAGTAATGCACGGCGCGTCGCTGGAATGGATCGGACAAGGAAGGCTCCTTTCAAAGCTAGAGATTGATTCTCTGAGAGCGATTTCTAAACAGGTGAAATAACCTGCCATTCGGGAAACGGAGTGAAATAGAATCGAGTCGAGCGACTCGTTCTGCCAGATGGCCACCTATTGAGCACCGCGTCAGCCACCGTGCTGGCGAGATATTGATGCCGTAACGTCAGAGCAGGATATGCAGGCGTCGATATCTGAAGTGACAATAAGATTGCACGATAGGACAGTTGTGGACTTTGACCAGCCTCGCTAATGCCGTGCAGCCATGACCATTACGACAAATTCGGTTAAACTCATCCGTCCCCAGCGCTATGGCGATGCGCGTGGCTGGTTTACCGAAATCTATAATAAGAGCACGTTCGCAGAACTCGGCATCGACTGCACTTTTGTACAGGACAATCACTCCTACTCCGCCCCGCAATATACGCTGCGCGGCCTGCATTTTCAGACACCGTCCCGTGGTCAGGACAAGCTCGTCCGTTGTGTTCGCGGGCGCATTTTCGATGTGACAGTTGATGTGCGAAGCGGATCGCCAACCTATGGCCAGTGGGTCGGCGCGGAACTGTCGGCGGACAATGGCCATCAGCTTTTCATACCCATTGGCTTTGCGCACGGCTTCCTGACGCTGGAACCCGATTGCGAGGTGAGCTATAAATGTTCGGACATTTATGCCCCCGACCATGATGGCGGCATCCGATGGGATGATCCGGCGATCGGTATAGACTGGCCCATGCCAATGGGCGTTACGCCAGCGCTGAGCGATAAGGATATCATCCAGCCTTTACTGGCCCAATTTGACAGCCCCTTCCCCTATGATGGCCGCCCGCTCGCGCCTCTCGCCTGAAGGACTTTTTTAGATGCGTATCTTCATTACCGGCGGCGCCGGTTTCATCGGTTCGGCGCTGGTACGCCACCTGATCCACAACTGCACACATGAGCTGCTCAATTTCGACAAGCTGACCTATGCCGGCACCTTGTCGACCGTCGAGCCAGTGGCAGGAGACAACCGCTATCGCTTCGTGCAGGGTGATATTTGCGATGCCGAAGCCGTCCGCGCCGCCATCGCTGAATTCCGGCCCGACATTATCACCCATCTGGCGGCCGAAAGTCATGTCGATCGCTCGATTGACGGTCCCGGCGCTTTCATTCAGACCAATCTGGTCGGCACCTATACGATGCTGGCCGAAGCACGCGCCTATTGGCTGGGACTGGACGATGCGACAAAGACGGCGTTTCGCTTTCATCATATTTCGACCGATGAAGTCTATGGCTCGCTCGGCGACACTGGCCTGTTCACCGAAGACACATCCTATGATCCCCGCTCGCCCTATTCGGCGTCAAAGGCCGGATCGGACCATCTCGTCAGCGCATGGGGCCATACGTTCGGGCTGCCAGTGCTGATCACCAATTGCTCGAACAATTATGGTCCCTATCATTTCCCTGAAAAGCTGATCCCGCTGATGATCGTCAAGGCGCTCGCGGGAGATGCGCTGCCGGTTTATGGCAAGGGCGATCAGGTGCGCGACTGGCTTTATGTCGAGGATCATGTCCGTGCGCTGCAGACCGTTTTCGAACAGGGAACGCCCGGCCGAACCTATAATGTCGGCGGCAATAACGAGAAGCAGAATATCGAGGTGGTGAAGACCGTCTGCGCGATCCTCGACGATCTACGCCCGCGGGCCGACGGCAAATCCTACGCAAGCCAGATCAGCTTCGTCGCCGACCGCCCCGGCCACGACAAGCGCTATGCCATCGACGCAAGCCGCATCTGCGACGAATTGGGCTGGACCCCTGCCGAGACGTTCGAAACCGGCATTCGCAAGACGGTCGCCTGGTATCTCGACAATCAGCCATGGTGGGAAGCGATCGTCTCCGAACATAAGGCCGATCAGCGACGCGGTCTGGCGACCTGAACATGGCCGACACTGGCTCCGTCCTAATTACCGGCGCAAATGGCCAGTTGGGCCACGCTTTGCGGCGTTGCGCATGGCCGGAAGGCTGGGATGTGGTCGCTCTCGACCGGGCCGCTTTGGACCTGACCGACAGCGCTGCGATCGCCGCTATAGTTGCATCACGCCTTTGGGCTGCGATCATCAATGCTGCTGCTTATACGGCGGTGGACAAGGCGGAAAGCGAGATCCTCGCGAGTTGGACCGTCAACGCACTGGCGCCCGCCGCTCTGGCGCAGAGTTGCGCGAGAGCGCATATTCCGCTGGTTCATATTTCCACCGACTATGTTTTTGCCGGTGACAAAGATGGCGCATGGACGGTGGACGATCCGGTCGCCCCTCTTGGCGTTTACGGTGCATCCAAATTGGGCGGCGAACTGGCGGTGCGGACATCGGGTGCGCGCCATGCGATCGTCCGTACAGCATGGGTCGTAAGCGCAGACGGCAATAATTTCGTCAAAACGATGCTCCGCCTTGCCGAAAGCCGTGACAGTCTTTCCGTCGTCGCTGATCAAAGGGGCAGCCCGACCAGTGCGGCCGATCTGGCCGAAGCGGTGATGGCCATCGCGGTTCGGCTGGCTCGCGATGATGCGGCACCGATCGGCACTTTTCATTTCAGCAATGCGGGCGCCACCAATTGGGCTGATTTTGCGACAGAGATATTCCGCCAGAGCGCAGAGCGAGGCGGCCCGACCGCAGCGGTCACGCCCATCGGCACCGTCGATTATCCCACCCCGGCCCGACGGCCCGCCAACTCCCTGCTGAGCCATGACGCCATACAAGCGGCTTATGGTATCACACCTCGCCCATGGCCTGACGCACTGGGCGACATACTCGACGAACTGATCGGAAAAAACGCATGAAGGGCATCATTCTCGCGGGCGGATCGGGCACCCGGTTGCATCCCGCAACGCTGGCGGTGAACAAGCAATTGCTCCCGGTCTATGACAAGCCGATGATCTATTATCCGCTGTCGGTGCTGATGCTGGCGGGAATACGCGAAGTCCTGATCATCTCCAGCCCGGAATATATGGACAATTATCGACGGCTTTTCGGCGACGGGTCAGCCTTTGGTTTGTCAATCGCCTATGCCGAACAGCCCCGACCCGAAGGACTGGCGCAGGCTTTCACCATCGGCGCGGACTTTATCGGCGGTGATAATGTGGCGCTCGTGCTGGGCGACAATATCTTTTTCGGCGCGCATCTGATCGACCTGCTCGCCAGCGCCGTTGCCCGCAAGGATGGCGCAACGGTCTTTTCCTATCGGGTGGACGATCCCGAACGCTATGGCGTGGTCGAATTGGGCAAGGATGGGCGCGCATTAAGTCTGGAAGAAAAACCAGCCCAACCCAAATCACACCATGCGGTTACGGGGCTCTATTTCTACGACAACCGTGTTGTCGATTATGCGCGCAATCTGAAACCATCGCCGCGTGGCGAGTTGGAGATTACCGATCTCAACCGCCTCTATATGGAGGCAGGCGATCTGTATGTCGAACAAATGGGGCGTGGCTATGCCTGGCTCGACACGGGCACGCATGACAGCCTGCTGGAAGCGAGCGAGTTCGTCCGCACCATTCAGCATCGTCAGGGTGTGCAGATCGCCTGCTTGGAGGAGATCGCCTATCTGCAGGGATTCATCACGGCGGATCAGGCCCGTGAAGCCGGAGAGCGCTTTAGCAAGACGGCCTATGGCAGAGCCATTCTGAGCGCTGTTGCCGATCAATAATCGGTTCGGGGAGGTTTGGCCTCTCGATGGCCTGAGCGCAGAAGAGCTTGCGAGAGAAAACGGCGGAGCGTGTTCGGTGACAGGGCGCGCTCAAAATGGCTCAGTGCCTACGGACCGGCCCTATCTCAAAGATCATATTTGCGCCCTGTAAACTGTGCCGAGCAGAGAACGCTTGACCGCGCCTATAATGTCGGCAGCAGCATAATATTTATGTGTTGAAACCCATCGCGCGATCGAACGCGCGTTCAAACGGAGATCTATGGCGGCTAGATAGGCTTTGCGCTGACCACCCCGGCCACGACAAGCACTTTGCGATCGACCCAGCCGTTACTAGCGATGTATGGCAAACCGATCATTGAGCATCCGCTGTGGGCAGTCATTCTGGCGAAGATCTGCGAAGGCCTTACTACTTTCGGCGTGGACTATATGGATAATTAGCGCCGAGTAGGCATCTAGGCGGTCCAAACACCTCCGGCCCAATGGACGGGCTCAAGCCTTCAGCGTCAGAACGGACTTTTGTGATCAACCCGCTAACCAGCACCGGTGCAAGACGGATGCGGGGACAGCAAGTCAACGCATGGGAGCGAAAATGAGATGACAAGGAGGGAGACAAGCTAGCGATCATGGACGAAATCATATAATGCCGTTTTCATCAACTACGGTTGGGAGATGCCGAGTGCGTGCGACACACAGCGATAGTGGCACAGCCCTGCATATCAGCGGAAGAGAATACGTAACTACCTCGCAAACCTCAGAAAGAACAGTGGAGCTATCATTAGGAACGCCTCGACACCGAGAACTCTTTTAAAACCCCGCAACGAAATACTTGACCCACATACTCGTCCTCAGAAGCGACATCATCAGGTTGGTGTTTTGGCCTGTTTCGGAAGCGGATGTCCGTACAAATAGCGCATAATGCTGGTCATCGCGATGATCGCTCAGCAGAAAGGGAAATTATGGCCTAGCTGATTGAGGGGCTGCCCGGGCTGCCTAAACCCTATCTACTTCTGCAACAACCGTTCCGCCTCGCGCCCTCACGAGCCACCTGCGTCGGCCATATTCTACGAAATTCGAAGCACGCTAAGCAAAATATGGGTATAGCGTTGATATATAAACCCAACTATCGGAGGGTCCCGTATTGCCCGAAGATATTCAATTTTGAGAGTTTATGAGCCTTAGCGATTGCAAAATTATCGAGCTTCCCAAGATATCGGATCCTCGTGGTAATTTAACGTTTATCGAAGGGGACGTTCATGTGCCTTTTCCAATTGAACGAGTCTATTATCTGTACGACGTACCCGGTGGTGCCGACCGTGGGGCGCATGCCCACAAACAGCTAAGTCAATTGATGATTGCTGTATCGGGTAGTTTTAGCGTTACTCTCGATGATGGCAAAAAAAAGAAAACATTTTTTCTGAACAGATCGAACTACGGATTATATATTTGTCCGATGATATGGCGCGAGGTTCACGATTTTTCATCCGCTTCTGTATGCATGGTACTTGCATCAAGGAGATACGAGGAGAGTGATTACTACAGAAAATATAATGATTTTCTTAACGGAGTTCAATAATTGATCAAATTCTTGGATTTACAGCAGATCAATTCTAGGTTCGAAGCGGGCATCCGTACAGCAATCGAGAGAGTATTGCGGTCAGGCTGGTATATCCTAGCAGCAGAATGTGAATCGTTTGAGCAAGAATTTGCTGGGTTTTGTGAGGCCGATCATTGCATAGGGGTCGCAAATGGCCTTGACGCACTTATTTTGGCATTGCGCTCACTCGATATCGGCCCTGGCGATGAGGTACTTGTTCCGTCCAACACCTTTGTCGCCACTTGGCTAGCCGTAAGTCATGTGGGCGCTGTCCCCGTGCCCGTCGAACCGATCGAATCGACCTTCAATATGGATCCCACTAACATTCGCGCGGCAGTGACTTCCCGTACTCGGGCTATCATGCCTGTCCATCTTTATGGTCAGCCGGCAGACCTCGGCCCCATATGGGATATTGCGCGTCAACTCGGCCTGTACGTTATCGAGGATGCCGCTCAAGCCCACGGCGCGCGCTATAAGGGCGATCGAGTAGGCAAATATGGAGATATTGCCTGCTGGAGTTTTTACCCCGGTAAAAATCTCGGCGCACTAGGAGATGGCGGGGCGATAACCACAAGCAATTCGACGATCGCCGCACGCCTGCGCAAGATGCGCAACTACGGCTCTACCCAGAAATATCACCATGACGAACTTGGCGTGAATTCTCGCTTGGACGAGCTTCAGGCTGCAATCCTGCGCGTGAAACTACCAGCGCTTGAGGCCGACAACCGCCATCGCGCCAAGATAGCGCAATCCTACACTGAGGGACTGCGCGGACTTGATCTCGTACTCCCGACGATTCCCGATTTCGCCGATCCTGCATGGCATCTGTATGTTATACGGCACAAGAATCGAGATGGACTTGCAGAGCGACTGGCCCAGGCTGGAGTATCGACGGTCATCCACTATCCAGTCTCGCCGCATCTACAGCCTGCCTACGCCGGCTTGGGCATCGCCCAAGGGGCATTGCCGATCGCAGAGCAATTACAGACAGAAATATTAAGCCTACCAATAGGACCTACTCAGAGCGACGCAGAAACCGAAGAAGTGATCCGGATCATACGTGATTCTATCTGATCGGCGAACGCAGTGCGCATTGCAGATCGCGACAATCAAGCTATGATATCATGAATCTTATCAAGACTTCCCTGCTCAGTTTAATGTCGACATCCGTGAAGATGTTGGCAGGCCTGGTCATAAGCAAAGCAGTCGCACTCGTTGCAGGTCCTGCTGGATTAGCTACCGTCGGCCAGTTCCAGAATTTCGTCCAGATCATGCTCACTGCGGCAAAGGGAGGGCTCGATACGGGAGTGACGAAATATACAGCAGAATTTCGTGACGATGAGGCACGTTGTATTCAATTGCTCAGCACTGCCGCACGCCTTTGCGCCGCGACTTGTATGGCTGTATCACTCCTGCTGCTATTTGCTGCGAAATCATTGTCGCAATATTTTCTACATACACCAGACAATGCTTATATTATACGGTTATTTGGTGTAACAATCTGCCTATTTGTACTCAACAGCCTACTTCTGGCAATAGTCAACGGCCTGCAGCAAACCCGCACCTATATCCTTATAAATATTGTACAAAGCATATTGACGCTTGCGCTCACCATCGGTTTGATAGCTTGGCTCGGCCTGCCCGGAGCATTGATTGCACTCGTTACGAACCAATCGTTCGTGCTGCTCGCCTTGCTTTGGGCACTGCGCGGCCATGCCTTGATCCGTTGGCGTAATTTTCACCAAGCATTCGATCGCGCGGACGCCCTTCGTCTATTCAAATATAGCATTATGGCTACAGTCAGCGCAATCACGTCGCCGCTCACCGCCATGCTAGCGCGTGATCAAGTCGCGCTCGTATTAGGCCAAGATGCGGCCGGCAACTGGCAGGCCATGTGGTATATCGCCTCTGTGTATCTGACCGTCGTCACTACCAGTCTCGCGGTTTACTATCTGCCCAAGCTTTCAGCAACGCACGACCCTCAAGAACTGCGAGCAGAGCTAAAGCTGGGGTTTAAAGTCATCCTGCCAATCGTGATGGCCAGCGCCCTTGCAATTTACATCACCAGAGAATGGATCGTGCATATCCTGTTTACCGATGCATTCTCCCCAATGCTCAGATTGTTTGGCTGGATGCTCATCGGAGACATTATAAAAATGGCATCCTGGCTGCTATCATACCTCATGCTTGCAAAAGCCATGACACGCGCCTTCGTCACGACCGAACTGGTATTTTCGGCAAGCTTCGTCGCACTGGCATATATGCTGATACGGTTGTATGGATTGGAGGGCATGGCCTACGCGTACACTCTAAATTACCTGCTATATCTCGTGTGCATGATCGCGATCACGAAGCGCTTTTGGCTCCCTGCGCAGGACTGATGCATACTTTGTGCTAGCGCATTCTCAACGATCCCCTCCTATTGAGCGGCAGGCAAATATGATCGACACCATAATTTCGTTTATGGCTGTCCATTACTGCAGTAGGGACCGCGACTAATGCTCTCCATCTTCATTCCCTCATTCAATCATGCAGCATATATCGCAGAGGCGATCGCGAGCGCGCGACAGATAGATATTCCTAACAAGCGCATTTATGTGATCGATGACGCTTCAAGCGATCATTCCGCAAAGGTGATCCGCAAATATATTGACGAAAATTCAGCTGATGATGTCGTATTTATACAAAAGCCCTACAATAAAGGCGTCATCGATTCGATGATTATGTTTTTAAATATTTGCACAACTGAGTATATTTACGTTGTTTCTTCAGATGATATTGCCATTGCATCGGGCATTCGCGAGCTATTTTTGCGAATGACGAAAAACCCGTCGCTGCAGTTCATTATAGGCGGCGGCAAAAACAAGCTTCAGGATAGCACACTTATTCCGATATATGGTCGAAAGCATGATGATTTATTCAATCTGCCTCCTGAGCGTTTCGCCGAAGCAATTTTTTTGATGGATTCTAGTCCACTTCTTTGTCAATCATCTATTTTTCGCGCGACCGCATTACGGAATGTCGATGCTGTTGTCCCGAATATCGTAGCTGACGATTATGCAATATTTTCAAAATTATTTTTGCGCTACAACAGACGAGGCATTGATTATGAGTTCTGCCCAGAAATAGAATGCGTATATTATCGCCACCATGATAATAATAGCTATCGCAAGATTTTACGGCAGGTCGAAACGACTGTGCAGGTTCTCGATACTGTGGCGCCCGAACATTTACGTGATCGCGCTATCGCATATAAATTATCATTTTTCGCTCTGGTTTCGGTACGACAGTTCAATTTTTCGAATTTCTTAAAAATTATAAGGCTGGTGCAAGCGCGCAATGCCACTAATTTCCTGCGTGGCTTAGTTTTGAACGCATATTGGTGGAGCAAATACCGGTGAACGAGATCCAGTTCCTCAGTCTAGCTGTGGAAAGCTGGCTCCAATTGCTCATGTTATCGATATTTTCTTGCGGATTGCTTTGGATTAGTGTTCGACGAAAATTGATTACGGATGTATTTGATCCATTTATACTGTCATTCGTATTTGCATTTGGTATAAATTACGGCGTAGTTATTTTTCTTTTATTAAATGACTATTTAGAATGGCGCCTTTTTCTAATTGTTGCATTCTACGGTTTGCTAATGACATTGAGCTTTCGATTTTTTTCTTCCGTGGATAGGGCGCCAATATTCTATAAATATTTTTCATATATTGGGAAAAATTATATCGGGACGCCGGTGTTCTATTCGGCTCTTATAGTTTATGCCGCCCTAAGCTTACTAATTTTCAGTTCGATTGGGTTTGGCGTCCTAGCTGAAACCAATCGTTTCGACGTCGCCCGCGGTTACGGCGGCGCGATTCGTATTCTGGACACTCTAAGTCCGTTCATCATTTCATATTCTGTGCTCTCTATCGTTGAAAAAGAAAGAAACAGAACACCCAAATTCGCCATTTTGGCGATATTCATACTCTATGCAGCGATCGTCAATGGCGCAAAATCTTCAGTTATTTTTAGTTTTGTAACTATATTTATGACACTAGGAATAGCATCATTTAAAGTTAAGATATCTTCTTGGCAAACTGCGGCCGTTATAATAATAGGTTTAACTTTTTCACTTATTGCGCTGAATATTAATTTAGAAAGAAATAATGTCAGTGATCAAAGCATCAGGGCATTTGATGTTTCTTCAGATTTATTGACCACGCGCCTTGCGTTCCGAATCGTCGCGTTTGGCGATACCAGCTACCTTACGTTGCCCAATGGTGTGATCGACAATCTTCAGAAAGATTCGATTTTCACTCGCTTCACGGCTCCCGTGGTAGGCAACGACAATCTCAGCAAGATGCTCGGCTACGAAGTCGCTGATTATTCAGTCGGACGCCAGGCCTTGCTTCACTATGCTCCAGGATCGGAAGTTGGCGGTGGCCCAACAAGCCACTTCGACTTATTTTCATATGTTTACCTGGGACTAGTCGGAGGCGCGTTCTTCGTTCTGTTACTAGGCTGTTTGCTCGGCCGGATCAATCGAGCCGTACACCTAACACGCGATGTATCGGTTAACCAGCGTAATAAGTTTCAGATCAGCTTAATGGCAACGCTATGGTCTCGCGTAGTTCTCGTGATCATTGAACCAACAGTCGCACTGGCTTATATACTTGATATCATTGTTATATTCACAACCATGTCAGTATTTTGGCAAGGTATAATAACAAAAATTGACAATGAATATTTATCGCAATCAGAATAATATTCAACGAAAACGATATACCGATTATGTATATTTCTGCAATCATTGTAACCTATCAATCCGATTTAGCGGTTCTAAGCGAAATCGTCGATATCATGGCGAAGCAATGCCATGTGATCATCGCTGACAATTCAACGGACCCATCTCACAGTCGTTTGATCGAAGCGAGTTTGCGCACGGAAAACACAACCTATATTCCTATGCTCGGTAATTGCGGAATAGGCGCGGCCCAAAATCGCGCCATCTCCCTTGCATGGGAAAGCGGCGCCAATGCAGTGCTTTTACTCGATGATGACAGCATCCCTCCAATCGATTTGATCGATCAACTCTGTGTCTCTCTTTATGAATTGGGAAAAGATGCCGTCGTCGGTGCCAATGCAGTTAACAATGACGGACGGGAGATAAGCAACGCTCGCCATCTCCCCGGGGACTTGCCCAAGTGTCGCGATATGATGAGCTCAGGCTCTCTCATCACCAAGGATGTGTTCGAACGCGTCGGTCCTTTTGACGAGAGCCTGTTCATTGATGGCGTCGATTTCGACTGGGGCTGGCGCGCCCACGAAGCTGGAATAGCATTGCACCTGTGCCGAGCCACTACGCTTCGCCATAGACTTGGTATTGGCCATGTTGCGGGATTGCGCTACCCTTCACCGATACGGCATTATTTCCAGTATCGGAACATTCTTAGATTGCTGGGCAGACGCTATGTCCCTTGGAGTTGGCGCATTTCACAAATTATCAAGCTACCGACCAAATTACTTTTGATTGCGGCAATCATGCCGCAGAAGCGGTTACGCATATTTTACTCATTCGCCGGAATTCAAGATGCCCTTCTTGGACGGAATGGCCCTTGGCGATCGCATGAAAAAGAAGCTGCGCGATGACTGAAACGATCACTTCGAGAAGCGCGCCAAATATGCACCAATCTGGCTACGTTGCCCCCTGCAAGTCGCCGGACGCGCCAGGTGCGGTCGCAACATTGCTCTGCGTGCATGCTGGCGCCAATTCTAAGCAGTTTGATGAAGCCTTGGCAAGCTTATGTGGGCAAACCTATCCAAATCTGCGTTTATATATTTACTGTGACGGCCCCCTCACACCAGATCTTGAAAACGTCCTCTCCGCCAGAATGCATGGCAGGGATGAGAAAGATCGCGTTTTGCGCGGCGCGCAATCAGAGGGACTCCCGAGCGGATTAAATGCGCTGATCAACGAAGCACTTAAAGAACCTGATATCGAGTTCATGGCTCGCATGGACGCCGATGACATTTCCGTTGCCGAACGAATCTATAAGCAGGTGCAGTTTCTCAATGAAAATCCGGAAGTCTTCATAGTAGGCAGTTGGTGCGTCGAATTTACCCAATCAGGCGCCTCCACATTCTATAAGAGAATGCCGACAAAGCACGAAGATCTAACAAATTTTATGGTATACAGAAGCCCATTCAATCATCCGAGCGTATTGTTTCGACGTCAGGTTTTTGAAAAGGGGTTTCGGTATGACCCTAGTCTTAAGATAATGCAAGATTACGATCTTTGGTCAAGACTTGCATATGCAGGATTTATATTTGCTAATATTCCAGAATTCTTGCTCTGGTTCCGCCTTGAGGAAAATTTCTTTGCTCGCCGGGCGGGTTTCAGTCGCGCTAGCAAAGAAATAAACATGCGTATTCAATATGCGCGCTCAATGGGCAAATTGAGAGTCGGCAATTTTCTAAAATATGCTGGCCTTTTCCTTATCAGGATTGCGCCAGTGTGGGCGAAAAAACTTTCATATCGGCATTTGCGCAAGGTCTGACTTTTTGCTCAAGCGATTGGGTGCCATTTTATCATCATCATAGAAAGTCGACAGAGTATGCAGTGGTTGCTGGATCGTTTCGCGATGGAACCAACACGCGCCGCTTTCATTCATCGTGATCGCGAGGTGAGTTATGGCGCCGTGACTCATCAAATCGCTGAATTTCGCACTCGCCTTGCAACGCAGCACATTGCAAGGGGTAATCGTGTCGCGGTTATGGGCGATTATTCACCTGAAATGTTCTGCATAATACTAGCGCTAGCGCTCAATGGCTGCGTCGTGATCCCTCTTTCTCGTGAGGCCGTTGTCGAGACAACCAGCGCGCTTAGTATATCCGGCTGCGATTGGATGATACAATTCGATGCAGAGGGACGGGATGCCAGTATAGATCGTCATGTGATAGAAAGCGATAATAGCTTGCTGAACGTGTTACGCGAAAAGGGACAGCCTGGCCTTCTTCTGTTTTCTTCGGGATCGACCGGGAAGCCAAAGGCAATACTCCACGACTTTGAACGGGTAGCTGACAAGTTTTTTAAGCGACGCGCCTCAGTGATCGCGATACCCTTCTTAATGATCGACCATTTTGGGGGTATCAACACGATCCTCGCTATTGTGGCGAGCCTTGGAACGGTGGTTACCGTTGATAACCGCTCAATCGATAGTATTTGTCGAGCGATCGAAACGCACAATGTAGAACTTTTGCCTACAACCCCATCGTTTTTGACAATGCTAATGGCATCCAATTTGCATCGCACCTATGATCTCTCGTCATTAAAGCGGATTACCTATGGAACCGAAGTCATGCCCCAGAGCACGCTAGATCGTGTGCGTGAGGAGTTTCCCAACGTAGCGTTGCAACAAACCTATGGCCTTTCGGAAGTTGGCGTTATGCGCTCGCAGTCCCGTGCAGACGGCTCCTTATGGGTACGGATCGGCGGGGAGGGCTTTCAAACCAAGGTAGTTGATGATGTCCTCTGGATTAAATCTGAATATGCGATGCTGGGATATCTCAACGCCCCCTCCGAATTCGACGAGGATGGCTGGTTCAATACGCAGGACAGAGTTGAGGTCGATGGAGAATATTTTCGAATTCTGGGCCGAGTCACCGATCTTATTAATGTAGGCGGACAAAAGGTTTATCCTGCCGAAGTAGAAAATGTAATTCTCCGCTTGGATAACATTGCCGATGTCGCAGTATTTGGCGAAGCTCACCCTATGCTTGGAAATGTTGTCGTCGCGAAGGTGCTGACCAATGAGCCTGAAACCGCTATGAACTTGAAGCGCCGCATCCGCAGCGCTTGCGCCACGATACTGGCGAACTACAAGATGCCAACTAAAGTCATCCTTGCTGACGGGCCGCTATATACCGCCCGGCAGAAGAAGCAGCGAGCGTAATAGCCCAACCCTTAATCGCGCACTACCGTAGCTAAAACCGCAAGAAAGAGGGGTGACGCGAGAATCGCCTCTCTCAGCCGATAATTACAGCCTAAAAAC
Organism: uncultured Sphingobium sp.; assembly: GCA_964250175.1. GTDB lineage: Bacteria > Pseudomonadota > Alphaproteobacteria > Sphingomonadales > Sphingomonadaceae > Sphingobium. The sequence continues at coordinate 37,565 of CAXUEQ010000001.1, read as the reverse complement.
AGCTTCATGACTTAAGTATCCCGTACGCCTCCGGTGAGGGCCGCCTTGCGTTGATTGGCTGATATTCTGAGATGGCACCGGTGCAAGCACTGGTGTTTGTACCGATACTAGAGACGGTGCGATGGGTCAGGTAACGATAATTTCGGGTGTTGAGCGTCGGCGCTATTGGTCTGATGGACAGAAGCGGGCGCTGGTGATGGCGGTGTCGCAGCCTGGCGCGAACGTGGCGGGGATCGCAAGGCAAGCTGATCTGCGGCCGGGGCAGATCTATCGCTGGCGGCGGCAGATGTTCGGTGCTGCGGAAGGTTTTGCGGCCGTGGCGGTCCAGCCTGATCCAGCGCCGCCGATGGGGCCTGCGGTTGTCGTGAACTGGGCAACATCACGGTCCGCATGGCGGCTGATACGCCTACTGATCTGGCTACTGCTGTCTTGCGGTCACTGCGGCGGTGATCCCGTTCCCTTCGGCGTACGGATCTGGATCGCGACCGGACATACCGATATGAGGAAGGGCATGCGATCCTTGGCCCTGCAGATACAGCAGAGCTTCAGGCGGGATCCCATGCCGGGGATCTCTATGTCTTTCGGGGTCGCCGTGGCGATCTGTGCAAGATCCTGTGGCATGCGGCATTGGCATGTCGCTCTATGCCAAGCGCTTGGAGCGCGGGAAGTATATCTGGCCATCGGCTATAGACGGCGTGCATCCTAAAAAGCTAGAGATTCCGGTGCTTTTCTGCTATGCCTTTGGCCATGGGTAGCGAGGTGCAAGCAGAGATCCAGAGCCTTCGCGAGCAGCTTGCCGCAGCCCAGACGGTCGCCGCCGAGGTGGCCCGGATCAAAGCGATCAACGCGGACCTGGAAGCCCGCAATGCCCTTCTCGAACTGCAGAACGAGAAGATGCGCCGTACCCTTTATGGCCAGCGATCCGAACGTACCCGCCATCTGCTCGACCAGATGGAGCTGACGTTCGAGGAGTGCGATACCATTGCCAGCGAGGACGAGGCGTTGGCCGCGTTGGCGGCAGCGAAGACCAATGTCGCGCCGTTCGAACGCAAGCGGCCCGCCCGCAAGCCCTTGCCCGAGCACCTGCCGCGTGAGCGCGTCGTCATTGCCGCGCCTAAGGCCTGCCACTGTTGCGGGACAGACCGGCTGTGCAAGCTGGGCGAGGACATCACCGAGACGCTTGAGGTCGTGCCGCGCCAGTGGAAGGTGGTTCAGATCGTGCGGGAGAAGTTCTCCTGCAGGGAGTGCGAGAAGATCACCCAGTCACCAGCGCCATTTCATGTCACGCCACGCGGGCTCTTTGGCCCCAGCTTCCTCGCTATGCTGCTGTTCGAGAAGTTCGGTGCGCATCAGCCGCTCAACCGCCAGCGTGATCGCTATGCCCGGGAAGGCGTGGAGTTGAGTCTTTCCACCCTGGCCGATCAGGTCGGCGCCTGCACAGCCGCATTGATGCCGCCTTACCGGCTGATCGAAGCCCACGTCCTTGCTGCCGAGCGGCTGCATGGCGACGACACGACCGTGCCGGTGCTGGCCAAGACCAAGACCAAGACCGATACTGGCCGGATCTGGACCTATGTGCGAGACGATCGACCATTTGGTGGGCCGGCACCGCCAGCAGCGATCTTTCACTATTCCCGTGACCGGCGGGGAGAATATCCCATCGCCCACTTACGGGACTGGACCGGCATACTTCAGACCGATGCCTATGCAGGGTATAACGCGCTGTTTAAGGCCGACCATCTTCCAGCACCGCTGACCCGCGCGCTGTGCTGGAGCCATGCGCGCTGCTATTTCTTGGAGCTGGCCGATATCGCCACCCAGCTCAAGAAGCGACGCAAGAAGGCGCCGGTCATCTCCCCGCTGGCGGTGGAAGCTGTCCGCCGTATCGACGTGATCTTCGACATTGAACGCGCCATCAACGGGAGGTCGGCGCAGGATCGCCTTACCGTTCGCCAGGAACTCGGCGCCCCGCTGGTGGCCGATCTGGAAGCTTGGATGCGCAAGAACCGCACGAAGCTCTCGAAGAACAGCAATGTCGCAGAGGCCATGGATTACATGCTCAAGGCATGGCCGGCCTTCACCGCCGTCCTTGATGACGGCCACATCTGCCTCACGAACAATGCCGTAGAACGAGCGCTGATAGGCATAGCCCTGGAACGAAAGTCGTGGCTCTTCGTCGGCTCAGACCGCGGTGGTCAGCGCACCGCCTTCATGTTGAGCATGATCGCCACGGCAAAGCTCAATGACATCGATCCCCAAGCCTGGCTCGCCGACGTCCTCAATAGCATCGCTGATATCCCGCAGCATCGGCTGACGAAACTACTCCCATGGAACTGGCACCCGGTAGAAATTCAGCGCCAAGCAGCCTGAACGACAATCTTTACCGATACACATCATAAATCACCCAAAAAATGGCGCTCAAAGTCCAGACTGTTATACATTGCCGGCACCAAGCCTATCCGGCCTACTCCCTCGATCCCTCAATTGGCCAGTCTGCTCAAGCAGACATACACACAATCAACAATGGTCCCCAGCACCGCCAAAAAGGTCCCTACAATTCCACTGCGGTACCCGCCGGATGGATACAGTATCCCTGCCACGACATGTTATTTCTATGGCATAATGGCCGGAAGCAAAAGTCGATTATTTGAAGCACGGGTCATACTGTTGTCAAAAAACCGAGATTTTAAATTCGCCATTTATTAGCGACGCCCCTCTAGCACTTCGATTCTATCCACCGCTTCTTTCAATGCTGCAACCAGTATAGGAAGTAATTTTCCCGGAGAGGCTTCAAGGCGCTCTGGGTTTCGCGTGTCCACCAAGCTTAGCCATTCAGCGTTATTGGACGCCTGAGCCTGTAACAAATCTTGCGCTATAAAACCGATATCGCCGCCCTCACGCTCCAATCCACGCATATTCCAATCCCAGCGGGCCGGTGAAAGAGATTTCAAAAAATTGACCGCAAATTCTCCATCTATATAGGAAATATTCTTCTTATCCCTTTTGTCCGAAATCGACGTGATGCTATTCACCGCCGCTCTAATTGATTTTATTTCTCTATTTCCTAAAGTTATCTGATCATCGTCATTACACACTGATTTATAACCAATAGAAATGGCGTTTTTATAACTCGTTTCTTTATCATAATTATTAGCTTGATTTCCAATGCTTACATTGTTCACACCAAAAAGATTGACTCCAGCCTCCGAGCCAATCGAAGTTGAACATTTGGAAGCAGAAGCATGGAAACCAACTGCCGTACCTTCTGATTCCGCAGCGATAGCGCCACTGCCTAGCGCAGTACAACCGATCGCCTGAGCAGAAGCATCTCCGCCCAAGGCAACCCCATTGTCCATTTCTGCCACAGCCCTGAAACCAACAGCTGTCGCGGCCCCCATTGTCGCACTGCCGCCACTGTGAGGGTCCGAGCCACACCGGGCCTGACATCCAACAGCAGTGCTATTATCGCCATAGCCCTTACTTTCGGCCCCTAGACAAGTGGAGAAACTGTAAGAGAAGGTCACGGAACCCGGACTATATGGTCCAGCAATCGCACCAATAAAGGTATTCGCATTCCCCCCATCATTCTGCAAACCAGCCTGAGAACCGAATGCCGAGTTAAAGCAGCCATGGCTATTATAGTAGGCAGAACGTGAACCGAACGAGGAATTTTCATTACCCGTTTGGTTATACATGCTAGCCCAAAACCCTACTCCGGTGTTATTGCTGCCAATTGAATTGCGACCAAAGGTTTTATACCCCCATCCTGTATTTTGAATGCCCTTTGTATTATATCTAAATGCAGAATATCCACCGGCAGTATTTCTATCTGATTGATTATATTCTAACACAAAACTCCCTATTGCGGTATTTTCCTGAGAATCTATATTAGATGATAACGATCTTGCCCCTACGGCAACGTTCCACGCAGCTTTTCCTGATAGAAGATTGCTAGTGGATCTGTCACCTATGGCGATGTTGCCCGAAAGAAATCTTCCAAACTTTATCCCAAGTACGTTATCAAAAGTCCTCTTGTCGGAAGATATACTAAATAAATCAAATGGCGCCTCTTGCTGAACTTGGACGATATCAAGTCGATCCACCCTCCCTTCCCATTCCACATCGAAGCGAATTTCGAAAGGAACCGCTCCCTCTGCTGCATAAGAAAACATCGCAAATTGATATACTTGCTCTCCCAAAGCCAATATGCTGAAATCGCCTTCAGTAAATATTGGCCTATCAGCCAAGAAAAAAGCCACGCCTCCTCTCTGTTTGGTATTTATATGAATAGAGATCAGATAGGTCGTGTATGCATGCACAGATATTGAATATTTCGCACTAGCAGAAATTCCTTTCGTATGCTGTATGCCGGGATTTTGCGCTTGAAAATTCGAAAGCGTCCATCCGGTTGGTAGGCGCCCCATGAAGTCGCTATTACCGATAATGTTCTCGGTCCCGATTATGGCGTGATCGTATGCATGCACGTTCCCACGTGCCGGGCCGAACGGCTGCGCGCCCACCAAATGGGTGCCCGCCGTAACCTCCAATCCTCCGCCGTTTTTGAGAGCCGCAGCGGCATTTGCAAAAGCTATCTTATCTTGGGTGCGCCCATCCCCTTTGGCACCATAATCACTAACTGATGATACGTCCTGCAATTTGACACGGACAGTGCGCGCAATAGCGCCGGCGCCTTCTTGGAAGAATGCGGCGTCCCGCAAGGATGAAACCGATACGAGGTTAAAATCGAATCCAGGGATATTCGCATCGTTGCTACTCTTCATAACGAAACGATAGATCATCGATGGATCTAGAAATATTGGAGGGAGAACACCGTGTGCGTCCGCCAGGATGGGGTTATCGTGAGCGGTCGATAAAGCAGCGTCTTGATAGACGATTGCTGGTACAAATGTTCCCGTCACGAAAGCGTAGAAGCGCCCAAAGGGATATGTCCCAGCATTGGATTCCCGTTGCGGTTTAAAGGCCCCATTGTCTTTGACTGAGTCCGAAGGCATGCCCGCGAAAGCGACTCCGGAAAGCGCTTCGAGAAGTGCCCGACGCGTCGCTTCGAATGAATTGGACAAGGAAGGCTCCTTTTATTGCTCCGATTGATACTCTGGGGGCAATTCTAGAGAAGGGATGTTGGTTGCTGCTGAGAAGTGACCCGGGGTTTTCATCGAGAAGTGACCCACCTTGCGATTATGTTTCGGATGTCATGTGTGGGTCAAGATGTGGTTTTCTCCTTTCTGGTTTTGGGCTGCTGAGCGGAGCTGTTTTTGAACCGGAAGCTGTCGTTAACGGTCTCCAAGATGTGACAGTGATGGGTGAGGCGATCGAGGAGCGCGGTCGTCATCTTGGCGTCGCCGAACACGCTGGCCCATTCGCTGAAGCTGAGGTTGGTGGTGATAATGACGCTGGTGCGCTCGTAGAGTTTGCTCAGCAGATGGAACAGCAGAGCGCCGCCCGATGCGCTGAACGGAAGATAGCCAAGCTCGTCGAGGATCACGAGATCGGAGTGGATCAGGCGATTGGCGATCTGCCCAGCCTTGCCCTGCGCCTTCTCCTGTTCCAGCGCATTGACCAGCTCGACCGTAGAGAAGAACCGCACCCGCTGCGATGATGCTCGATGGCCTGGACGCCCAGCGCCGTGGCGATATGGGTCTTGCCCGTGCCGGGGCCGCCGACCAGCACGATATTGTCGGCAACATCGATAAACTCGCAACGGTGAAGTTGGCGGACCAGCGCCTCGTTGATCTCACTGCTGGCGAAGTCGAAGCCCGCCAGGTCGCGATACGCCGGGAACCGCGCGGTCTTAAGCTGATAGGATACCGATCGCACTTCACGTTCGGCGGTCTCCGCCTTCAGAAGCTGGGACAGGATCGGGATGGCCGCATCGAACGCCGGCGCCCCCTGTTCAATGAGATCGGTGACAGCCTGCGCCATGCCGTGCATCTTGAGGCTGCGCAGCATGGCGATGAATGGCGCCGCTGGCGGGGTCATAACGCATGGCGGTTCTCCCCGCGCAGCGCATCATAGCGTTCCACGTTGGCCATCGGCTCGCTGACGAGCCTCAGAGCCTGTGGCGCCGTAATCGGCGGTGTCGCCAGCGGCTTGCCGTCTATCAGCCGGTGCAGCAGGTTGAGGATATGGGTCTTGGTGGGAACGCCGGCTTCCAGTGCCGTGGTGACCGCCATCAGCACGACCTGCTCGTCATGATGCAGCACCAGCGCGAGGATCTCGACCATCTCCCTGTCGCCGCCGGGGGATCGCAGCAGATGCCTTTGCAACCGCTGGAAGGCGTCGGGCATCTCGAGGAACGGCGCGCCGTTGCGCAGGGCTCCAGGCTTGCTGAACGACCGCCAGATAATGGCGACAGTCATAAATGGTGCGCCCCGGCTTGTCATGAGAACGATCGATGATCCGCTGATGCTCGCATAGCAGCTGGCCTTCCGCGACGACGAGGAAGCGGTCGGGATAGAGACGCATGCTGTAGCGGTTGCGCTCCAGATGGACGAGGCAGGTCGGTGAGACCCGCTTGCCATACTCGACAAAGCCGTCGAACGGCCTGCCCATCGGCATCAGGCTTGCCACCTCCTCGGCCCAGGCATCGGCGACAGAACCCGGCTCTATCCCGTGCGGGATATCCTGCCATAGCGCCTTGCAGCGCTCTTCTAATCAGCTGTTCAGGGCATCGAGGCTCTCGGTCTGAGGAACCGGCTGCCACAGCCGATGCCGCGCGTCCCGCACGTTCTTCTCGACCTGTCCCTTCTCCCAGCCCGCAGCCGGATTACAGAACTCCGCCTCATAAAGATAATGGCTAACCATCGTGATGAAGCGGGCGTTGACGGTCCGGTCCTTGCTACGCCCGACCTTGTCGACCGCGGTGCGCATGTTGTCGTAGATGCCACGGCGCGGCACCCCGCCCAACACGCGTAACGCGTGATTATGGGCGTCGAACAGCATCTCGTGGGTCTGCAGGAGATAGGCCCGCACAAACAAGGCGCGGCTGTAGCTGAGCTTGAAGTGCGCTACCTGCAGCTTGGTGCGCACGCGATGATGGCCCAGTCTTCGCTTCAGTCGAACTGGAACGCTTCACCCGGCGCGAACTACAACGGCACGAAGGTGCCCTTGCCGCTCATTTGTTGCTGGCGGCGATAATCATCGCGCCAGGCACGAGCAAAGGCCGCGACACGGCCATAGGATCCATCAAAGCCCAGGCTCACCAGATCGGCATGCAACTGCTTAATCGTGCGCTTCTGCTTGCACGAGCGGCCCATCTCCCGCCTGAGCCACGCCGTCAGCCACTCGACGAACGGGTCCAGCTTGCTCGGCCGCTCGGGTATCTTGAACTGGGGCTCGACTGTGTCCGACCGCAGTACTTACGGACGGTGTTACGGGATAGACCGGTACGCCTGGCTATCTCCCGGATAGACAGATGATCGCGGTAATGCCAGCGCCGGATAACGCTTAATAATGCCATGTCCAACACTCCATGGTCCCCCGCTCTCAAAGCCAGGGACGTGTTCAAACATGGGTCACTTCTCGGTGGAAATTACTGGCCTCCCCGGGTCACTTCTCAGCAGTAATCAACAGATACGGATCAGGCACACTAAACAGAAGAACGTTTCAGCAAGCCGTCATGGCGGGGCAATATTAAGGTGCGATCACTGTCGCCCGGCTTTTCCTGGCGTTTTGACCTGCTCACCCGCAACCTTAAAGGGTGAATTAGCGTTGGCCTGCGGATCATAGCTACGATCAATGCGATTGCGGATACGCGACTGGATGCGGTTGGCAATCCGGTTGTCGATCCGTGCCATAGGCTTGATTCCCACCACACCTTCGATTTCCTTACGCGTCTGGCGCTGACCAGACTTGCCAGCAGCGGAAGTCGCGACCTGCCCCTTTTTATCCTGCGCCAAAGCAGGCGTAGCCAATACTATAAAAATCGACGGAACAATAACCGCGAACCGCCATGCTGCGCCTACCATACCGTCTTCCCTAATCATCGATCAACTGGACGAAGTAGCGCCCTGTCTATTTGTCCGGATACTCCCGATAGAACGCTGCTTGGTCGTGCAACCAACCACAATGTCTGCGCTGGGCAGTCTGAAGGCACGCTAAAGCGGCCCGAGAACATACCTTTAACTTCTGTAGAATTGGGCAAGTCGATCCGACCTAACTCATGCCCATCACTGCATTGCAACGTCCAGTAAGGATGAGCACCAGCGGGCTGATCAATATTCAAACTGTGGCCTTCCAAGACATATTCGCCCGGTGGCAACAACTGCATTTGCTGCAGAAGTACACCGCCTATACTCGGTGGGGTTGAAAAATCAAAAATCCCTTGCTTTGTGCCGGGTTGGATCGCCGTATTAATTCCAGCATCGGTCGCCGAGCTCCAGTCGAAAAATGAAGGACTCTCTGGATCCGTGGTAAAATAGGGATCTCGTGATGTTCGTCGATCTACGCTTGGATTAGCAGACTTATAATAGGCCCAGCCCACGTTATTATAGCCGCGCGAAATTAGCGTATTGATCATTGCAGACTGCGCTGATTTAGGCACGGGTACAGCCATACGACGCAAACCAATAAATAGACGGGCGGTAGCGCGCGGATCTGCACCATTTCCAGCTACGTAAGAGATAAAATCCGGGGCCCAACTAGGTTTGGCAGTCAAAGTCTTGATCAATGCTTTTTGGATCCCTGGATCAACGATAGCTGAAGCCAGCACTGGAAACATCAGTTCGGGAGCGATAGGTGATGTACGCAGCGCGATATCATAGTGGCGCAGCGCACCAGGAATATCGTCACGAGCTACGGCTTCCTCGGCTGACCATAATTGCGCCGGAAGATTGCGACGAGACAATGTTTGTGCGTAAGTAAACAGTGGCCGCGCTATCGTCGCGCCACCCCTGATCTGCGCATTTATTCCGAGTACAGCAACAGCAGGTGACGCCGTAGGATCCTGTAAAAGTGCTAGACGCGCAAATGCATCAGCCTTTGCACGTCGGATTGCACTAGCGTCTGCACCGATCATCTTCTGGGCAAATAAAGCCGTGATCTGCCCATTATCAGGCGCCATCGCATGTGCCCGATCGACAGCATTCCCGGATAATGAATCCGCCAACGCATGATTGACAGCACTATGGCCTAGTATCGCCGCACTCAAAGTAAGAGCGATACGAACAAACCATTCGATCGCGGACCGACGTAACGGAAATCCGCGCCGTGCCATCAGCTGCGCGACTCTTGCACGCCTGCATCTGCTTCTCTGCCGTAGTTATAGCCATATTCATAGCCATAACCATAATGCGCCTTACGTGCCTCAAACTTGGTCAAGATGCCACCAAGCACATGCGCATTGGCGCTGGCGAGCCGACCGAGTGCGGTGCGGACCAAGCTCGACCGAATGCCATGAGACTCTACAGCATATATAACGCCCTCGACCCGGCTTGCAATCAGAGGCGCATCGGCCAACCCCATAACCGGCGGAGAGTCAACAATAACATGATCATAATTTTCTAGCAGACGCGCGATCAACAGCGGCAGGCGATTACCGGTCAAAAGCTCCGCTGCATTCGGCGGAATGGGTCCAGCAGACATAGCAGTAAAGCCCAGATCGGTCATAGTGAAAGTCAGTGGTGCAATATCGTCCTGTCCCGATAGAAAATTGCTAAGACCGCGATCATGACCGGCATTACCAAGCCTATGAACCGAGGGTGAGCGCATGTCCCCATCGACCAATATAACTTTGCGGTGCGCACGGGCGAGCATCGTGGCCAGTGCGAGTGCTGTGGTTGACTTGCCTTCTGCCGGACGTGTCGAAGTAACTGCGAGTGAGCGAGGTATGCCATGCTCCGTGGTAAAACCTAGATTGGTCTGCACCGCTAGATATGCGTCTACCATTTCCGATTTGCGATCGAGCAGCGCTTCGGTCGGTGTTCCGCTTTGAAGCTTTGGGACCGAGCCAAGCAAAGGAAGGCCAAGGCGACGTTCCACTTCACCCGGATCCTCGATCGCCTCATCAATTTGCTCGAGCACAAACGCCAGGAGTCCGCCGAGACCGAATCCAACGAGGAGCGAAACCGCCAAGTTTGACAGCAGGCGCGGGCTGGACGGCTTTTCCGGAACATCCGCCGGATCTACCACGGATATGTTATTCACACCCACGCCGCCTGCGACGCCGATTTCTTTGAACCGCTGTAACACTCCATCATATAGAGCGCGGTTGGTGTCTACTTCCTGCTGGTAGATATTATATTGGATACTGCGGCGGCGCAGATCGAGATAGCTAGATTTCAGATTATCGACCTTAATCTGCAATGCTTTTTCACGCTCCTGCGCTTCGCGATAATCAGCCAATAGCGAGCCTGAAACGCGCCCCTCCTCACGACCGATGCTATGATCGAGTTGGTCAATCTGCGATTTGACTGCTTTGGCTGCGGGATATTCCGGTTCGAACTGCGTCATCACGCGCTGATAGTCTGCGGCGAGCTCCGCCCGCTTCTGACGCATGGTATTGATTGCCTGGTTACGTAATGCCTCAGTCGATGCCCCTGCACGACCCGCCTGCTCATAACGCGCTTCCACTTGGATACGATCGGCAGTGGCTTGCGAAAGCGCCGCATTTAGGGCAGCCAGATCGTCGGCGACAATCGAGCGTTCCGCTGTCGACTTTCCATCGCCAGATTGAGCCGGGAGATTAATGATTTTTTGCGCGGAGGCATAACCTACCAACTGGCGCTGCGATTCATCCAACTTTTCTTTCAACTGTCCCAACTGACGTTGCAGCAGATTACTACCATATGAGGTTGCCTGAACCTTGCGTTCCAGATTGGTCTGAATAAAATTCTCTGCCCAGGCATTGGCGACCTTTGCAGAAAACACCGGATCAGGACTTGTGAAACCTATATCGACAAGACGAGAAAAACGAGCTGGTGACACATCAACCTGCTTGCGCAGAACTTCCCCGGCAATCCGCTGTCGCGTTGCACGACCGGAAACAGGATAACGGCCATTTTCGAGTTGAAAAGCGGGATTACGATCAGGGACATGAAAAAGCGCAAAAAATGTCTGATCGTCGATAAGCCGCAGTTGCGCAGCCACCCGTTCGGAGAGCGAGCGGGATTTTAATAACCCATATTGCGTTTGGTAGAATTCCTGATCGGCAGCGCTGGCATCTCGTTGCACTGACTGGAAATCCGTGACCTTGTCAGCCTCACGCGAAATTTCGATAGTCGTCACTGCTGTATATTTGGGAGTCATCAGCAGAGTGATAACAAGTCCCAATAGCAGACATACGGCTACGACCGCTAAAATCGCATATCGCCAGCGCATGGCGATACGCAGATATTGCCTAATTGCCGGGACGCGTTCGGCTTCCATCAAGCGTGCTTTTGGAAACAGCGCGCTAGGATTGGAGCCGGCACCGTGTAGAGCGGAGGAGACCAGATTCATGGCTATAACGGACCTTATCTCTGCAGTACAGCAATTAGCGGCCCAGCGAGCAGCGGCGACAACGACACGAAATCCCGGAATAGGCGACGTTGCGGCGAATCCCCGACAACGATCACATCATTGGCGTAAACCGCCGGATCATCATATGTCCCGCGTCGAATAGCAGCGATGTTATAGAGGCCTGCCATCTTCTGGTTCCTGACGGTGCGCAGGATGACGACATCATCCTGACGCGCATATTCAGACAGGCCCTTCGCCGAGGCGATAACCCGCATCAGCGTCATTTGGTTAGTGACGGGATAGAGGCCAGGCTCGACCACCTGCCCATCTACCGTTACGACCTGACTGACTGAGCTTTTTATATTAACGGTGACTTCCGGATTGCGAACATAATGAGCGCGCAAAGATGCTTCGATCGCTCCAGCCAGTTCCTCTGCCGTCTTACCGCGCGCGTCGATCGTCCCGGCTAGCGGCATGGAAATGCGCCCACTCGCATCGACCTGCATCTCGCGACTGAGATCATCGATATTAAAAACATCGACCTGAATAGTGTCGAGTGGCCCAATCAGCGAGGGGCGGTCCTCCGCTGTCAAATCTTGGCGATTAGGAGCAGGAAGTCCCTTGCTGTCCTCCACGATGGTCAGACGATCCGTAGATTGCAACGGCAATCTGCCAGCGCAAGCGCAGGTTGCAAGGATCAGCAATAACAGGGAAGCAATTTTATGCATGCGCTTAGAGATGTCCCGATCGGTCGAGGAAACCAGCAGCCTATAGATGCTAGTCCTTTGCGGGTAAAGCCGAACGCGTCTGCTTTTTCGCTGCATCGCACAGCCACAGAGAAGCGACGACTATCATCCCCATCATCATTGGGGTCCGCGCCGGATAATCAAAAACACTGGCGATAAATAGCAGCAAAAGCATTGCTGAGCCCAGCCTAGGAAGCGCATGACGTTGCCCGCTCCAGGCCCTCACACTCGCCGCCAGCCACCAAATCAATGCCGATACAAGTAAAATGGCACCTGGCAACCCCGCTTCCAGCAAAATTTCCAGAAAATCATCATGGGCATGATTGAAATAGTCATATTCCAGTAGCGAAAGGGGTTCGTGGATACGAAATACCGAATCAAAGCCACCAAAGCCGTAACCCATCGGGAAATAGGCACGGATCATCGCGAAGATAGTTGGCAGACTACGGCTACGCATATCCTGCCCTGGATCCAGCACCAATACCCGGCTGATCGATACTGCGCGACCGGCGGCGATGCTGACCAACACAAACAAAATAATCATGCCGATGATCGCCAAGATTAGCGCCCAGAAGACCCAGCGCGGATAGCAGTCTAGTGCTTTGCGTATGACCTTCTGGGTCAAACCCAGCCCGATGCCGAGAGCAATTGTGCCAACCAACAATCCCGCGCGAGAACCACTCGCTAATATTGTAAGTGCGAAAAGCAGCACCAATCCGACCGTGACTGGTGCACGCCAACTAGGCCGACGCCCACCCATAAAAGCCCAAACTGGCGCAATCAGCAGACCGAAGGCAAGAAACAAAGCGAGATGGTTACGGTTGGCAAAAGTGCCGCTGACCTCATCACTTGTGTCATTAATCAATGGATTATCGAAGCCAGCACCTGAAAATTGTAACAACCCGACCAGTGTGGACGCGCCGATCAAGCCCAAGATCAAACCCGGCAACCATTGCCGCTCTTCCTCCTTCAAGCCCGCGATAAAGAGCAGCATCGCAGCCGGAACCACCAATGAAGACAGCGCATTCACCGTCGCGCTAGGCACGATCGCCCAAGGCCGCGAAGGTTGTGCCTGACCGCTCACGGTCGCCGCTTGCGCGAGCAACGCGTGACCAGGAAGTCGCTGCCACAGCGCCGGAGGCAATGGAATCAGTTGCAGCAAAACGAGCAGGATCGCCCCACTGAGAAATATCAGCACTGGCATCTTACCTTTAAAAGACGGACATCCACCGAACAATATTGCAACCAAGAGCAGCAGCCAAGTCGCACCGCGCACTACAGCCTGCCCTGTAACATCTGCCCTTGACGCCCCCCCAGCTACCCAGAGTACGGCCAGTAGCAGGATCAACAGGATGAATGACAGGCTGGGCCTGAAAAGTGAGCGAGACCAATTATGTGTGCGCATGTCGAATCTTGTCTAAAGCATTGCACACAAAAGTGGGAACCGCTTTTTTGCAAAAGCGATGTTAAAAGAAAAAAGAGTCGGGTCCGCGGCAGATTCGGCGATATCAAGCTTTCCTACCCGGGCGGGTTGCAACCAAGCGATACCGCAACTCTGCAGGCCTACGAGAAGTTACTGAAGCTATTATAAATTTAAAGAATGTTAGATGGCGCCCAGTTGCTCTTCTACCACGACCTTAATCAGCGGCCATGAAGTGATGTTGGCTGCTTCGTCGTCGGGAATGGAAATACCGAAAGCGTCCTCGATTGCAAGAACCAGTGTCATATGGCGAAGCGAATCCCATTGTTCCACCGTATCCATGCTGAAATCGGTATTGATCGCCGCAACCTCTACTTCAAGCACATCGGCGATGATTTGCTTCAGCGTATCTTCGTTAAGCATCCGAAACCTTTACCCAAGAAGAAAATGGCGGCACAAAGCCGGAGAGCGCCCGCCTATAGCGTTTCGTACCGGCTTTGTCATCCAGCAACTCCAAGCCAAGGCGATCATAAAAATCGCACACTTGCGCGTTTTTCGCGGAGGCGATGAAGTCAGCTTCAATCCAACCAGCACCGCCCGCATGCGCGTGCTTGATCACCGCCGTCCATAGCGAAAATTCGATACCCTGACCGAGCACACGACAACTCATAAGGAAGTTTTCTACTCGCGCAATTTCACCCTCAAAACGAAGCACAAGAACACCCGTCAGTCCGGAATCGCCAAAACGATTGCGCACTGTAATTGAAAAAACCCGTGCATCGGTCCCAGCCATGAGCTCCTCGATTTCCAACTCTGTGTAGCGGCGAGTAGTGAGGTTGAACTGGTTCGACTTCTGAGAGAGTTCAGCAATTCGCTGCGCCTCCTGTGGACGATCGACATGCAAGGCCGCTTCGAGATCGAGTGACGCTAGATAGTCTTCATGCGAAGCAAAAGCAGATTCCGTCTCGCTTGCAGCCGCGCGCAGCCGATATTGCTCGGTCTTTGATCCGCTGCCCTCTGCAACACCTGCCCCAAGATAGAGGCGCGAAATTTCTTCGATCACTGCTGGATAGTCCGACAAAGCATTCGGAACTTGCATCATTGTGACCTGCGGAAGGCGCGAGCGAACGGCTTCAGCCTCAACAGACGAGTCGTCCAAGAATATGAGACTGTCCAAGCCGATATTCAGTTCTTCAGCGAGCTCTCGGAGATTGGTCACCTTATCGATCCAGTTAATCCTTTTGGCGACAATCTGCGATTTTGCGATAACCATGTTCGGATGGTTGGCAAACATCTCCTCAACATCCATCGGATTATTCTTAGTACACAGACATAGCAACAGTCCCTGTCGCTCAAGCCCGGCGATTGCTTGCTGAACGCGCCAGAAAATATTGCCAGGATAATTATAAGGGTCTAGCTTCACTCCTTCGACAAGATCTTCCCCTACAACGCCACCCCAAAGGGTGTTATCGCAATCGAGCGCCAGAGCTTTAATAAAGCGGGTACCAAATCCGCGCGTGCCAGCAACCAAACGAGCCGCTAAGTCAGAAAAAAATGATCCAGTATAGGGAGCCTTAGATCGATGGTAGAAGCGGTGATCAAAGGCCAACCGCCGACCGGCCGCCGCTACCGAAGCGGCGGTGTCGATGAGCTGGACATTGGCGTGGGGGAGGGCCTCCGCTCGTAACATCATATTGAACTGTTCGACGAGGGCAGCCACCGTATCTTGACCGTCCGGCGCTATTGGGTTGTCAAACCGATGAAACAGACAAAGCTGGACTGACTTGAATGCTCTACCGCGTTGCAATACCAGATTATACCGCGCCCGTAGCTCTACTTCCTTCTCAGCAAGCGCTACAGAAGACAATGTCTCAGCTTGCGCTTCGAATGACGGCAGTAGGTTGTCGAAAAACGGAAACAGTATAACCCGTTCTACACCTTTGCGTGCAAACCGTTCGAAATCTCCGATCGGATCGTCGTAATTTCCCACCACAATGCGCGCGCGCAACCCCAACAGTGCGGCCTCGCGTCGAAGATAGAGACCAAGTAGATCAATCGTAATGTTGGACGACAGGCCGATGACGATCTCCGGAGCATCCTTTAACGCGCCTTCAGCCGAAGCAACTGCCTTGATTAACTTCGCCAACGGGGTAGCTGCATCAGTCAGCGCCCCGTGCAGTTCAAATGGCACCTTCATGCCATGGACATCCCACCGTTAACGTGGAGGGTGTGTCCTGTGACGAAACCCGCCTCCTCAGAGACCAGATGGGCTACTGCAGCGGCCACGTCCGCCGGAGTTGCCAAGCGCCGAAGCGGAGTCTGCCGGGCCACGAGAAGCTGCACTTTTTCCGGCACGTCGCCGATAAGCGATGTCTCCGTCATCCCCGGCGACACATTGTTCACCGTCACGCCCTTGGGTCCGAGTTCTGCTGCCAGATAGCGCGATAACATTGCGATCGCAGACTTTCCCACAGCATAGCTGGTCCAACCCGAAGATGGAGGGCCGTCGATAACCTGTGAACTAATATTGACGATGCGCCCCCATCGGCGCTCCGCCATATTGGGAACGCATTGTTGCGTCATGAGAAAAGCACCTTTAAGCTGCACGTCGAGATGCGTCTGGAAATCGGACCATTCCAGTGACGCGAAAGTTTTTGGGTTGATCCTCGGAGATGCATTGTTGACCAATATATCTGCACTACCAAAAGCCTTGACTGTTGCCTCGTAAAGATGCCGCGCACCGACTTCCGTTGTGATATCCGCTTCAACGGCAATCGCGAGACTTCCTTTCTCGTTCAGACTTGCCGCCAGCGCCTCGGCCTTGCGACGATCACGCCGGTAATTGACCGCCACACGAATACCAGCGGCAGCGAGGCGGCGGCAAATTTCAGTACCTATTCCGCCAGCACCTCCGGTAACAATCGCCGCGCGAATGCCATTGGCGGTTTCTAACTCTTGCGGGCGCGGCTTCCCCGCCAGCACCTTTACTTTGCCACGGCCAGTGAGCACCGCTTGGCCATGTTGGTTGAGAATTCGGGTATCGAGTTCAAGCAAACGCTCGCGCTCATGCTTAGACGTCACCGTGCAAATGACTTGCAATTCATCGTTAAGCCGAACGGGCGCCAGAAAATCGAGACTTTGCGATACCCACAACGCTCCCGGGCCGGGGAGCTGAGTTCCGATGACGGTCGATATGAAGCTAGCCCCCAGCATGCCATGAACCACGATATCTTTGAACGCCGTTTCTTCGGCAAAAGATCGATCGATATGAAGGGGATTATCGTCGCCAGTCATTTCAACGAAGCGACGCACATCGGCTTCGGTTATAGTCCGGCTAAGAGAGCGTGTTTCGCCTACATTAATTCGATCAAAGTCAGCGAACATTTTAGGCAATCTCCGCTCGTGATATATGCCAAGCCCAAACACTCGCACCAAAATTAAATCCGGCACCTACTGCGGCGAATAGAATATTTTGCCCGTTTCGTAGCAATTTTCTTTCAACAGCTTGGCTTAGCGCAATTGCTAGCGAAGCAGCGCCAGTATTTCCAATCTCGCGCACGTTTGTGAATGTTTTAGACATATCCAAACGCATTTTCGTAACAATATATTCTATAAGATTGTAGTTTGCCTGATGAAAGATCATGAAATCAATCTCGGTTACTGGCACACCGCTTTTATCGCAAGCTAGCCTGATAACTTTAGGCATATGGGTGATTGCCTGTTTCCAAGTCGCGATCCCATTCATCTCCATATGATCTACCAAGGGATCGTAGGAACGGCCAATCATGCCATAACTCGAGCCGCCGCCGCGCATTCGAACCGCTTCAAAATTAGATGTGTCGGTATGGAACGCACTTGCCCGAATGCCGAATTCGGGTGAGGTACGCGATAAAACGGCCGCCCCAGCCCCATCGCTAAGATAGATGGCGGTGTTAACGTCTTTTCGATCAATGTAGCGACTACACAGCTCAACACCAATCACCAGCGCATTACGAACTGAGGGATCAACCCGCATTCGGTCTGAAGCGACCGTTAGGCCGGTGACGAACCCCGTGCAGTTTGCCTGTAAGTCAAAAATCTGCGCTTCAGTCGCCCCCAGTTCAAGCTGTACCTTCGCGGAAACCGGAGGAAAGATATAGTCTCCCGAGAAGGTGCAGACTATGATGAGATCGATCTCGCCTGCTGGCACATCAGCCATCGCAAGCGCGCGCCGAGCGGCAGAAATGGCGTAGCCCGAAGCACTGTCGTCAGGCGCCGCAATGTAGCGGCGCTGGATGCCGGTTTTCTCAACGATCCACTCTGGCGTTACCTCAAGGTTCCGGCAAAGAGAGGCGTTATCTTCCGACGTTTCAGGCAGGTGATGGCCGACGCCCGATATGCTGATGCCGTGATTGAACATAATTCGAAGATTTCGTAGCCTTAGATTGGTAAATCAAGAAAAGTACGCAAAGATTTGTTATCGCGCTTCATCGCAACGCCGGGCGCACTCGGTCCGTGGCCGGGATGAATCATGAAGTCATCAATTTCATGCCATAACGCCTTGATCGAAGCGCGCAATTGATCAGGCCGCTCCCCCGGTAGCTTCGATAGACCTACGCCGCGAGCATAGAGCGTATCGCCAGTGAACAGGTTATTCCCCCATTGCAGTACGCAGCTTCCCGGCGTGTGTCCCGGCGCCGAACGATAACGCAACCGGTCGCTTCCGAAGGAGAATTCCATATCATTCGTGACGAATGTGAGTTCCGGAAGAGTTATGCGAACGTTCATTTTCATCGCCATTAACAGAAAATTGTTAGTGTGCGCCGTCTTGAGGTCAGCAGAGTGAAGGTGGACAGGAATGCCATATTGTTCCTGAAAATAACTGGCAGATCCAATATGATCGAAATGACCGTGGGTACAGAAAATACAGCCCGGGCGAAGTGCAAGAGATTTGAGCGCAGCATCTATCGGAAGCGGGTCCAGCCCAGTATCGATCAATATCGCGCCGCCGGGCACATCTGCCCGACAGATGTAACTGTTCGACGGGAAATCACCAGCCGTTACCGACCAAACCCCCTCCGAAACCATCAGCATGTCAGTTAACCCCACCCAGCCAAATCGTCTGCGCAGTAATATAGTTACTGCGAGTCGAAACCAAAAAGTCGATGACGTTCAGTATATCGTCAGGCTCGGCGAAGCGCGGAATAGGTAATCGCTCAATAATAGCTTCCACCTTGTCGTGTGGAAGTTGCGCAAGCATTTCGCTATCGATTGCAGTGATAGCGAGCGTGTTGCACGTTACCCCAAGCGGACCGAGCTCCTTTGCGAGCACATTTGCCAATGTTGTCGAGCCAGCTTTTGTTGCAGCGTAAATAGAATCACCTATCGGCTCCAGGCTGGCAGCCATTGAGCCGATATTGATGATCCTTCCCCATTTGGTGCGACGCATCATCTTCGCGGCTTCCCGGCTTACTATAAATGTGCCGAGTAAGTTGACTTGGAGCATCTCTTCCGCCGCAGCAATCGGCATTATCATAGCATATTGCGAGGTGAGCACTGCTGCGTTGTTGATCACGATTTGAACTGGACCAATCGTTTTCGCAACACTTAAAAATGCGCGCTGGACCGCAATGGGATTAACAATATCAACCTGATAGTGGGCATAAGCAGGGTGTTCAATCGTCGCGCCACCACGCGCGAAGCCGACGACCGTCGCCCCTAAAGCCAACAAATGCTCAGTAACTAAACGACCGACCCCGCGGCGGCTACCCGTCACCAAGGCAACCTTACCAATCAACGTGTCCATTGCCTTGGAAACGATCAATCAGCTAGCGATATGAGATAAGCAGCAAGCGTCTCGGGGTCTGTAAAAGGCGAGACCGGCTGGCTAATCGCACGATCATCGGTCAAGCTCACCGGGATTCCCATCTTCTCGGACGCTTCCGCTTCGACATCAACGATCACGGAGACCAGTGAAAGCGAATCGATCACAGCGTCGCTTCCGAATAAGCGCGTTTGCGGGCTAACTTCGATCGGAGTATCAAGTTCATCATTCAGCCGATCGAGCGCATCAAGCACGATACGAATAGCCTCATCATTTGTCATAAAATCTCCTGTTGTGATGCAGCGATACCAATGTCGATCAACGCCTCCATCCGTGGCAAAGTCTCCGCGCGATACTCCTCCGCCAACAATGCAAACATCAGCGCGTCCTGAAAGCGCCCGTCAATGAAATAGTGGCGCCGCATGCAGCCTTCTTCTCGCATGCCGAGATAGCGTTGCCACTTCACCATTCTACGGTTGTCCGCTGCGACCGTCCCATAGACACGGGCAAGACCAAGCGTATCGAATGCGAATTGATAGAGTAATTTCATCGCTTCCACAGCCGCGGGAATTCCGCGCACCGCACTTTCATCACCGATCAGGAACCTGCCAGGTTCAGCATGGCGGTTCACCTGGTCTATTCCAACAAGCGATAGCATTCCGACCGAACGACCGTCTTTGCGCTCAATTACAAAATTGAACTCATTGCCGGGCCGACTGCAAATCCACTCTTCCTGCTGGTCGACAGTCCCAGCACCTTGATTGAGAAGCCGCGCCCGCGATCCATTCCGCCACTCGAATGTCAACGCCGCATCAACGGGCAGAAGGGGGCGCAACGTGACAAAGCGTCCTTCCAAACGCGTCTCGCCCATTATCAATATACCACGAAGGCGGCCGCGAGGGGAACCGACGCGCCCGGGCGAAGCGGTGCGTAGGCTTGGCCGAGAAAATATTGCTCCACAATGAAGCCCGCCTCAATAAGCTGACCCTCTACTTCGCCCGCGTTGCGATAGAGGTAGATATGGTCAGTGTGTGCAGCATTCAATGCCGCTGTAATGAATGCCTTGCCGCCTGGCTTGAGCACCCGCCTTAACGCCTTAAGAAAAGTGATCGGGTCTTCCAAATGCTCCAGAACTTCCACGCAAATCAGCGCGTCAGCAGAAGTGGCAGGCGTATCAATTGTCACGTCCTCCAGATCAACCGAATAGCGATTCCCTAGTTCGAAGGCATCCATTTGCACCCGCGTGAAACGCTGAGAAGAGATGCTGATATCAATGCCACGGCCATGCGCATCGGGGAGATGCTGAAGTGCAATCCTAGAATATAGCCCAGTACCAACGCCAACTTCTAAGAAGTTTCCAGCATTATTAGCGTAAAGAAATTCTAAAAACGCAGTTTCAAAGAAACGGATCTGTCGATAGTGATGTGGCCAGAGATAATGTGAAAGGAATAAGCCTGGAAGATACTCGCTTTGCATATAGGCATCGTTATGATAAACCTCTCTGGCTGCCTCGGCATACGTCTTTGCTTGATAACGAGCGGTTATATCAAACCGCGCCTGCAGACGGAGCGAGGTCATTGCGAACGCTGCATATCCTTTGACTGCAGCGGCGCGCGCGTCGCTGCTAGGAAATAGGCGAGTGACCGCATCCTCAAAGCTATTTGCCCAAGTGGGACCAAATGTCGTTAGTGCACGATCAACAATGTCTACAGAAAAACGATAGTGCGTCCTGAAAAAATCGCGCATCTCATCCAGAACAACGCTCGTCTGGATATTTGGCGAAGACATGCAAATTAGCCTAGCTCTTTGAAAAGGGCGCGGACCCCGTGCGCGATAGGCTGAGCCGTTAGCGTAGGTGGAATCAGCTGTAAAGGGTGAGCGCCATCTAATATCAGGTGCTTCCATGCTGCGAAGCAGCGAATTCCGCTATATTTTTGCAGAATTTTTAGTAAGAAAATCATGTTAGCACATCTCGACTCACTGGATTTATCCATTCCTTTGTCAATCCGATGAGCATCGATATTGCACCTGAATTTCTAAGCTCGCTGTTGCACAATGAGCTACCATACCGCATTGCGCGCTCGCCCTTTCACGACAAGTTGGCAGAAGAATATTATGTGCGGCATAGCCGGTTTCGTTACGGATGGAGGTCTCGACACGAACGCTGGCGCAAGCCTGGAAGCCATGATGCGAAAGATCGAGCACCGTGGCCCAGACGACGCCGGCCTTTGGCTACATAAAGAATGTGGCGTGGCATTAGGTCATCGCAGACTGGCAATCGTCGATCTGTCACCTGCTGGCCACCAACCCATGAAATCGGCATCTGGAAGATATCACATTGTTTATAATGGTGAAATCTACAATCATCTCGCTCTACGAACGCGGCTCGAACGGGAAGGCAAGGCGCCCAATTGGGCAGGTCGTTCAGATACCGAGGTGCTTCTTGCATGCATTGATACTTGGGGTTTGCATGCCACGCTAGCAGAAGCCAATGGCATGTTTGCCTTCGCGCTCTGGGATATGCGCGAACGTATATTGATCTTGGCGCGCGATCGGGCCGGAGAAAAGCCGCTCTATTATGGCCGCCAGGGCACATCCATTCTCTTCGCGTCGGAACTCAAGGCGATAGCCGCGCATCCCGCCTTCGGAGCTTTGGTTGATTGCGACGCAGCAGCCCAGTTTATGTATCTGGGCTACGTGCCAGCGCCCTTGAGCATCTGGAAAGGAATCTACAAGCTGCCTCCTGCGCACTATCTAACAATCCGACCCGGAAGTTCGGGACTAAACGCGCCGGAATGTTATTGGAATTTAACTCATATCGCCACTGCAGGCGTGGCGGATCTAGCCAGCGATACGCCTAACCTTGTCGATGAACTTGAGATACTCCTACTTGATGCGGTTCGACTGCGGATGGAAGCCGACGTGCCGCTTGGCGCATTTTTGTCAGGCGGGATTGACTCGTCTGCTCTCACTGCGCTGATGCAGGCCCAATCAAGCCGACCAATCAAGACTTTCTCTATCGGATTTGCCGAACGCAATTATGATGAATCCGGCTATGCCGCTGCAGTCGCACAACATCTTGGCACCGATCATCATGAATTGAAGGTCACATCAGCAGAAGCCCAGGCGGTGCTACCAAAACTACCAGAAATCTGGGACGAGCCTTTCGCTGATTCATCGCAGCTTCCAACCTATTTGGTGAACGCGCTTGCCAAGAAAGAAGTCACGGTGGCGCTGTCGGGCGATGGCGGCGATGAGTTGTTTGCCGGCTATAATCGCCACGTTATAGGCACGAAGCTTTGGCGTCAGTCTCAACGCTTACCGAATATAGTGCGCCGGGGGGCTGGGGCGCTGCTAGCGGCACCACTAACGAGTCGTATCGTTGACAATCTGTCTCGTTTGACTGGGGTTGGCTCCAATATCGTCAACTTGGGCGAGAGACTCAATAAAGTTGCCGCGATGGTGAGCGCGGATAATCCCGCGAGTGCTTATGCGCGGCTAGTATCAAAATGGCCGTCTGATGGCATACCAGTACTAGATGGCAACGTGGATCTTTTAACTTTGGATGGCGGCTCGTTCTCGGACTTTAGAAACTCAATGTTATTTTTAGACGCCACAACCTATTTGCCTGACGACATTCTGGTCAAAGTTGATCGTGCCGGTATGGCCGTCAGCCTGGAAGGTCGAATTCCGTTTCTTGATCACCGCGTCATCGAGTTTGCTTGGCGCACTCCACTCAGCGCTAAAATTAGGGATGGAAAAGGTAAGCACATTCTGCGCGAAGTACTATATCGACACGTCCCTAAGCATCTCATTGACCGCCCCAAATCAGGATTTGCGCCGCCAGTAGGCGAATGGCTGAAGGGGCCATTAAAGCCATGGGCAGAATCTCTTCTCAATCCCACAAAAATTCGAGAGCAGGGATTTCTTGACGCTTCGATCGTTTCCGCAACCTGGGCTCGCTTTTGCCTAGGAGAAAGCTCTTTATTACCCAAAATCTGGTGTGCTTTGATGTTTCAAGCTTGGCTATGGGAACAAGGTGGCTGAAAAACGTATATAAAAAGCCGTGGTGTAATATTCCTGATCAGGTATGACCTGTCCCCCAAGGTCCCGCAATCATAACGAGAGTCTGCCGGTTTGATATGACGGCTGTGTTGCCAGTTCAAGTGCGTTAGGCGTGGAACCCTCAACCAGCTCAAACGCCCGGCGCGCTTGAACTGGCGTGCGGTTGCCGAGCGACGAGTGTGGCCTGACGTTGTTGTAATCGTAACGCCATAGGACCAGCTTGCGCCGGGCGTCCGCGAGGCTGTCGAACAGTTCCTCATTCAGCAATTCATCGCGCAACGATCCGTTGAAGCTTTCGATGAAGGCATTCTGCTGCGGCTTGCCGGGATCAATGTAATGCCAATCGACCTTGTTGACGTTGGCCCATTTCAGGATCGCCTTGCTGGTGAACTCGGTCCCGTTGTCGCTGACAATGCAGGTCGGCTTGCCATAGAGTCGCACCAGCGTGTCCAGTTCGCGCGCCGCCCGTTCGCCCCCGATGCTGGTATCACCGACCAGGCACAGATTTTCGCGGCAGCAATCGTCATTGATCGCCAGAATGCGGAACTTGCGCGAGGCCCCAAAGGTGTCGGAGACAAAGTCCATCGACCAGCGGGCGCCTGGGCGCAGCGGCACAGGCATCGGTGTGCGGCTGCCACGCGCTCGTTTGCGGCCCCGGCGGCGGCGCACCGACAGGCCTTCTTCGCTATACAGCCGATACAGCTTCTTGTGATTCATGATCATGCCCTTGCGTTCCAGCATGACGCCCACGCGCCGGTAACCGAACCGGCGGCGCTGGCGGCAATCTCGCGCATCTCCGCACGAATCTCGGCATGGTCCTGCAGGCGTGCACGCCGGACCGTCTTTGGGTGACGCCAATCAGCACACAGGCCCGGCGTTGCGAAATCTGGTAATCCGCATCACGCCGAGCGCCGTGTCACGCCGCTGGGCTGGCGTCGTCAGACTTTTCCCAACAAATCCTTCAGGATGGCGTTGTCAAGTATGCTGTCGGCCAACAGCCGCTTGAGCTTGCCGTTCTCGTCCTCAAGCTGGCGCAGGCGGCGCGCGTCAGAACCTCCAAGCCGCCGTATTTGGCCTTCAGCTTGTAAAACGTCGCCGTGCTAAGACCGTGCTTGCGGCATACCTCAACCGTTGGCAGCCCGGCTTCCTGTTCCTTGATCATCCCGATTATCTGCGCCTCGGTAAAACGGCTCTTCCTCATCTGTCTGCTCCTTCCTCGTGCGCAGACTCTACATCAGATCGAGGGAACTTTTGGGGGGCGGGTCAGATAAAGTCGCTTATTTGAAAATTTCCGTACAAATTGTGATAATTCGATATTTTCGGATCGCTAGGGTTAAAGCTCGCAATTATTTAGCTTGTCAGCCAATTTATGCTTAAATCAAAAATAAATAAATATAGCCGCATGTAAAATCATATATTATCGCGCACCATGTCCGCTAATTACAGTCCACATGGTTCTGACAACAATAAGTAAATCGATCCATGGTGAATATTGTTTGATATAATAAAAATCATAGTTAAGTTTGTTGCGAACTTCATCCACTTCGGCAACATGTCCTTGACATACTTGAGCCCATCCAGCAATACCGGGCCGCACGACATGGCGATAACGGTAGAATGGAATCTTTTCTTCATACCAATGAGAAAGAGCCAGCGCCTCTGGGCGTGGGCCAATCCAGCTCATTTCACCACGCAAGATGTTTAGCAACTGCGGTAATTCGTCGATCCGGGTTTTCCGAAGAAAGCGTCCAACCGAAGTAATCCGATCATCGCTATCCTTCGTTATTGCAAATGCACGCTCGTCCCCCGCAACAATTTCTACAACTTTCATCGTACGAAACTTGTACATAGTAAATGGCCGACCTTCATATCCCATACGAATTTGTCGAAATAAGGCTGGGCCCGGTGAACTCAATTTTACTATAATACCGACCAGAATTAGCGCGGGTAAAATTGCGAGACCAATGAAAAGCGCGAATATCCAATCTATAATGGACTTCAAAACCATATAATCATAACGCGGCGTAAGGGAACCGAAGCTATTTTCGGATAAATGCTCCAGCTCAACACGCCCGGTAAGCGATTCAGCCAAATGTTTTATATGATAAACAGGTATGCGAGCCAATGCATAGTCAGCTAACTTTCTATCCCACTCGCTGGGTAGATCGATACGCAAGTCAGCTGCAATCGCGTCCAAATTCTCGATAGGCTCGTCCGAGAAGTGCAGTAAACGCACTGATATATTTGGAAGATCATGTATTAAAGATGCGTTTCCCAGCGCCACCACGCCAATTCGCAAAAGACGGCGTCGCTGTGCTATCGCAGCCATAACGAAGAACCATAAAAACGAAATCGCGAACCCTGAAAAAAGTGTTACACGATTGTACGGGATTCGCGCAAAAATGAAAGCGATTATTAATATCGCAAAAGAAACACTGAACGATGGCAGGGTTGACGAAAGCGCTTCTGATCCTGGATATATCGCTATATTTCGCATGAGCCAAGCACCCAAAGAAATCGCGAATATTAAACCCAATAAAGTGTTGTTAATTACATGTGAATTCTGGTTCTCTGCCAAGTTATAATAGCGGATAATATAAGGTATTAAAGCCGCAATAACAATCCCTACAGGCAATTGAAAGCGCAAACGCATCCAGAAAATTGGTCGCAATTGTTTAAGACCGCTCACAGATATAGCCTTAGTTAGCCTTCGGGCTGAATTATTAAATTGTCCCAAGCCGACTTATTTGGAAAGGCCGCTCTTAGTTGGCATTTGGCGCGCATGCAATGTCGGAGTGAACTGCCTAGAGGCCGTTATGCGGCGGACGCGGTCAAAAGGCGGACGATTAGCAGCGAAGCCGGCATGCCGAAGCTTAGCGCCTTCTGCCGTAACACTCATATAGCCCCCTTTTAACAGGATTTCCGATATCAACAACCTGGCAGCGTGACGGTCGCGAGCGACGGCAGCTTCACCCATGTGCCCGACACCTATGTGCCCGACGAAAACTGGTTCGGCACGGACAGCTTACCGAATCGGCGCCTCGCCACCTGCGCCAGCTCCTCAAGAACAGCGTCTCCTTCACACGCCAAGTCTGTGCTCGCGACCAGTCGAGGATCTGCGTCGCCACCGGATGCCCTTCGCGCACATAGTCGTGCAGCCCCGTCTGGAGCATTCACTTGCTGCGGAGCATGCGCTGGGTTGGTCGAGGAATCGCAGGTCAGACCAATCCGTCAGCGCGTTTGCGCGACTGTCGGACGAAGCTTTCATCGGCGGCGCTCAATCCGCCGCACACCGTTCACAGTTGACCGCAATAGTTCGCCGCTGAAACCGGGTTGCTAACCAGGTTTGCCGCCCCGAAGCGGGGAAATTATCCATTATTTCAACACTATATGGCGGAGACGGAGGGATTCGAACCCTCGGTAAGGAATTATCCCTACGACGGTTTAGCAAACCGTTGGTTTCAGCCACTCACCCACGTCTCCGCACGACGCTTCTGGGCGTCAGTCCTGCCCGCAGTGGCGGCGGGCCGGCTTTCGAGGGTCGGGCTATAGCGACGCCTTTCGGGCAACGCAACGGGGCTTTACCGGCCGACAGGCGGAAATATCGGCACCTGCGGCCGTCATCGCATCCTATGGGCGGGCGCTGCGATTCGTTCCGGCGCAGAATCGACTCGTGTCGCCGTTCATTCATTGCCGTTTCATCTTCGCCGCCGGATAGTCGATGCTGGCAGAAGCGGATTTTAGGGTAAGGGGCAAAGGCATGGTCGCCAGGAATCGTCTAATCGCGGCGCGCATGGCGTTGTCCCTCCTGGCGGCGGCGGTCGCGGCGTCGCCGGCGGTGGCGCAGATACGCAATGTCGATCCCAACACGGCGATCGACGCCGATCTTGCCCCCCAGCCTAGCCCATCCCCGTCTGGCAATGCACAGTCTGGCCAGTCCGCATCGCAGTCCACCGCATCCGCGCCGGCATCGACCTATCAAGGCGGTGGTTACGACACCAGGACGAACCGCCCGGTGGGCGCGCCGGAGCCGAGCGGAACTGCGGCGGAAACCGCGACCGGAACGCAGGCGGCGACGGGTGCGCCACTGGCCGCGCCC
>CAXUEQ010000001.1:0-9968 GCA_964250175.1 uncultured Sphingobium sp. | reverse complement strand
AGCAGCTACCAGAAGGATGACCTGATCGGCGCGGCCGAGGGTGTGTTCGGCAAGGGGGCAAAGGGCCTCGCGGGTATCATCGAAAAGATATTGAAGGACCAGGGCGAGCCCAACGCCTATATCGCCGGGCGCGAGGCTTCGGGTGCGTTCGTCGTCGGGTTGCGCTACGGTTCCGGCACGCTCAATCACAAGATAGAGGGCAAGCGCGACGTCTACTGGACCGGCCCTTCGGTCGGATTCGACGTCGGCGGCAATGCGGCCAACACCTTCGTCCTCGTCTATAATCTTTACGACACGCAGGATCTGTTCCGCCGCTATCCGGCGGGCGAGGGCGCGGCCTATCTGGTCGGCGGCTTCACCGCGACCTATTTGCGGCGCGGCAATGTGGTGCTGATCCCGGTGCGGCTCGGTGTCGGTTACCGGCTCGGCGTCAATGCGGGCTATATGAAATTCACCGAAAACCGGAACTGGCTGCCCTTCTGACGGACGGAAAAGGGGCAGGCGCTCAAAGCGCGGCCTGCTTTTCCTCCGCCATCCGGTCGAGTTCGGCGCGGCTCTTCTTTTCGGACGCCGATTTGAGCTGCCCGCATGCCGCCATGATGTCGCGCCCGCGCGGCGTCCGCACCGGCGCGGAAATGCCTTCGGAAAAGATCAGGGTGCTGAACGCCCTGATCCGCTCGGGCGTCGAGCATTCATAGGGCGAGCCGGGCCAGGGATTGAACGGGATCAGGTTGACCTTGGCCGGCAGCTTATATTTGCGGATCAGCCGGACCAGTTCGCGCGCATCCGCGTCACTGTCATTCTTGTCCTTCAACATCACATATTCGAAGGTGATGCGCCGCGCATTGTTGGCACGGGGATAGTCGGCGCACGCCTGCAACAGTTCCTCGATGCCATATTTGCGGTTGATCGGCACGATCTCGTCGCGCACCTCCTTCGTCACCGCATGGAGCGACACGGCGAGGTTCACGCCGATCTCCTCCGCCGCGCGCGCCATCATCGGCACCACGCCGCTGGTCGACAGGGTGATGCGCCGCTTCGACAGCGCGAGGCCCTCGCCGTCCATCACGACCTTCAGCGCATCCCGCACATTCTCGAAATTATAGAGCGGCTCGCCCATCCCCATCATCACGATATTGGTCAGCAGGCGGCCGTTGGCGCTGTAATGACCGCCGATCCCATCGGCGCCCTCGTCCAGATCCTCTACGTCGTCATCCCCGGCGTCGATCGCCGCGACCGCCATATTGCCCTTGGGCCATTCGCCCAGCGCGTCGCGCGCCAGCATGACCTGGCCGACGATCTCGCCCGGCGTCAGGTTGCGCACCAGCCGCATCGTGCCGGTATAGCAGAAACGGCAATTGAGCGTGCAACCGACCTGGCTGGAGATGCACAGGGTTCCCCGGCCCGCGTCGGGGATGAACACCATCTCATAATCCTGCCCGTCGTCCGACCGCAGCAGCCATTTGCGCGTGCCGTCGGTCGAGACCTGCGCCTCGACCACCTGCGGCCGCCCGATCACGAACCGCGCGGCCAGCCACAGCCGCATCGCCTTGCCCAGGTCGGTCATCACCGCGAAATCGGTCTCGCCGCGATGATAGAGCCAGTGGAACAGCTGCTTGGAGCGCAGCTTCGCCTGCTTCGTCTCAAGCCCCGCCTCTTCGAACGCGCGCCTGATCTGCGCCTTGTCCAGCCCGAGCAGGTCGATGCGCCCGTCCGCACGGGGGGTCACGGTGCGCGGCACGGGCACCGGATCGATATTGCCGGGAATCTGCATGGCCGCGCATATAGGGGCAAAAGCGGCTTTTGGCCAGTCAGCGGCGGCGCGACACCCGCAACAGCCGCCATGCGCCGCGCCAGCCCGAAACCCATTGTGGCCCTGCCTCGCGTTTGAAGTAGCGCGCCGCGCGCCACAGGTCGCTTGCAAAGCGCCACAGCAGATAGCTCAGCCAGGATGACCAGCCCGCCAGACAAAACCATAACAGGACTTGCATCAGTAGATCGAGAGGCCCTGCGATTCGAACCCCCGCGATCCGTGCGATGACCAGCAGAGCGATCATCGGCAAGGCAAACAGCATCAGCGGCAAGTTCAGCCATAATCGCACATAGGTCAAGCGAACGTCCGCGTTGGCCCAGGCATAATAGCGGCGATAGGGGTGATTCACCGCCGTGCGCACCCCAGCGCCGCCGCGTCGATCGCGGTTGCTGCGCCGCGCAGCGCGTAGCTGTCGGCAAAGGCGCGTCCCGTCTGGTCGCGGCTTTCCACGCTCATCGATACACCCGATCGGATCGCCGCGACGATGGCCGCGTCGGTCTGGCGGTCGGGCGCCCAGGCGTCGGCATTGCCCGCTACCAGCGCAAAGCGCCGGTCGCCTATGCCGAGCGATACCGGCATGTTCGTCCCGCGTTGACGGCTGAGGCGGAAATGCAATTGTCCACGCACGCCCTGGCGTGGCCAATTGGCGATCGCGGCAAAGGGCCGCCAACTTGCGCCAGCCCCGCCCCGGCGCACCGGCTCGGCGATCGCGTAGCAGCGCGACACACCGGAATCGCGAAACGCCCCCCAGCTTTCGAATATGCCCAGCGAATCGCGCGCCGATGCCGAAACCGGCAACGCCGTCAGTAACAGGCAGGGCAGCAGAAAAGCGCGCGTCATCGCCATGGCAAAGCTTATCCACGGACTTTTTGCAAGGCTGTCCCCCAAAAGCGCGGGGACGCTTGCCGTTGCGTCCTTTGTTGTTCATGAAGTAGCGCTATCCATCCATTCCGCCCGGACTCGCGGCGGGGCAAGCACAGACAGTCGGGATCACGGAATGAAGGCCACCATCGAACGCGCAACGCTTCTCAAGAGCCTCAGCCACGTCCAGTCGGTGGTCGAGCGGCGCAACACCATTCCCATATTGTCCAACGTGCTGATCGAGGCGACTTCGGATGGCGCGCTTCGCCTGATGGCGACCGACCTCGACCTCCAGGTGGTGGAAAGCGTGGCGGCGCAGGTGGAACAGGCCGGCGCGACCACGCTGTCGGCGCACACCCTGTTCGACATTGCCCGCAAACTGCCGGAGGGGAGCCAAGTATCGCTGCAAGCGGCCGACGGCAAGATGCTGATCCAGGCGGGCCGCGCGCGCTTCAACCTCTCCACCCTGCCGCGCGACGACTTTCCGGTAATCGCCGAAGGCGACCTGCCGACCCAGTTCGAGCTGCCCGCGCGCACGCTGATCGAAATCATCGACAAGACGCGCTTCGCGATCTCGACCGAAGAGACGCGCTATTATCTGAACGGTATCTTCCTGCACGTCAGCGACGAGGGCAGCGCCGGCCCGGTGCTGAAGGCGGCCGCGACCGATGGCCATCGCCTCGCCCGCGTTACCGTGCCGCGTCCCGAAGGGGCGGAGGGCATGCCCGACATCATCGTGCCGCGCAAATGCATCGCCGAACTGCGCAAGCTGCTCGACGAAGTGGACGGCACCGTCGCGGTCTCGCTGTCGGCCAGCAAGATCCGCTTCGGCATCGGCAACGCGATCCTCACCAGCAAGCTGATCGACGGCACTTTCCCCGATTACAGCCGCGTCATCCCGACGGGCAACGACAAGCTGCTCAAGATCGACCCGCGCAGCTTCGAAGAGGGCGTCGATCGCGTCGCAACGATCGCCACCGAAAAGACCCGCGCGGTCAAGATGGCGCTGGACAGGGACAAGATCACCCTGTCGGTCAGCAGCCCCGAAAACGGCACTGCGGCAGAGGAAGTCCCCGGCGCATTTCAGGGCGAGGGTTTCGACATCGGCTTCAACGCGCGCTACCTGCTCGACATTCTCGGCCAGTTGGAGGGCGACTCGATCGAACTCCACCTCGCCGACGCCGCCGCGCCGACCCTGATCCGCGAAAATGACAAAAGCGCGGCGCTCTATGTGCTGATGCCGATGCGGGTGTGACCTCGATAAGGAATATCCTTATTTTTCCCTTATGATCGTCGGAAGATCACCGCCAAGGCCCAGACTAGCATCCCATAGGCAGTCCGTCGTGCCCTAGATATCCGGTCTGGCGACGATATAGTCTGGGAAATCGGGGCGATCATGCTCTGCTGATGCGAGCAAAGCAATCTATGGATCCCTTTGCCGGCAAATTTCGACCTTTACCGAATGGACCTGTGACACGGATTGCAAGGCATTTGACGATAGTTGAGCAAAGCGCCGTCGTCTGGGCGCCCTTTCCTTTCGTCGAGGCACCGCGCCTGCATGACTGCCCCGGCGTTCTTCTGGGGCCCGTCTCCCTACCGGAGAATAGCAAGCGTTCTTCATATATTTGCAAAGCATTATGGTGTGTTTTTGCACGGTTTGCGTAACCGGATGGTAAGGCCTGCCGCAGCATAATCCACCCATGCCTGTGTCCCGAGCCGCTCTTTCGCGCAACGCTGAATCGCGTGCCTCTTCTCTGCTGGTGTCGCTGGGATTGGCCGATAGCGGCCATGACAACAGCCAGGCATGGATCGTCAATGCGGTCCAGTCGGTCGCATCGCTTTGGTCGCTTATCTTCTGTGTGCGCCTGATGACGATGGGGACGCTGCTTTATGGCGCGCACATATCCGCCCACGACATGCCCTATCTGATCGGTTCCGGGATTGCGGTGCTGATCGGCGACGCGGCACTGGGCCTGTTACCGCGCCTGGCCAAATTCCGTCGCACCGCGCCGCATATTCAGATGTGGATCATGCTGCCGCTGGTCGCACTGTCTGGAGGCCTTTTCCGCTTCTGGCTGACGGGGGTGCCTGGCCTGGCCGCCGATGTCATGCTGTTCGCCGGCGGCGCGCTTACCATATTAGCGACCTTCCTTTTCGGCAGCCGGCGGATATTGGGCCTTGCCTATTTTGCCGGCGCGGGATCGGTCGGGGCGATCGGCGATGGCCGTGCGCCGGTCATTCTGACGCTGTTGGGGCTGCTGATCGCCCTCGCCCTCGTCACGTTGCGCCAGGCACGGATCGATCAAAAGCAGCGGCTGGAAAAGCAGGCGGAAGAGCTTCGCGGTCGCCGCGCCGAACGGCTGCTGCATGAATATGAACGATCGGGCCGTGGCTGGTTCTGGGAAACCGACCGGAGTGGCCGTATCAGCTATATTTCCGAAACCCTGGTCGCGACGCTCGACATCGACCCGCTGTCGCTTCTCGGCCGCCCACTGACCGAGTTGATCAGTCATGGCGACCGGCAGCAAGGTGATGGTGAGCGCACGCTGGGCTTTCATCTGTCGGCTCGCACCGCCTTTTCCGATATCGCCGTGCGCGCCGCCATGACCAGGGAGGAACGCTGGTGGGCGATTTCCGGCCGGCCGATCGTCAACGATTTTGGCCAGTTCCATGGTTTTCGCGGCAGTGGCGCCGACTTGACGGAGATGCGCCGCAGCCAGGCGGAAGTGACGCGGCTTGCCCAATATGACTCGCTGACCGGCCTTGCCAATCGGGTCCAGATGCTGCGTACGCTGGAACAGGCGGTCGTCACCCAGCGCGGCGAGATTGGCGATTGCGCGCTGCTGTTGCTCGATCTCGATCGCTTCAAGAGCGTCAACGACACGCTCGGCCATCCCGCCGGCGACCAGTTGCTGCGCAGCGTCAGCCACAGGCTCCAGCGCGTGATCGGCGACCGGGGCCGTGTGGGGCGGCTGGGCGGCGATGAATTCAAGGTGGTGCTGCCCGGTCGCATCGACCGCGTTCAGCTCGCCCATCTCGCCGACGTCATCATCGCTTCGGTATCCCAGCCCTATTCGATCGACGGTAGCCAGGTCGTGATCGGCGCGTCGATCGGTATAGCCATCTGCCCGGACGATGGTATCAACGCCGACGCCATGATCCGCAATGCCGATCTGGCGCTATACGCGGCGAAGGGCGACGGTCGCGGCAATCATAAATTCTATTCCGCCGACATGCACGCCGATGCCGAGGATCGCCGTCAACTGGAGGAGGATCTGCGCAACGCCCTCGCCAGCAAGGGCCTGCACCTCGTCTATCAGCCGGTCGTCAGCAGCGCGACCGAGCAGATTACCGGCTATGAAGCGCTCTTGCGCTGGGAACATCCCACACGCGGTGCGATCTCGCCCTCCGTTTTCATCCCGATTGCCGAGGATACGGGCCTCATATCGCAGATCGGCCAATGGGTGCTGCGCACCGCCTGTTGTGACGCGGCCACCTGGCCCACCGGTGTGCGCGTGGCGGTCAACGTGTCGCCGATCCAGTTCGCCAACCCGTCGCTGCCCGGTATCGTCATGAGTGCGCTCGCCAATGCGCAGCTATCGGCCGAGCGGCTGGAGCTGGAAATCACCGAGAGCGTGTTCCTGAACGACGGCGCGGCGACCGACGCCATGTTCGCGAAGCTGAAGGGGCTGGGCGTCCGCCTCGCGCTCGACGATTTCGGCACCGGATACAGCTCGCTTGGCTATTTGAAGACGGCGCCGTTCGACAAGATCAAGATCGACCAGAGCTTCGTGCGCGGCGCGGCGATCGCAGGCAGCCGCAACAGCGCGATCATCAAGTCGATCGTCAGCTTGGCCGAAGCCCTGTCGATGGACACGACCGCCGAAGGCGCGGAAACGCATGACGAACTCGACCTCATCCGTTCGCTGGGCTGCAGCCATGTGCAGGGGTTCATCTATGGCAGGCCGATGCCCGCCTCGGACGTCGCGCTGCGCCACGCGACCAGCGGCGTTTCGGTGAAAGCCGAAGGCTTCCGGTCCAGCCGCCCGACACGTAAGGCGATGCTGCGTTCGGTCGCGGTGATCCATGATGGCCAGCGCTATGCCGGTCGCGTACGCAATATCTCTTCGACCGGCGCGCTGATCGAGGGCCTTTGGAGCGTGCCGGCCGGCACGCTGTTCCATATCGAGCTGGCCGACAATTATGCGATAGAGGCGACCGCGCGCTGGTCCGTCGAAGACCGGATGGGCGTCGAGTTCGTGCATGATGTCGATCTGGCCAAATTGCGTCTGCTGTCGGCTCCGCGCGCAATGGCCGGTTGACCGTAACCGGATGGCGCGTTGCGGACGCTGGCATGCGCGTGGCTTAGCGCTTATGCCTTGCCTCTCACGCCATTGACGGGCGCCATCGACGGATGATTGACCGGCATGTCCCTGATTGAAATCCTTGCGGTCCTGCTCGGCCTTGCCAACATTGCGCTGCTGATACGGCGCAGCATCTGGAACTATCCGTTCGGTATCGCCACCGTCCTCCTGCAAGGCTGGCTGTTTCTCGAAGGCAGGCTCTACAGCGACGCGTTGCTCCAGATCTTCTTCGTCGCGCTCAATATCTATGGCTGGGCCAACTGGCTGCGCGCGCGGGACGATCATGGCCTGCCGGTGCGCTGGCTTGGCGGGCGGGGCTGGGCGGTCGCTCTGGGCCTTGCCGCAGCCGCGACGATCGGCTGGTCCACCTGGATGCGCGACCATAGCGACGCGGCCTTCCCTTATTGGGACGGCAGCGTGGCCATGATGAGCGTTGCGGCGCAGGCGCTGCTCGCCCGCCGCTTTATCGACAACTGGTATTGGTGGATCGCCGTCGACCTAGCCGCGGTGCCGCTTTACTGGATCAAGGGGCTGCATCTGATCGCGGGTCTCTACGGGATTTTTCTGATCCTGTCGGTTATCGGCCTTGCCGGCTGGATCAGCGCGGCAAAAACGGGCAACAGGGTCGCCGCATGATCCCCAGCGTCGTTCTCCATGGTCCCGAAAGCACCGGCAAATCCTCGCTCGCCGACCGGCTGGCCGAATATTATCGCACTGTCTGGGTGCCCGAATATGGCCGCGCCTATTGCGAGGAGGACGGGACCGATCTCACCCCGCGCGAACTGGTGGCGATCATGGAGGGGCATGTCGCCGATCGCCTGGCGTCCGAACCGCTGGCACGCGGTTTCCTGATCCAGGATACCGATCCGGTCATGACCGCCGCGTGGAGCATGATGCTGTTCGGCCAGCGACTGCCCGCGCTGGACGCGTTCGCGCAGGTCGGCACCTTCTATCTTCTGATGGACATCGACCTGCCATGGGTTCCCGACACGGTGCGCATGTTCCCAGACCGTGCCGATCAGGAGCGTTTCTTCGCGCTGTGCAAGGCGGAGCTGGACCGGCGGCAGCTCCCCTATGCGCTGATTTCGGGCGACGGTGACGTGCGTTTCGACAATGCGGTCGCCGCGATCGAGGGCGCGATCGCAGCCGGCATAGTCGACCGGCGGTCCACGCGGGGGCGTTGAGCTTTCGCAATTGCTGACAGCACGCCGATCCCCTGCTATCGGGCGCGCATGACCGAACTCAGCCGCATCCGCAACTTCTCCATCATCGCCCATATCGACCATGGCAAGTCGACCCTCGCCGACCGGCTGATCCAGCGCACTGGCGGACTGACCGACCGCGAAATGAGCGCCCAGGTCCTTGATAATATGGACATTGAGAAGGAACGCGGCATCACGATCAAGGCGCAGACGGTGCGCCTCAATTATACCGCGCAGGATGGGCTGCTCTACGAGCTGAACCTGATGGACACGCCCGGCCATGTCGACTTCGCCTATGAAGTGTCACGCAGCCTGGCCGCCTGTGAAGGCGCGCTGCTGGTGGTGGACGCGGCGCAGGGCGTCGAGGCGCAGACGCTCGCCAATGTCTATCAGTCGATCGAGCATGACCATGAGATCGTGCCCGTCATCAACAAGATCGACCTGCCCGCCGCCGAACCGGAAAAGGTGCGCAAGGAGATAGAGGACGTCATCGGCCTCGACGCGTCCGAAGCGGTGATGGCCTCGGCCAAGTCGGGCATCGGCATCGACG
Source organism: uncultured Sphingobium sp. (assembly GCA_964250175.1). GTDB lineage: Bacteria > Pseudomonadota > Alphaproteobacteria > Sphingomonadales > Sphingomonadaceae > Sphingobium. Next base: position 1,178 of record CAXUEQ010000001.1, on the reverse strand, counting down.
AAGTGCTCGAAGCCATCGTCAAGAAAATTCCCGCTCCCAAGGGCGACCGCAACGCGCCGCTGGAGGCGATGCTGGTCGATAGCTGGTACGATCCCTATCTGGGCGTGGTCATACTGGTGCGCGTCGTCAACGGCGTCATCACCAAGGGTCAGAACATCAAGTTCATGGTCGGCGGCACCGAACATCTGATCGATCGTGTCGGCTGCATGCGGCCCAAGATAGAGACGCTGCCCGAGTTGGCGGCGGGCGAGATCGGCTTCATAACCGCGCAGATCAAGGACATCAGCCAGACCCGCGTCGGCGATACCATTACCACGGTCAAGAACCCGGCAAAAGCGCCGTTGCCCGGCTTCAAGGAAGTGCAGCCGGTGGTGTTCTGCGGCCTCTTTCCCGTCGATGCCGCCGATTTTGACAAGCTGCGCGATTCGATCAGCAAGCTGCGCCTCAACGACGCCAGCTTCAGCTTCGAGATGGAAAGCAGCGCGGCACTCGGCTTCGGCTTTCGCTGCGGCTTTCTGGGGCTGCTGCATCTGGAGATCATTCAGGAGCGGCTGACGCGCGAATATGATCTCGATCTCATCACCACCGCGCCGTCAGTCGTCTACAAGATTCAGCTCACTCACGGCAATGGCGAGATCGAGTTGCACAATCCCGCCGACATGCCCGATCCCACCAGGATCGCCGATATCGAGGAGCCGTGGATCGAGGCGGTGATCTACTGCCCCGATGAGTATCTCGGGTCGATCCTCAAGCTGTGCCAGGACCGGCGCGGCATCCAGAAGAACCTGACCTATGTCGCGGGCCGCGCGCAGGTGACCTATGAACTGCCGCTCAACGAAGTCGTGTTCGACTTTTACGATCGCCTGAAATCGATCAGCCGGGGCTATGCCAGCTTCGACTATCACCAGATCGGCTATCGCGAGGGCGACCTGGTCAAGATGAGCATCATGGTGAATTCGGAAGCCGTCGACGCGCTCAGCATGATCGTCCATCGCGGCACGGCGGAAACGCGGGGGCGTGGCATGTGCGAACGGCTGAAGGACCTGATCCCCCGCCATTTGTTCAAGATTCCGATCCAGGCGGCGATCGGCGGCAAGGTGATCGCGCGCGAGACGATCGCCGCGATGCGCAAGGACGTGACGGCCAAATGCTATGGCGGCGACATCAGCCGCAAGAAG